>NZ_JAGIOS010000003.1:1248412-1560515 GCF_017876815.1 Sinorhizobium meliloti | reverse complement strand
AAACCTTCACCTAAGCGGCCATTAGGATGGGAACACCCTCATGATCATTTTACGAGTTTGACCGTCGCAGAAGCGAGTCCGCCACCGGCGGCACCGCGGTCGAAATGAACTGCTCGAGGACTCTGCGCAAATTCAGACCAACTCTCTGCTCAAGGCCACGCCCTGACCAAATGGACGTTCGATGTCGCCTTCAGCGATCTGGGATCGCGCAAACGCCTAACCAAAACGGTCAGCATGCTCGCAATATCTCTCTTGGTAGTGTCGGAAAGCGGAACTCGCGATCGTCATCTAGTGTGCGGGTTATGTAAACGGTGGCAAAAAAGGCATGTTGCTGAAAGATCGAAATGCAATTGTTTATGGTGCCAGTGGGGCTGTTGGAGCAGCCGTGGCAAAGGCATTTGCCCGAGAAGGCGCTCGCGTCTTCCTGGCGGCCCGTCACAAGGATCGGTTGGATGCGGTTGCGGACGGTATTCGGACGCGGGGTGGAATGGCGGAGGTGATGCCTGTGGATGCAACGGACAAGCAAGCTGTTGAGGCGCAACTCGCGCTGATCTCCGATAAGGCGGGTCCGGTCAAGATAATGTTCAACGCGATTGATTGGGGCGACACACAAGGTGAGCCACTCGGGACGATTTCATTAGAGAAAGTCCTTCGGCCCGTTCAAACCGGTCTCACAACGTGGTTCTACACCGGAACTGCAGTTGCGGATCATATGGCGCGCAACGGTGGTGGTTCCATCGTCGGTATCAGTGCGAACGCTGGACGCCAAGCTTTCCGGAACGTGGGCGGGTTTGGAATTGCCTGTGCTGCCGTCGAGCATTTTTTGCGACAGTTAGCGGTAGAGAACGGGCCTTTAGGAGTGAGGGTCACGTGGGTTCGTTCGCCGGGCTCCCCAGACTCTCCCGGCGTTCACGACGTTTGGTCGATGGCTGCGCGTGAACGCGGTATGACTTTCGATGAAATCCATAAAGAGTTCGCCAAGGATACCCCGTTGCGGCGTGTGACGCCGCTCGCGCAAATAGCTGACGCGGCGGTACTCCTGGCCAGCGACTTGGCGGCCGGCATGACAGCCACGATGGCCAATGCGACAGGAGGCGCACAGATCGACTGAATTGCTGGTCGCGTATCGGGAGTCACAGACACAGTGTGGACAGCCAGTACGATAGCTTCCCGCTAAGCGTCCCCGAAACTTGCCGTCCACTTCCGACTCAAGTTGGACGTCGTAGTGGCTCATGGCGCACAGATGTCGTCGCGCCAGCCCGATACAATGGCTGCTTTTAGGCAGAGGCAACAACTGCCTCTATGAAGCGGCCACCATGACTCCCGCCCTGGAGACTCTGCATTGAAGAGAGCCGTTCTTCACGAGCCCTGTGCACGGGGTGTCGCGAGGATGTTCGCGTTCTGTGCTAAAGGTCGCAAAATGTGTCGGGCCTTTATCAACCAAAAACAGCAATAACGTTGCTAGCCAACGGCTTCCCCGTCGTGCCGAGAGCGTCGCGCAGAGCGCGTGTCCATCCCTTCGGGGGCGCCCTGAACCGATCAATGGGCTGTAGCGCCTGAAGCCTTTCGTCGAGGCGCAGGCGGGCTCTCTTGTGAGTATCGCTCTTCATAGAACTCTCAGACTCTGTAGCTTGATTTCAAGCGTCATGATATCAGGCCACAGGCTGAATTTCGCATGCGGCTTTCAGGTTACAAGATGATTACGGGGGTGCAGTATCAGCCTGTGGACTGATCTCAACGTTAAGTTCAGCTGAAAAATAACGACGGGTCCACGGTTCGATTCCCTTCAAGGCTTGGGACTTGAGGGTCTCAATAGGGGCTGATGGCCGACCGTCCGCTCCCAGGACGCCCAACACGAAAAGCGGACATCAGACCTCTTGCCCCCGAGGACTGGGATTGGTCACGCCTGAAATCGCCGCCGCAATTCAAGGTCGTCGCGCGACAGGTGGTGCAGAATGTCTTGAAGAGCGCGAAGGCTGCCTCTAGAGGCGCCATCACTGGCGTCCAGTGAGTGGCCGAAAGCAGCATGCGCTCCTCACGACGTGCGGGCTGGAACCAGCAATCTGAGCAGTCGCACGGCGGCTTTTTAGCTGGATGCCGGCCTAACTGTCTAACGGCCGTCGATCGCCTCGCCGATGCGGGCGATTGCCTGCTGATAGACACTCGCGGAGTTCCAGCCAGCGATGGCGCCCATGTTGCCTTGATAGCCCCCGCCGGCCCGCCAACCGTGCGCCTTGAGGAAGTTGGCCGTTGACATCAGGGCAGTACTCGTGTCGCGCATGTTCCTGCTGCCGACGCCGTACTTCAAGACATTCCCGGGCAGGAACCCGGTTTGGCCGATCTCGCCGTGCATGGCGCCGACCGAGCGGGCGCTCAGCACGCCGCTGTCGACCAGCTTGAGCGCCGCGATGGCATGCGGCGCGAAGAATTGCGGGCGGCGGCAATCGTAGGCGAGCGTGACGATTGCCGACACAGTGTTCTGGTTGCCCATGGAGGCGCCGAAGCCGGTCTCCATACCCCAGATGGCGAGCAACACCCCGGCGGGCACGTCGTACTTACGCTCGATGTTGCCGAAGAGTGCTGCGTTCGCCGTTTTGAGCGATCGGCCCTTGGAAATAATCGCGGACCCACCACGTCGTCTCATAAAGTCGTCGACCGAGCCGCTGAAAGCCTTGTTGACGGAGCGGTCGGCCCGGATGGTCCCTACTGCGTATTTCGCTCCGAGAAGCGCTGCAAGACCCTTCCCCCTCACGCCGGCGGCCTTTGCCGTCTCGGCAAACTCCACTTTCCACTGTTGAAACCCGGCAGCGCTTTTGCCGCATGAGGCCGCCTCAGCAACGCACGTGAGAAGGCAGAAGGCGAGGGAGCCCGCCGCAGCGATCAACTGTTCCTTAGCAAAGAACGCCATGTCGCTCTCCTAGTCGGCCTGATCCATCAAGCATCCGGCCGCATGGCGTCACTCCTTCCCTTGCGGAAGCCCAAATGGTTGCTCGCGCGCTCGAGAAATTTGACCAAACTAATAATAGCGATTGTGCGAAATAAAGCCAGCCATGGCCGATTTGGACCATAGATAACGGGGGGTTATTTCATTCGCACGCGCGGGGCGACCCCGCCCACGCTCTAGTCGGCCGCGCTGGTGCAGGCGCCGCTTTCGACCTTCGTCAACGTGTCGCGTCGTTCGGCATTTCGGTGAGTTACTTCGCCAACGTCTGCTATCGGGAACAGCCTCGGGGTCACCTCACGGGCCGACATGGGGCGGCGCAAAGCGGAAATTGTTTCCGACTTTGGGGCCGATGACAGACCGTCTGGTTTCGGTCCCAGTAATAAGATTAGCTGACAAACGCGCAGCGAGGCCACTATGAGCGCAGCGCTTCTGCAGTGCGAGATGGAGTTTCTTGTGCTCCACCGACGCACGCACACCTTTTCAAGCGTCGACTCGAACTACGGGACGGGGCCGGGAGGTCACGCCCCGCAGTCACTTCTGTTCGTGATGAACTCCAGAAGGTCGGCGTTCAGCACATCAGCGTTCACTGTCAGCATCCCGTGCGAGAAACCGGGATAGGTCTTCAACGAACCGTTCGGCAGCAGCTTGACCGCCTTCAAAGCCGAGGCGGCGATCGGAACGACCTGGTCGTCCTCACCGTGCAGCACCGGCGTTGGCACGGTGATCGCCTTGAGGTCATCGGTCTTGGTCGGTTTCCGAGAAGGCCTTGACGCCATCGTAGTGCGCCTTGGCGCTTCCCCATCATGCCCTGCCGCCACCAGTTCTGGAGCACGCCTTCATGGACCGCCGCGCCCTCGCGGTTGAAGCCTGAGAACGGGCCTGACGGGACGTCGCGGAAGAACTGTGCACGGTTGCCGGCCAGTGCCGTCCGAAAGCCGTCGAAGACCTCCATCGGCGTGCCTTCGGGGTCGTCGTCGTTCTTCAGCATCAGCGGCGGAATGGCGGCGACGAGGACGGCTTTGGCCACCCGGCCCGGGTCAACCTTCGCTCGGCACCGGCGTGTTGAGAAGCTGCTGCTCCCAAAGATACGCGATGCCGCTGCCGCCGAAGTGCTGGATGAGAATCTCGGTCAGCTCCTCGACATGCTCGGTGCGCGCCCAATCGCGTTGCCATTCGCCAGCGAGCGCCATCACGGTCATCACGTTCGCGCCGGCCGCGGCCATGCGCTGGATGGCAACTTCATGAGACTCCTTCGAAATCCCGCCCGACGCGTCGGTGATCACGGTGACGTCCCAGCCTTCGCCGGCGGCCTGGATGACAGGCATTGCGACGCAGACCTCGGTCCACAGGCCGGCGATGATCAGTTGCTTGCGGCCGGTCGCTTTGACGACGTTCACCACATTCTCGTCCTGCCAGGTGTTAACCCAGGTGCGATCGATGACTTCCTGGTCCGGAAATACGTCGGTGATCTGCTTAAAGAGAAGTCCACCGCGCGCCGCGATCACGCTGGTGAGAATGGTCGGAACATTGAAGGCTCTTGCTAGCTTCGCCAGCGCGGTCGTGTTGTTGACCACCATATGCGGATCGTGGCTGTTCAGGTTCGCGAGTTGATAAGGTTGGTGATCGATCAGAACGAGGACCGAATCTTCGGGACGAAGAAGCGAATCGAGGCCGTTACGAGGGGGCATCAAGACTTCCTTTCTCTGCCGCTATGGACGGCGATGGGTTCACGGGAGACATGCGCCAGCGGGTGACGTTGCCTGAACGCAATGTGCTGTTCCTTTTGGTGGTGCGGTAGTGCCATAGTCGGGCAAGCTGTGTCGCGAAATAAGGAACGCCGGAATGGACATCGAAGACCTACAGACATTCGTCGCAGTGGCCGATGCCGGGGGCGTATCGGCCGCCGCACGCCGGCTTGGCATCTCCAAATCGATCGTCAGCCGGCGGCTCCTCCGGGTCGAAGCGGAGCTTGGCGTCCAGCTTCTTGCACGAACGACCCGCGGCGCCGCGCTCACGGAAGCAGGGATCACGTTCAGGGACCATGCGGCCAGAGCCAGCGCCGAGATTGACACCGCCAAGGAAACGATCCTCCCCACCGGTGAGTTGCGCGGCCGCCTGAGGGTTGCCATGCCGCTTACGTTCGGCCCGACCCACTTCGCCCCCGTGCTTGCGGACATGGCGCGCCAGCACCCGCAGCTTCACATCCATACCTCCTACAGCGATCGCTTCGTCGATCTCATCGCAGAGGGTTTTGATTGCGCGATTCGGGGTGCCTACCTCCAAGACTCAAACCTGATCGCGAAGCGCGTTGGGCCGATCCATGGCAAGCTTGTCGCCAGCCCGGATTACATCAAAGCGCACGGGTCACCTGAGACCCTGGACGAACTCGTCACCCATCAGGCCCTCATGCAGGGAACGGAAGCCTGGCAGTTCATGGATGGCGACAAGATCGTCACGGTTCAGCCGCAGGGCAGGTTCAAGGCCGACAGCGCCACGGCGCTTGCCGCTGCGGCGGCGGCAGGTCTCGGCATCGCCTGGCTCCCCGATTGCATCACATATGGATATGTGGCCTCCGGCGCTCTGGTCCCGATCATGACACGCTATCCGGTCCCTCCGGGGGCGGCGTATGTCGTCCGCCCGCCGGGTCAGCATCCCACGCGGAAAGTGCGTGCGCTTACCGAAATGCTGACTGAGTACTTCAAACGGAACCCGGACGTTTGGGGTCTCGACCGTTAAAACACGGGGCGAAGCCTTATCAATGAATTGCGTTCGACGGTCGCTCTACGCTGACTCAAGCGAATCCGGATCGCGTCGATGTACACTCCTTGGATGGTCTATACCTTTCGCTCGCTCGCGGCTGAATCTCTGACTTCCGCCGGAGTTCGCCCGTAGGCCCGCCTGAACTCCTTTGTAAAATGCCACGTGTTGACGAACCCATCATCGAGCGCGACCTCGATGATGGGCTTCTTACTCGTCATCAGGATCTGCCTTTCAGATACCGCCATAGTGTCCACTTAGCACCTGGTGGATAGTGTGCCGAAGGTTCGGCAAATTCACTGAGAGAGGCGGTATGGCAGGCTGGTGCTGTTGAACGTCACCTGATTCCCTGGAAGGAACGCCACCATGACCAGCCAGCGCCGCCGTCAAAGACATTTTGCTTTCGAACCCCGATGGGCTCCCCGAGGTGATCCGCACCTGGACTTCGCCGCCCGTAATCGCGCGCCTTCTGCTGATGCGACGCGTGCCGAGACCCCTTCCCCGTGAGCACGAGCCGTGGCGATACAGGCTCCTCGGCGCAATAATTCCGGATCTCGATGATGTCGTCGAACGATGGAGCCTGCCGACACCGGCAAGTCCGATCCTGCCACTGCATCTGCGACCAGCTCTGCTAGCCGGAATAGCCATCGTCGAGCGGCCAGGACCGGAGATGCTACAAATGCTGCGCGGCCAAATGACGGGTCAGAACCAAGTGCGATCCAGCAGCACTATCGACGAGATCATCACCCGTACATGCCGATCGGTGGCGCCTTCGCAATTGCAGTTGATTTGAGAATCCCGTCGCTCAAAATTCTCATCTTTAAAATGCCAAACTGGGCTGAAATAGCCGGATTGTCACATCTATCTGCCAAGCTACAGCCGCGTTTTTCGGGTCGGCAAGAGTCGGTGAAGTCGCCCTCATGACGCCTGAACGACGGTCACGGCAATCATATGGAAGACGTCGGCCGCACTGCAGCCGCGCGAAAGATCGTTGGCGGGCCGTGAAAGTCCCTGGAGGATCGGGCCGATTGCCGTCGCGCCGCCGATCCGCTGGGCGATCTTGTAGCCGATATTGGCCGCGTCCAGGTTCGGGAACACGAAGACATTGGCCTCCCCGCGCAGCGCCGAATGCGGCGCCTTGGTCAGACAGACGGCCTCGACGAAGGCGCTGTCGAACTGCAATTCGCCGTCGATAATAAGATCGGGCTCGGCGCGCCGCGCCATGCCGGTCGCCTCGACGACCTTCGAAACGCGCTCGTGAGCGGCACTGCCGCCTGTCGAGAAAGAGAGCATCGCGACTTTCGCCCGTTCTCCTGCAAGCATTTCATAGGACTTGGCCGACATGCGCGCGATGTCGGCGAGACCGGCTGCGTCCGGGTCCACGACCAGGCCGCAATCCGCAAAGACGAAGGCGCCCTTCCGCGCGTGATGGGGCTCGCAGAGCATCATGAGGAAGAAACTGGAGACGAGCCCGACGCCGGGCGCCCTGCCGATCACCTGCAATGCGGCACGAACCGTGTCTGCGGTCGTCGCGACCGCGCCGCCGACAGTCCCATCGGCTATTCCTTCGCGCACCATCATCGCGGCGAAGGTCAGCGGTGAAAGGACGGCCTCCCGAGCCGCGGCCGCATCGACGCCTTTGCTCCTTCTGCGTTCGAGATAGGCGGTCGCAAAGTCATCGGTAAGCGGAGAGCACGCCGGGTCCTCGATCCGGAATTCTTGCGGGATCGCGTCCAGGGCTGTGAGCCTCTGCGTGATCACCTCGCGGTTTCCGACCAGCGTAATCGCCGCCAGGCCTTCCCGCCTCGCCTGCACGGCGCCGGCGATGATCCGGGGGTCCTCGCCTTCGGGAAGGACGATGTGCCGCGGCGCTTTCCTTGCGGCGTCGATGATGCGATCGAGAGGTTTCATCAGCTGTGTCCCAGATAGTACATGCCGGCGAGGATGAAGACGGCGATGAACAGCGTTTCGGCCACGACGAGCGCAACGGCATCTCCGCCAACTTCGAGGACGCGGCGCAGCGACGTCTTCATGCCGACGGCGACGATGCCCGCCAGCAGCGCCCATCTCGATATCGCCATTCCGACCTCGCTTGCGAGCACCGGCACCAGCCCGGCGGAATTGAAGCCCGCGAGAACGAGGAACGCCAGGACGAAGCCCGGCACGAGCGGCGCGCGCTTTCCGATCGATGCGCCCTCCTGCGGAACGCTGCGCAGGACGAGGGAAAAGATCAGGACGACCGGCGCCAGCATCGTCACCCGGATCAGCTTGACGAGCGTCGCGGTCTCGCCCGCCTCCGGCGAGACCGAAAAGCCGGCTCCCACCACCTGGGCGACATCATGGATCGTGCCGCCGAAAAAGATGCCGGTGGCCTGACCGTCGAGCCCGAGATACTCGGCGACGATCGGATAACCGATCATCGCAAGCGTGCTGAGCACGGTCACCGACAGCACGGTGAAGATCAGATTGCGCTCGGAAAACTCGTTGCGGGGCAGCACGGCGGCGATGGCCATGGCGGCCGAGGCGCCGCAAATGGCGACCGCGCCGCTGGTGAGAAGCGCGAGACGCCACCCCCGGCCAAGCAGGCGGGCAGCCACGAGGCCGAACAGGATGGTTGCCACGATCGCCGAGACGAGCAGCAGAATGGTGCCGCCGCCGAGGCCGATCAGAAGGTCTACGCTGATGCGCATGCCGAGCAGCGCCACACCGATCCTCAAGACCAGCTTTGCCGAAAGCTCGATGCCCGCGACGCAACGGCCTTCTTCCGCCAGGAAGTGGAAGGCGATCCCCAGCAGCAGCGCCATCAGCATCGCCGGCGCCCCGTAATGCTCCGACAGGAACTGGGCAGCCATGGCGACGGCGGCCGTCACCAGCAGACCCGGTCCATAGGTCGACAGGACGACCGACAGGGATTGCTTCCGTCGCTCGGTTTTGGAGATCGCGTCCATCTTTTCTTCCCGTTGAATGAGCTCGGCGGTGATCACCGCCGAGCGAGTCGCGAGAGTTTCTTACATACGTCGCTGGGTGCGCATGTCGGCGCGATCGATGCCGGCCACCGCTACCGGCTTCTTCATCGCATCGCGGCGGAAAGGCTCGCCGAGTTCCTGGTTGAGGACGACCTCGACAAAGGTGGTGATCCCCTTGGCCTGGTCCTCGATCGCCTTTGCAAGCGCCTCGGTGAGTGCGGCCGGCGTGTCGACCGTCACGCCCTTGAGGCCGCAGCCATCTGCAACCTTGGCGTAGCTCAGGTTCGGATTGAGCTCGGTGCCGACGAAGTTGTTGTCGTACCAGAGCGTCGTATTCCGCTTCTCCGCTCCCCACTGGTAGTTGCGGAAGATCACCATGGTGATCGCCGGCCAGCCCTCGCGGCCGATCGACGTCATCTCGTTCATCGAGATGCCGAAGGCGCCGTCGCCGGCAAAGCCGACCACCGGCACGTCCGGGCAGCCGATCTTGGCACCGACGATCGACGGGAAACCGTAGCCGCAGGGGCCGAACATGCCCGGCGCCAGATATTTCCTGCCCTGCTCGAAGCTCGGATAGGCGTTGCCGATCGCGCAGTTGTTGCCGATGTCGGTGGAGATGATCGCCTCCTTCGGAAGCACGGCCTGGATCGCCCGCCAGACCTGGCGAGGCGACATGCGATCGGGCTCGCGCTGGCGTGCGCCGACGTTCCACTCCGTGCCCGGATCGTCATCCTCATGGTCCATCGACGAGAGCTGCTGCAGCCAGGCCGAGCGCGTCTGGTGGACCAGCGCCTTGCGCTCCTCGCGGCTTGCGTCGCCGGCGGCGGGCGCAAGCTGCTGAAGGATCTGCTGCGCCACCTGTTTCGCGTCACCGCAAATTCCGACCGTCACCTTCTTGGTCAGGCCGATCCGGTCGGCATTGATGTCGACCTGGATGATCGCCGCATCCTTCGGCCAATAGTCGATGCCATAGCCGGGCAGTGTCGAGAACGGATTGAGCCGCGTACCCAACGCCAGCACGACGTCTGCCTTGCTGATCAGTTCCATCGCCGCCTTCGAGCCGTTGTAGCCCAAGGGCCCGACCGACAGCCTATGGCTTCCGGGAAAGGCGTCGTTGTGCTGATAGCCGCAGCACACCGGCGCATCCAGCTTCTCCGCCAGTGCCATGGATTCCTGGATGGCGTTGCCGATGACGACACCGGCGCCGTTGAGAATGACCGGGAACTTCGCTTCCGAAAGTAGCCGCGCGGCTTGGGCGATGGCCGCAGGTCCGCCGGCCGGCCGCTCGAAGCGGACGATGCGCGGCAGGTCCACGTCGATCACCTGAGTCCAGAAGTCCCGCGGGATGTTGATCTGCGCCGGTGCGCAACCGCGCCATGCCTTCTCGATGACCCGGTTGAGGACTTCGGGAATGCGGCTCGGATCGCGCACTTCCTCCTGGTAGCAGACCATCTCCTCGAACATCGCCATCTG
This sequence comes from Sinorhizobium meliloti, assembly GCF_017876815.1. NCBI lineage: Bacteria > Pseudomonadati > Pseudomonadota > Alphaproteobacteria > Hyphomicrobiales > Rhizobiaceae > Ensifer > Ensifer meliloti. The sequence goes on along the minus strand of NZ_JAGIOS010000003.1, from coordinate 1,550,375 downwards.
GTCGACTTCCTGGAAGCCGCCCTGGCCGATGGTCTTGTTGGCCGCCTGCGGCGTGACCATGAGCAGCGGCGTATGGTTCCAGTAGGCCGTCTTCATCGCCGTGATGAAACCGGTCACACCGGGGCCGTTCTGGCCGATCGCCATCGACATTGTGCCGGTCGCCCGGCTGAAGCCGTCGGCCATCATGCCGGCATTGGTCTCGTGGGCACAGTCCCAGAACCGGATGCCCGCCTTCGGAAACAAGTCCGATACGGGCATCATCGCCGAGCCGATGATCCCGAACGCATGCTCGATGCCGTGCATCTGCAGGACTTTTACAAACGCCTCTTCGGTCGTCATTTTCATGTCTGTTTCCTTTAGCATTTGTGAACGGTTGATGGGCGCAACGGCTTATGCGGCAGGGTGGTACGCGTTTCCGAAACCGGGCGTATGAGCATCGCCGAAACCATCGAAACAAGAGCCGCAAACACTACGTAGGCGGCTAGCAGCCAGGGCGAGCCGTCGCCATAGCTGATGAGGTAGGTCGCGATTATTGGAGTGATGCCGCTCGCGAAGATGCCGGAGAACTGATAGACGAAGGAAATCCCGGTATAGCGGACCTTCACGTCGAACAGGTCGGAGAACAGTGCTGCTTCGGGGCCGTAGCACATCGCGTAGATGATGCCGAACGGCACGATCAGAGCGAGTGCGATCAACGGCAGGCTCCCGCTTCCCATGAGCATGAAGGCCGGGAAGGTGACCAACGCCAGCAGCAGACTGCCTATGGCATAGGTTTTCGGACGGCCCCAACGATCGGACAACTTGCCGAACAGCGGAATTGCCACGACCATCACGAGTGCAGAAAGGCACACGAGCCACAATGCCGTGGTGCGGTCTACCTGCACATGCTTGGACAGATAGACGATCGAGAAGACGGCGAATACGTTGAAGAAAACCCCATCGACATAGCGGGCACCCATGCCAAGCAGAATATTGCGGGGATAGGTGCGGATGAGCTCCACGAACGGGATCTTGAGCTCCTGCTGCTCTTCCTTGACGGCGGCGAAATCCGGTGTTTCAGCTACCTTCAGCCGGATGTAAAGGCCTACGACGATAAGGACGACCGAACCGATGAAAGCACTGCGCCAACCCCAGGACATGAAAGCTTCGTCGGGTAGAAGACTGAGGAGTGCCACCACACCGGACGACAGGCACAATCCGATCGCAAGGCCGATCTGTGGGATCGACGCATAGTAGCCGCGCTTGTTCTCAGGTGCGAATTCATAGGCCATGAGGACTGCGCCGCCCCATTCGCCGCCGATGCCGATACCTTGTGCTATGCGCAGGATGAGCAGCAGTATGGGAGCTGCCACGCCAATCTGTTCATAGGTCGGCAGAACGCCGATCAGTACGGTCGCCACCCCCATGATCAGAATGGTGAGCACGAGCATCTGCTTGCGGCCGAGTTTGTCCCCGAAATGTCCGAATACGATGCCGCCGAGCGGACGGGCGACGAAGCCTACCGCAAAGGTTGCATAGGCCAGCACCATCGAAACGAGCGGATCGTGCGCCGGGAAATACAGCTGATTGAAAACGATGCCGGCAATCACGCCGTACAAGAAGAAGTCATACCATTCGATCGTTGCGCCTATCAGAGACGCGAAAACGACACGCCTCACTTCACTCTCTCTGGTGCTCCCAGCGGTATTCAACATGGTCTCCTCCCAATGTTGGAATTCAGTTCAGAATTGAGCTCGACAATTTTTCTCCGATCATGATTGCCGGCAGGTTGGTGTTTCCCGACACGATGGTGGGCATCACCGAACAGTCCGCGATCCAAAGGCCGTCGAACCCTCTCACCCTCAGGTCCGGGCGGACCACTGCGCCCTCATCGTCGTCCTGGCCCATTCGACATGTGCTCGTCGGATGGAAGATCGTCGCGCCGTTCTGGCGCGCGAAATCGAGAATTCCTTCCTTGCTGTCGACGGACTCACCGGGCAGCTCTTCACGGGTCACGAGCTGGCTCAGCGGTCCTGTGCGCGCGATGCTGCGGGCAAGCCTGATGCCGCCGACCGCAACTTGGCGATCGAGTTCGGCGTCGAGATAATTGGCATGTATCAGCGGGGGTATCGTGGGGTCCGCGGAGGCCAGCCGAATGGTGCCGTGGCTCTCCGGACGAAGTTGGCAGACCGACATGGTAAAGCCGGAGAAGGGATGGACTTTTCCTCCGGCCATGTCCGCGGAAAGAGTGGCGACATGGAATTGAACGTCGGGTCGCGTCGCATCGGGCATGACCCTGGCGAAGAGCCCACCCTGATTGATGCCGACAGCAAGGGGACCCGTTCGCGTCAGCAACCATTGCAGTCCGATTTTCACCTTGCCGGTCAGACTGTTCAGATCATCGTTCGTGGTGATGGGCCTGTTGCAGCGATAGATAAGCCGCAGCTGCAGGTGATCGCGCAGATTCGCGCCAACGCCAGGCATGTCCGCGACGACGTCGATGCCGTGAGCCTTGAGATGCCCGGCCGGCCCGATGCCGGACAGCATCATCAGGTGCGGTGTATGCACGGCGCCCGCGCTCAGGATGACGCCACGCCGCGCATTCATGCTCATCTTGCGACCATCTCTGGTGTAGTCGATGCCCTGTGCGCGGCGTCCCTCGAAGCGGACTTTCGTGACCAGCGCATCGGTAACGATCCTAAGGTTGCTCCGCCGTTTTGCCGGGCGGAGATAACCCGTCGCCGCGCTGCTGCGCATTCCGTTGCGAGTCGTCAGGCTGTAATAGCCCACGCCTTCCTGCGACGGACCGTTGAAATCATCGTTGCAGGGGATGCCAAGCTGATTGGCCGAGCCGATGAATGCGTCTATCAGCGGATGCCGGTGGCGGATCGGAGCGACGCCGATCGGCCCGTGCTTGCCGTGGAAGTCGGGGTTTGCGGCACCCGCGAAGGATTCGGACTTTCGGAAATAGGGCAAGACGTTGCGATAGTTCCACTGATCCCCACCGTAGCGCGCCCAGTCGTCATAGTCCTCGGCCTGCCCACGGATGGCAATCAGACCATTAATCGCCGAGCACCCCCCCAGAACCTTGCCGCGCGGCCAGTAGATGCGGCGGCCGTTCATATTGGGATCGGGCTCGGTGTAAAGCTTCCAGTTGATACGCTCGTCCCACATCGTCTTGCCGTAACCGAGCGGCAAGTGAATCCAGGGGCTGGTGTCTTTCGGCCCCGCTTCGACGAGAGCAACACGGAACCTGCCGTCTTCCGAGAGACGTGCGGCAACGGTGCAGCCCGAAGAGCCGGCACCGACCACGATGTAATCAAATTGCGCTTCGTTCACGTTCGGCTCCTCCCTTGTCCCACAAAAGAGACAAGGGGTTCGAAGTGTCAATATTTCTGAGATGAAAGATCCTACTGAATGAGATTTGTGGTAAGATGTGCTATATGATAGCGATTACCGCCATATTGAATCTCATTGAGTGAGACAAAGGAATGAGGATGGACGATAAAATCGAGACGCCGAGTTCGGCCGTTACGCGCAGCCTCAGCCTGATCGAGGTCGTCGGACTCTCCGAAAAGCCGGTCACGCTGAACGATCTTGCGGAGAGAATAGACATGCCGAGGGCCACGCTTCACAGGCTGTGCCAGCGCCTGGTGGAAGAAGGGTTCCTCTTTCGCGAACCTGACAGGCGCCACTATTCGGTCGGCCCGCGCCTGTTCAAAATGGGCCTGACCATCGTCGGTTCGGGCGTGGGAACCCAGCGGCACGCCATATTGAAGCAGGTTGTCGATGTGACGCGTGAGACATGCAATTTCGTCACGCGCTCCGGCTGCGACGCGATATATCTGGCGCGCGTCGAGTCCGACTGGCCGCTCCGAGTACATCTCGAGCCCGGTTCGCGCGTGCCGCTTCACTGCACCGCCAGCGGCAAGCTGTTGCTTGCGCATATGGATGCACAACAAAGGCAGAAGCTGCTGGCCTCGTTGACCTTTGAAAGATTCACGCCGGCAACGATCATGTCTGCCGACGCGCTGGAGGCCGAGTTCGCAGAGATTTTGTGCGATGGCTACAGCACCGATCGGGAGGAGTTCATGATGGGCCTGATAGCCATCGCGGTTCCCGTTTTCGACAGGAACGGAAGGGTGGTTGCGTCGCTTGCCTGCCACGCCCCGAAAGCACGCATGACGCTCGACGACGCCAGGCGCTACGTGCCCGTGCTTCAGTCGGCGGCACGCAAGCTCGCACAAACGTTCTGACCCGCGCACGGTTACAGGATCTCGTCTTTGAGATGGTACCAGCGATACATGCCCCACTGACCGAGGCGTCTGAACGGCGTGAGCAGGCCATGGCTCGGTAGCGGCGACGTGGGCGAGAGCGGGGAAACTTGGTACCTGCAGGAGGTCGAAGGCGCTGACCGAGCCGCTATCACGCATTTCGATTTCCGATTGTCAGCTTCGAAACGGTTGTCGCCGCAGCAGGCGCGGCAGCTGATCGCGTTGCTGCAGACCGCACCCAAGCCGATACTCATCCATTGCCAAGCCGGCGCTGATAGAACGGGAATGGCCGCAATGCTCTACCTTCAGCAGATCGCGGGCATCGACGAAGAGATCTCGGAGCGGCAGCTGTCGGTCCGCTACGGCCACATCGGCCTTCCCTACATTTCTGCAGCCTTTGCCATGGATGAAAACTGGGAGATCCTCGAAGAGGTCCTCTTCGGTCTGACGAGTTAAGTGCTTTGGGTCGAACCTACTACGCTGTCGCCCACCGGGATTGCCGCGAGCTTGCGTCCACCGACTGACACGATCAGGACTTGCGAGCATCGTCCAATCGCGCCATGCTCGGTTCCGGCGAACCCCGTGATCTGGTGGATATCGGGCACGTCGGAAATCATACCGGAACTGGAGGCTAAGCCGTGAGCATAAGAGATCGTCAGGAAGGCTTCGAAAAGAAGTTCGCGATGGACGAGGAAACGAAGTTCAAGGCCATGGCCCGTCGAAATAAGTTGCTCGGCCTGTGGGCCGCCGAAAAGCTAGGCAAAACCGGTACGGATGCGGACGCGTATGCGAAGGAGGTGGTGCAGGCAGACTTCGAAGAGGCCGGAGACAATGATGTGTTCCGCAAGGTGCGCACCGATTTCGATACCGCCGGAGTAGTCCTGTCAGATACTCAGATTCGCAGCATCATGGATGAATTGCTAGCGACTGCCGTCGAGCAGATCAAAAACAACTGACCACTGCTTAACCCGACAGAAAGCACTTTGGCACGAACGGCAGCGCAGTTCCGATCGATATACTGTGCGATCTTCTGTAACGGGCTTTGCGTCAATCCCTTGTGAACTTAATCCTCGCCGAGCGCTTGCTTCTGTCCGCAGTCGGAGCTTTGCCGCTGCTCTATGGGTCTGCTAAGGTCCGGTTGGCCAATCTTTAGAGGCGCGGTCACCTCATGCTGCTGATCGCATGGCGGCCTAACCCAATGCCTGCTCGACCGGATCTTCGGAGATGAAGGCCCCAGTGACGGGATCAATCGGCAGCTGCCCGGAGACAAAGAGCTGGCCGTTTACGGCTATCGCCTGCGAGTAGAGGCCGATAGCGACCGGCGCATCGGTGGTCGGCCTTGGTTTAGGGGGCGGACGCCATCATTCAGATCAACCATGAAACAGTTCGTCGGCGCGAAGCACGCTTCGCAGCAGCAGGTCCGCGCCGTTGGCACATTGCTGCGGCGAGGAATATTCGCGTTCGTTATGTGACAAGCCCTCGCGCGAGGGAATGAAGATCATCGCCGTCGGCGCCTTGGCTGCCACATGGGCCGCATCGTGACCGGCGCCGGAAACCATCTCCAGCGCCGAAAGGCAAAGCCCTTCCGCCTCCTGCCGGATTACCTCGCGCAACGCCGCATCAAACACGACCGGCGCCTTGCGCCAGACCACGGAAAGCTGTGCCCCCGGCGCGAGGCGCTCGATCTCGTTCGTCAAGTCCGTCTCCATTGCGGCAAGGCCGCTCTCTTCGGGATGGCGCATGTCGATTTCGAGGCGGACTTCACCGGGTACGACGTTGCGCGAATTCGGCACAGCGTGAATATAGCCGACGGTGGCGACGCCCGGCGGGTGCTTCAAGGCAACCTTCTCGACCGCCAATACGGCTTTCGCCGCAAAGACGAGTGCATCCTCGCGCAATCCCATCGGGAAGGCGCCCGCATGGGCTTCCGTACCACTCATGCGGATGTCCAGCCAGCGAAGGCCCTGCACTCCGGTGACGATACCGACTGCGCTTCCATCAGCCTCCAGCACGGGGCCCTGCTCGATGTGGAGCTCCAGATAGGCCGCCATCGGCAGGTGGCCGGGCGCGCACTCGCCACGATAGCCGATCGCTCCCAGCGCCTCGCGCACCGTCACGCCGTCCTTGTCCACCCGGGCATAGATGGTCTCGATGTCGTGCACACCGCAGAAGACGCCCGACCCCATCATGGCGGGAGAAAAACGGGAGCCCTCCTCGTTGGTCCAGTTGACGACCGTGAAGGGATGGCGCAGGGCTCGACCCGAGGCTTTCAGCACCCGCAGGATCTCCACGCCCGCCAGAATGCCGAGTATACCGTCGAAGCGCCCGCCGGCCGGCTGCGTGTCGAGATGGCTGCCGACGGCGATGGCGGCGAGGCCCGGCTCGGAGCCGGGCAAGGTCGCAAACATGTTACCGATGCGATCGACCTCCACCGTGCAGCCGAGCGCTCGGCACTCCGCCTCGAACCAGCGGCGCACCTCTTCGTCTGCTGACCCGAGCGCAAGGCGGTGCATGCCGGTCTCGCCATGGGCCCCGAAGCGTGCGGTCGCGAGAAGGTCGGCCCACAGCCGGTCGGCATCGACCGAGAGCCGAAGCGGTACGTCGGTCGCTTGAAGGACCGCCGTCATTCGATGCTCTCCTGCGGGGTCTCATGGAAGCGATACTTGAAATCGCAGTGCGAGGCTCCTTCCATGACCGTCTGCGTGCGCTCCAGCGTGATGCGCGGATCGTAGCCGACGCAGAAGACGCCGTCCCGGTTGCACGACAACAGATGGCCGATATGGCCGAGGCCCATCTCGCGATAGGTCTCGGCGTAGCGACAGCGCTTGACGTTGTAGTGGAATTCCTCGTCAGTCGCCTTGGTGACCTCGATCACGAGGGCGTCGTCCTGCGTCCAGAGATCCTGCAATTCCTGGAAGGTCCGCAGCGTCGTGCCGCCGGGCGTCTTCGCCGCGAAATCCTTGCCCGCCTTGATTGCCGCCTGGCGGATTGCGGTGTCGAGAATGGACCGGGCCTTTTCCTCGCCGATCTGCCTACGCATTTCCTCATAGATCGGCGCGATGATTCCCGCCTCGATCCGACGGCGGGCGAGGATGCCGATTTCGCCGTCCATCGCCGCCGTGGATTTGGGGCGTTCGTTGGTATCCGTCATGACAGTTCTCCTGATCTGGGCGGCAAAGCCGCTTCTAATGCATCCATAAGCGCCCAGCTCCAGGCACGGATTGCGTCTCGCCAGCCTTTCGAAGGGCATCCCAGGCGAGCGCCTGGTTACTCGTCACCACCGGCTTGCCGATCGTCGCTTCCACCGCGTCGATGATGCCGGAGCAGCGCAGCGCCGTGCAGGAGAGGAACACAGCTTCCACGTCCCGCCTGCCGATATCTATTGCGGCTCGCAATATGTCCTCCTCGCGAATGCGGGCGATGGAAACGTCGCTGTCCTGATGGAAGCTCGCACGAGCGGCGATATCGAGCCCCTCGCGCACGAAGAAGCTCTCGACGCGCTTGTTGACCTCGGTGCTATAGGGGGTGATGAGGCCGATCCGCCGCACGCCGAGCGTCACGAAAGCGGCAAGGCTCGCTGAAACGGGGTTGCACACTTTCACACCCGGACGAACCTTCTCGACTATGCCGGCGATCCGCTCCGGGCCGATGATCATGGACCCGGATGTGCAGCCGAAGGCCACGACATCGAGACGGTGTTCCGGCATCAGCAGTTCGACTGCCCGCGGCAGTTCGCCCGCCATGGCCGCCAGGCATTCCGGCGACACTTCTCGCGCCATCGGAATGCGACTGGAATAAACCTCGACGCCGGGCAACGGCAGGAAGCGCCGGACCTCTGGCTCGATGACGGTATCGTTCGCCAGCACGATGAGGCCTATGGCGGCACGCGCGGCCGGCCCGCCGTCGAGAACGCAATCAAGCGGCACCCAGCCGCCATTCTCCTCGTCAAGTTCCATCATTCGGGCTCCCCTCAACGCGGTCACAATCTCGACCCGGTACAGAATGGCGCGCAAGGCTAATCGACGGAAGCGATATTTGACCATGGATTGAACGATAATCTTCATATATTGTCCTCTCCCATGGATACGTCGCTGCTGAAATGCTTTCTCATCCTGGCGGATACGCAGAGTTTCTCGGAGGCCGCCGAAAGACTGAACATCACGCAGTCAACGGTCAGCCACAAGATCGCCCGGCTCGAAACCCTTCTCGGCAAACAATTGTTCGAGCGGACGACGCGAAGCTGCATGCTGACCTCAGACGGGCGGGAATTAGTCGAGCACGCGACGCGCGTGATCCGCTCAATCGAGGAGATGGAGCAGAGCTTCAAGCCCGACCTCCTGACCGGCACGCTGGTGGTGGGCGTTCCGGACGACCACTACCTCTTCGTCCCGCTCACGGAGGCGCTCAAGAACTTCATGCTGGAAAAGCCGCGCGTCGGCGTCGAGATCCGTGGTGGCCTGTCGAGCGACCTGATGCGGGACCTGCGCCAGCGCAACATCGACCTCGCTGTCATCCGCGACGTTCCCGCGACGCAGGACAGCGACGTGCTGTGCATCGAAAAGCTAGTCTGGATCACCGCGCCGAACTGGGTGCCGCCGAACGATGGCGTCGTCCCGCTCGCGTTAGTGCGCGGCCCCTGCGCCTATCGTGGCGCAGCGCTCGCCGCACTCGAGCAGAACGGAATGCCATGGAAGTGCATCGTGACGTGCACGAGCCTGCAGGGCGTGTTCGCCGTGGTGCGCGCAGGGCTCGCGGTGGCGGTCGTCACGGAAGGCGACATCGGGAGCGGCGTCCAATCCGCGCCGGCGGGCGGCTTCCTGCCGCCCCTTCCCGGCTCTTCCCTCACCATCCGCTACGCCGACAAGCAACCTACCCTCGCCGCCCGCGCGCTTGCACGCACCATGGCCGATGTGCTGACGCAAATGACCTCCCTAGCCTGAAATTCACGCCCGTCGAGATAACCTGAAAGGAACGCGAGCGACCTACCGTCTGCCTTGCATGAGACGGAGGTTCGTAGGTTCGATCCTTCGCCTTGAAGGGAATCGAACGGCCGACCCCATCCTACCGCTGTGGAACTACCGCCGCACTCAATGCTTAAAGCAACTATCCCGGTGCGATCGGAGGAAGTGCGGATGCGGCCTTTCGAAAAGTCGCTGTGGAACGATCGTGCGTCCCGTTTTGTTGATGAGCAACTGGATGCTGTCTGGATCGTTCACCTTCCGCGAAACGAAAATGTCCAGCTCGTCGGAATGACTGGTTAAAGCCCCGGTCGAACATAATCTGACCTTTCTGCGGCCTGCGGTCGTTTGGTCAAACCAACTGGATAAGTCAAAGCCGCCAGAACTGCTCCTGATTTTGTTTCGTCATTACTTCTATAAGCGCGCATGCAGCCGTCACTGCTGAGAGCAATCGACGATCCTGGAAGAGCATCGACGAACCCACTGCCCAGCGTACGAATCGACCTGCGGCCGACCCTATTCCATGCGTCACACGCGCAGTTTGACTATAGGGGAGACGGGTCTGGTTAACTGCGTTGGGCGAATGCGATTTCCAAGTCTTTGCTGCAGCACGACGATCAAGGTGAGATGTGCATTGCCTCGTCGAAACAGTGCGTCTACACGGGCGCTCTCGCGACCGCCTTCAACCGCCTGCCAGCCTCGGCAGCAAATAGATTTCCGCGCCCGTCGGCAGTTCCTTCGACCAGGTGTCCCGATAAATCGTTCCGTCAATTGCGACTGCGATCCCTCGTGCCATGAGCGGCTCAAGCCGAGGGAACCGTTCGCTCAACCTCGCGAACAGTTCCCTGATATTCTTTGCCTCGATCTCGACCTTGCTGTTGCCCTCAGCTGCCGCGGCGAGAGAGCCCCAGAGCGTGACCTCTACCATCGGTCCTCCTTACGCTTCGAGCGCTGCCAGGATCCGCGGCGGCGACATGGGAATATGCAGCATCCGCACGCCGACCGCATTCGACACGGCATTGGCCACCGCTGCAAGCGGAGGGACGATGGACGTTTCCCCGACGCCCCTGACCCCATAGGGGTGGTTGGGATTCGGAATCTCCAGGATCTGCGTGTCTATCATAGGCAGATCCGAGCACACCGGGATACGGTAGTCGAGGAAGCCCGCATTTTGCAGCCGGCCGTCGTTGCCGTAGATATATTCTTCGTTGAGTGCCCAGCCGATGCCCTGCGCAGCGCCGCCCTGGTACTGTCCTTCGACATAGGTCGGATGCACGGCTTTGCCGGCATCCTGCACCACGGTGTAGCGCAGCACCTTGGTGGCCCCGGTTTCGGGGTCGACCTCGATATCGCAGATATGCGTGGCGAAGGATACGCCGGCGCCGTCGGCGACGATCTCACTGTGCCCCGCAATCGGGCCGCCCGTGGTGCCCGATGCCGCGGCAATCTCCTTCAGAGACAGTTTCGGAAGGTTTCCGTGCGTCTCGCCCTTGGCGACGGCATGGCCCTTTTCCCAGGTCACGTCCTCGACCGGAATGTCCCACATCTGTGCCGCCCGCTCTCGGAGAATCTTGATAGCGTTGCGGGCAGCAGAAATGGTGGCCATCGACGACGAGAACGTTCCTCGGCTGCCATCGGTCATGTCATTGTAGCCGAGACTGGACGTGTCGGCGATCACCGTTCTGACCTGCGAATAGTCGATCCCGAGCTCCTCTGCGGCCACCAGCGACAGCGATGCGCGCGAACCGCCCACATCCACCGTGCCAACCGCGAGCGATACTGTGCCATCCATCCCGATGTTGAGATCGGTACACGTCTGGCCCCCGAAGTTGAACCAAAACCCACATGCCATGCCGCGCCCCTGGTTCCTGCCAAGGGGTGCCTTCATGTGAGGATGGTTCTTCACGGCCTCCAGTGTCGGGCCGATGCCGATCGGGCCGTAGACTGGACCGTAGGATGCCTTGGTTCCCTCCTGTGCCGCGTTCCGGATCCGGAAATCGATCGGATTCATGCCGACCTTCTTGGCAAGTTCATCGATGGCGCTTTCCACTGCAAACGCCGCCATCGGCGCCGAAGGCGCGCGATATGCCGCAGCGTCGCATCGGCGGCGATGATCGTTCCGTCCTTCAATGCGCCGATCTTCACGTCGATCGACGTGGCGCTTGTTGGGCCGGAGGCGCGAAACACTTCGTCGCGCGTCATCACCAGCTTGACCGGCCTGCCCGCCTTGCGCGACAGTGCGAGCGCGACAGGCTCGGCCCAGACATGGGTCTTGCCGCCGAAGCCTCCGCCGATTTCCGACGACGTCACGCGCAGCTTGGAGGCATCCATGCCGAGCAGTTGTGCGCAATGCTGGCGATAGACAAAGTGACCCTGGGTGCAAACCCATAGGTCCGCTGTGCCGTCCGAACTGACACTTGCGACGCAGGCGTGAGGTTCGATATAGCCCTGGTGCGTCTGTTCGGTCTTGAATGTCCGTTCGACGACGAAATCGGCCCTTGCCATCCCGGCATCGACGTCGCCATGCCCGAACTGGCTCCGCATTGAGACATTCGAAGGGCGATCCGGCTTGGGATCGACGCCTGTTGTGAAGATCGTGTCGTTGATGAGCGGAGCATCCGGCGCGAACGCCTGGTCAACATCGGTAACGTGCGGCAGGAGTTCATACTCGACTTCGATGAGCTTGAGCGCCTGCTTGGCGGTTCGCGCATCGATTGCTGCCACGGCGGCCACGGCGTGGCCGTCGTAGAGCGCCTTCTTGCGCGCCATGCAGTTGTCGAGAATGTCATACATCGCCGCGTCACCATCGGTGAGGTCGGGCAGGTCCGCCGCCGTCAAAACCGCCTTGACGCCAGGAAGTTGCGCGGCCTTCAACGTGTCGATCTTGCGAATGATGGCATGCGCGTGCGGGCTGCGCAAAATCCGTCCGACCAACTGGCCTGGCATGTTGAAGTCCGCGCCGTAGCGCGCGCGGCCCGTTACCTTATCGACTCCATCCGGCCGGATGGGTCGAGTGCCCACGGAGGAGAAGCTGCGTTTCGAGTGGCTGGGATCAAAATTCATGGTCAAGCTCCTCTCATGACGCCTGCTGCGTCCTGAACGGCGCGCACGATCTTGTCGTAGCCGGTGCAACGACAGAGATTTCCGGCAAGGCCGAAGCGTATTTCCTCTTCGGTCGGATCCGGATTCTTCGACAGCAGATCCTTTGCGGCAATGAGGAAGCCGGGTGTGCAGATGCCACATTGCAAGGCGGCATGCTCGAGAAACTTCTGTTGCAGCGGATGAAGCTGGTCACCCTGAGCCATGCCCTCGACGGTTTCGATGCGCCGGCCTTCCGCCTCTGCCCCAAGCACGAGACAGGAGCAGACCAGCCGATCGTCGAGAATGATGCTGCAGGCGCCGCAGTCGCCCGTTCCGCAGCCTTCCTTCGCTCCCATGAGCCCCAGGCGATCACGCAACACGTCAAGCAGCGTCTCGTCGGCGTGACAGAGAAACTCGGCGTTGTCGCTATTGATGTTCGTTGAAACTGCTATGCCTGCCATCATTCCAGTCCTGCACGCTGATAGGCGGCCAGTGCGACCCGCTTGGCCAGCACTCCCGCGACTTTCCTTCGGAATTCCACAGTGCCTCGCTTGTCGTCTATGGGACGACAGGCGCCTGAACAGGCCGCGGCCAGGCGGTCAAGCGTCTTGTCGTCGACGCGGGAACCAGTGAGGATTTCGGCCGCTTCCTCGACCAGAAGCACCGTCGGCGCCGCCGCGCCAAGCGCGACGCGCGCCGATTGGACGACACCCTGATCATCAAGAGTGAGCTTCACCGCGGCACTGACGACCGCAATATCCATCTCGGTGCGTGGCGTGAACCGTTGATAGGCGTCGCCCGAACGCGCCTGCCGCTTGTCGAGCAGAATGGCCTCGATGATCTCGCCCGGCGCAAGCGACGTCTTGCCCGGCCCCACCGGCACCATTTCGACAGCGATCGTGCGGGAGCCGGCCGGCCCCCTGATCAGAGCCTTTGCACCGGCCGCCAGCAGCGCGGGCACGCTGTCGGCCGCAGGCGATGCGTTGCAGAGATTTCCGACGATGGTGCAACGCCCCTGCACTTGCTTGGAACCGATGAGATTAGCGCCTTCCACCACGCCGGGCCACGCCCGCCGGAGCGCTGCATTCTCGCCGAGGACCGCGCAAGGCACCGCAGCGCCGATGACGAAACCATCCTCGCTTTCAGTTATGTGTCTCAGGGCGTCTATAGCTTTGATGTCGATGATGAGCTCGGGTTCGATGAAGCCCCCCTTCATTCTCACCAGCAGATCACTTCCGCCGGCCAGAACGGCTGCCTTGCCTGACGCTTCCGCCAAAAGACCAACGGCATCTTCTATTGAACTAGGACGAATATAGCGCAAAAGAACCCTCCTCTTTATGCATTGGGGGACACGCTAAACCCGCAGACCCAAGTGTGTCGAGCGATCTTCCGCATCACGCTATGAACTGCGCTGTTTGGTTGCAAGCCGAGTTCTGCCTTCCAGTTCGATTAGCCGGGTCCCGACGCATAGTTCAGCGGTCCACTCCAGGTGTCTTAATGCTCTGAACCTGCCCAACGCTAGCCTGCCTGATAGGGTATGGCACTGCGCTGGGAAGCGACGGCCAGCACCAACAGCTGAATAGAATGAAATAGCATCAACGGGAGAATAATAAGGGCTATCTCGGCTGTATCGAAAAGAATGCCAGCCAAGGCAGCCCGGTCGCGTGGCTCTTGGTTCCCGACGGCCCGGAAGGCAAAACTGGGCCTGTTTGATGCCAGGCTGGGCGGCGGCCAAGCCGCGATTAGGCCGATCTCCTATCAGCAGATCATCGAGATCGCTCGCCAGGTGGGGCTGGATCAGCTTTGCACCGATCTTTCCGAGTGGGTCGGCGAAAAAATCACGAGGGTCTCATCGCGGCGCCGTCGCCATCCGCTAGCAGATTGCAGCGGTTCGCTTATCACTCCCTAAATTTCGGATCTTCACAACCCGCCCCTGCACCCGCATCGGTTCCGGTCGATACATTATGCGATCATGGACGCACAAGCGAGACATAAGGCGAAAAACGCATCGCCTTAGCGGGCCACGCCTCGCACTTCAATTTTAGGGCTAATCTATGTTGCAGCATCAGCCAGGATCATGTCCGCCGCCTTTTCCGCGATCATGAAGACAGCCGCCTGGATGTTTCCGGATACCATCGTCGGCATGATCGAGGCGTCTACGATGCGGAGGCCTCCAATGCCGCGCAGCTTCAGCGTCGGGTCCGCCACCGCTTTCTCGTCCGATCCCATCCGGCATGTGCCGCAGATATGATAGATCGTCTGGCCATTGGAACGGGCGAAATCCAGCCAGTCCGCATCCGTGCGGCAATTGGGTCCGGGGTTCATTTCCATGTCGCGGAAGACGTCCATCGGCGCCTGTTCGACGATATGGCGGGCGATCTTCATGCCCTCGACAATGACGCGGCGGTCCTCTTCCTCCGCGAGGAAGTTCGGCCGGATCGAAGGGGCCACAAACGGATCCGGGGAGACCGCATGAATGACGCCACGCGACTGCGGTCGCAATTGCGTCACGCCGATGGTCATGCCGGGCATGCGGTCAAGCACCCGTTCGGCGGCGTTCGCATAGCTTGCATGCATGAAGAAGTACTGAACATCCGGGCCTTCCAGCCCTTCGCGGGTCCGCACGAAACCGTGAACGAGGCCGGTACCGAGCGTAAGTATACCGCGACGGGTGGCGGCATATTGCGCAACGGCCATTGCGAGCTTCGCCCCGCGCGTCTGCTCGTTCAGCGTGACCGGCTGTTTTACCCGCCAGTTCATGCGGGTGCAGAAGTGGTCGATGTAGTTTTCCCCGACCCCCGGAAGGGCATGGGCCACCTGGACGCCGAGGTTCTGCAGGATGCCCGGATTGCCGATGCCGGAAAGTTCCAGCAATTGCGGCGTCTGCGCCGCACCCGCCGCAAGAATGACCTCCGCCCTCGCCTTGAAACGGAGATTCGCATCGCCAATACGCGCGGTGACCCCGGCTGCCCGCTTTCCATCGAGATCGACGGAAAGGACATGCGCCCCGGTCCGGACGCTGAGGTTCTGGCGCTTCATTGCCGGCTTCAGATAGGCTTCGGCGGCACTGACGCGGCGGCCGCCGCGCTGGTTCACCTGATAGTAGCCGAAGCCATCCTGGCTTTCGCCGTTGTAGTCGGGATTGCGCGCATAACCGGCCTTTTCGGCAGCCCTGATGAAGGCCTCGCCGATTCCCGGGCGGAGTGCGACGGTGCTGAGCGGCAAGAGACCTCCATGCGCCCGTAGATCGTTTGCGGGGCCGTCATAATCTTCGATGCGCCGAAAGAAAGGCAGGACATCGTCGAAACTCCAGCCACGGCAGCCTGCCTGGGCCCAGCCGTCATAATCTTGGGGCTGGCCGCGCACATAGATCATGCCGTTGATCAGCGTCGAGCCGCCGAGGCCCTTGCCGCGCGGCACGGCGATGACGCGGTTCTTTGTCGCCTCTTCCGGTTCGGACTTGAAGCGCCAATTGTAAGTCGGATCGACCAGCAGCTTCGAGAAGCCGGCGGGGATACCGATCCACGGGCTACGACCGACGCCGCCGGCCTCGAGCAGAAGCACGCTGTGGCGGCCCGATTCCGTCAGACGGTTGGCGAGTACGCAGCCGGCATTGCCGCCGCCGACGATGATGTAGTCGAAGGTTTCCGCAGCAGCGTTCACGCCGCACCTCCTTTGTTCGGCGCGGCCAGCACCTTTCCGGGATTGAAGAGACCGGCGGGATCGATCGCCTGCTTGATGGTATGGGCGAGCGCCTGTTCAGCGGCCGGCTTGGTGCGCTGCCACTCGCCCACGCGATATTGGCCGAGCCCATGTTCGGCCGAGATCGAACCGCGATGGCGAACGACCGCATCATGAACCGCGCGATTGACCGCAGCCGGATGGTCCTCGGGTCCCAGCAGCACGTTGTAGTGCAGGTTGCCATCGCCGAGATGCCCGAAAACGTTGAGCCGCGCCGTGCGCGAGACGGCCGCTACCGCGGCACGTGCGTCCGCGAGATAGGCAGGCATGACGCTGAGCGGCACGGAGATGTCGTGCTTCAGGCCGCGGCCCTCCCGCGCCTCTGCCTCCGTCACGTGTTCACGCAGCGCCCACAGCGATTGCGCCTGCTGGTGACTCGCGGCTACCACGCCGTCGAGGGCGAGTTCCTCCTCGAAAGCGGCGGCAAGCAGCACCTGCATCGCCGCCTCGAGGCCGGTCAGGCTGGACGCGGCTTCGATCAGCAGAAACCACTCGCCCGCGGCGATCGGACTTTTCAGGCCGGCGTGCCTCTCGACGAGCGCAATCGAATCCCCCGAGATGAGCTCGAAGGCGGAAAGCGCATCGCCGATCTCGCTCTGGGCCTTTGCGTAGAGCGCGATCGCCGTCTCCACGTCTGCGACTGAGAGCAGCGCGGTGACGCTGTGGCGCGGCGCCGGCACGAGCCGGAGGACGGCGGCCGTGACGATGCCGAGCGTTCCTTCGGCGCCGATGAAGAGCTGCTTCCAGTCGTAGCCCGCATTATCCTTCCGCAGGTGCCGGAGGCCGTTGACGATCGTGCCGTCGGCAAGCACGACCTCGAGCCCGAGCACGAGAGCGCGCGTCATGCCATGGCGCAGCACATTGACGCCGCCGGCATTGGTGGAAACGATGCCGCCGATGGTGGCCGACCCCTCGGCCGCGAGACTGACGGGCAGCAGCCGCTCCTTTTTCGCGGCTTCCTCCTTGACGGACTGCAGGATCGCACCGGCCTCGACCTCCACGGTCATGCCGATGGGGTCCAGGCTGCGGATCCTGGTCAAGCGGTTGAGCGACAGCAGCACCTGCGACGAACTGGCGTCGGGCGTCGCTCCACCGGCAAGGCCCGTGTTGCCGCCCTGCGGCACGATCGATGTGCCGTGCTTGCGGCAGGCGGCGACGACCTTCGCCACCTCGCCGGTATTGCCCGGACGCACGACACAGAAGGGGCTCCCGACGAAGCTCCGCTTCCAGTCGACGGCATAGGGCTCGATGTCGCCCGGCGCCGTCAGCACTGCCGCAGGGTTGCAGATCGTCCGCAGTTGATCGAGAAGCGCGCCCTGCTCGGCCATTACGCGATCGCCCCCATGTGCTTTGCCATGAGTTCGATCTGGCATTGCAGCATCGGTAGGCCGCACTGGATGCGGCACCCGAACGCCTCGGCCGCTTTCAGAAGCGGCGTCATCACCGGGTCCATGATCGCGTCTGCGACGACCTGACTGGCAGAGAGACTGGAAAGATCGAGGGGCGGCGCGTCGGTCTCCTTCATGCCGAGCGATGTGCCGTTGACGACGAGTTCGTGGTCGGCCACCGAAGCGGCGTCGGTCGAGAGCGAGAGGCCGGGATGCGCCCGCCGCAGCCGCGCAGCAAGAGCCTCGGCCTTGTCGATGGTGCGATTGGCGATGGTGAGGTGGCTGACGCCGGCATCGGCCAGGGCAAACGCAATCGCGCAGGCTGCACCCCCGGCACCGGCCACGTAGGCGCTTTTGCCCTCCGGCTCGAAGCCGGTTACCGTCCTAAGCGCCACGACGAAGCCGATGCCGTCGAGCATCGTCCCCACCATACGGCCGTCCGCCTCGCGCCGGACGCAATTGACAGCGCCGATGTTGCGGGCTTCTTCGGTTACCCCGTCGCAGAGCCCGAGCATGGCCGGCTTGTGCGGCACGGTCGCAATGAACCCGCCGAAATTCTCCATCGCCTTGAGGCCGGACACCAGCGTCACCAGCCCTTCGGGCTGGACATGGAAGGGGATCAGCACCGCGTCCACGCCGTGACGGGCAAAGACCTCGGCCATGACCTCCGGCGTCTTCACGTGATGGATCGGATCGGCGAGAATACCGTAGATGCGGGTCTTGCCCGTGATCCGATGGGCGGGTGCATCCGTCATGCCATGCTCCGTGTCGCTCGGACGTTAGAAGGATTGGTCTGACGCCAGGCATTGGACGCCGAACGCCATTGTGCGGCGAATACGTTCTGTAACGACATCTTTGATCTCGTCTGTTGCGGTGGGCGCGGAGCCTGCCCTCACGTCATATAAAGACCGCCGGCGACGTCGATCGTTTGGCCGGTGACGAAGCTTGATTCGGCCGAGGTTAGATAAACGGCGGTATCCGCCACCTCCTCCGGCTGGCCGAGCCTGCCCATTGGCGTCAGCTTCACCTGCTCCTCGTTGATCTCGCGCGCGACGCCGCGCACCATCGGGGTCTCGATGCGGCCCGGCGCCAGCGCGTTGACGCGGATGCCATAGGGGCCGAGTTCCGCCGCAAGATGCTTGGTGAAGCCGATAAGCGCCGATTTCGTCGCCGCATAGTGGCAGGCAACGATCGGCGAATAGGTCTTGCCCGCCACCGACGACATATTGACGATCCAGCCGCGTTCGGCCCTGCGCATCGATGGCGTGAGCGCGCGGATCGTATTGAACGGGCCGGAGAGGTTGACGGCAACCACGCGGCTCCATTCCGCGGGATCCATCTCCCAGACCTTGTGCGCAACCCCATCGTGCTTCGGCGAAATGCCGGCATTGTTGACGACGGTGTCGAAGGCTTCGCCTATGGCCCTCGCCGCATCGGCAAGCCCTGCTTCGACCGCGTCATAGTCTGCAACGTCGAGAAGAAGCGGCAGACCCTCGCCGTGACCATCGGCCTTGATGAGCGCCACGGTTTCGGCGATGTCGTCCGCGTTCATGTCGGCGACGCCGACGGTCGCGCCGCGGGCAGCAAAGCCGAGCGCGATCGCCCGTCCGATGCCGCGACCGGCACCGGTGACGAGCACGCGGCGGCCGGCGTGGCTCGGACGGTAGGAGATGGAGCGAGGGTTGTCTTCTCTTGCAGGCATCATCAAATTCCCAAATAGGCTTGACGGACGTGATCGTTCGTAAGCAGCGCATCAGAGCTGTCGGAGAGAACAATCTCGCCGTTTTCGAGGACATAGCCGCGGTCGGCGGCCTTGAGCGTATGGAAGACGTTCTGCTCGACGATCAGGACCGTGGCACCCGTCCTGACGATCGTGTCAATGACGTCGAACACCTGTTGCACAATGATCGGCGCGAGACCCAACGAGGGCTCGTCGAACATCAGGAGTCTCGGGCGGGCCATCATGCCCCTTGCGATCGCCACCATCTGCTGCTCGCCTCCCGACAGTGAGCCGGCACTCTGGCTCAGCCGTTCCCGTACACGGGGAAAGAGCGATAGCACCTGGTCGAGTGTATCCTTTTGCTTCGCACGCGCCTCCGCGCGATAGGCGCCCATCAGGAGGTTTTCATGCACGGTCATATCCGCAAAGAGTTGCCTGCCTTCCGGGATGAGCGTGATACCGAGATCGACGACCTCATGCGCGGGAAGTCTGGTGATATCCCGCCCCTCGAAGGTGATACGGCCGGCGGTTGGCTTGATCAGGCCGGCGACGGTGCGCAGCGTCGTCGTCTTGCCGGCGCCGTTGGCTCCGACAATGGTTACGACCTCGCCCGCCTGAACGTTGAGCGAGATGCCGTGCAAGATGGTTGTCGCGCCGTATCCGGCGTGAATGCCTTCAAGCCTGAGCATGGGTGAATTCCTTTCCGAGATAGGCTTCGATCACATGCGGATCGCGCACGACATTCTGGGGCTTGCCCTCTGCGATGATCTGGCCGGAGTTCAGCACCACCACACGATCCGACAGCGACATCACCGCTTGCATCACGTGTTCGATGGCGATGATCGAGACACCGCTGTCACGAATGGAGAGCATGAGGTCGATGGCACGGCGGACGTCGGTCTGATTGATGCCGGCCATGACCTCGTCCAGGAGCAGGATCCGCGGCTTCATGGCCATGACGCGGGCGACTTCCAGCCGCTTCAGCCCGCCGATCGTAAGACCTCTTGCTTCGGCGTGGAGCCAGGGACCGAGACCCATGCGGAAGGCCGTCTCGCGCGCCGCCTCGCGGGCGTCATTGACGTCGCGGTAGCGGTGGAAGGCGCCGACCATGATGTTTTCCTCGACCGTCATCGCCGCGAAGGGCTGGACGATCTGGAAAGTCCGGCCGACGCCGATCGCGGCGAAATCCCCCGGCGTCAGCGGCGCCTGCCAGGAGCCGTCCTCCGTCCGAACTTTGACCGAGCCGCTGTCGGGTTTGAGAAAGCCGGAAAGCATGTTGAACACGGTGGTCTTGCCGGCGCCGTTCGGGCCGATCAGGCCGAGGATCTCGCCTTCCTTCAGCGAGAAGCTGACGTCGTTGGTGACGTGCAGGCCGGCGAAGTGCTTGTCCAGATGGTCCGCAATCAGGATGTCGTTGCCGATCGGCGGACGCTCGGCGGCGCGTGGGGTAGCGGCAACCGAAGCTGACTGAGTTCCGCGCTGCGGTGTCGCGTTGCCAAGGTAGCGTGAGAGGATGCCCATCAGACCGTTCGGCATGAAGAGCACGACAAGAACCAGCACGACGCCGTAAACGAAGCCGTGCAGGCCGAGCGCCTGGGCGCCGAGCCAGCCACGGGCGAGTTCGGAGAGCGGCACGAGGAATAAGGCGCCGACGAGCGGTCCGATGACGGTACCGAGACCTCCGATGAGCGCGAACATCGCGATCTGTATCGACATGGTCAACGAGAACATCGCCGCCGGTTCGATGAAAGTGAGATACATGGCGTGGAACGTGCCGATGAAAGCGGTGAGCGCGGCCGAGGCCGAGACCGCGATCAGGCGCACCTTGACCGTGTTCACGCCGGCGGCTTGGGCGGCGCTCTGGCGCTCGCGTGTGGCGACCAGGTAGAAACCCAGGCGGTGCGAACGGATCCACCAGGCGACGGCCAGCGCCACGACCAGCAAGCCGAAGGCGATGAGAAGCGCCGGTGTACGGTCGCGGAAAACCATCCATTCCCAGCCGAATTTCAGCGGGATCATCAGGCCCGTCGCGCCGCCCGTGAACTCGCGAAGGTGCAGCGCGAGCACCCGGAATACCTCGAGGAATGCGATCGTCGCGAGCGAGAAGAACGGGCCGCGCAGGCGGAAGCAGGGATAACTGATCGCAACGGCGACGACGACGGACACCGCCGCACCGGCAAACATGCCGAGCCAAGGGGAAATGCCCATGTTCATCAGCATCACGCCGGCATAGGCGCCAATGCCATAGAAGATGGCGTGACCGAGCGAGAGCTGTCCGGCATAGCCCCCGACGATGTTCCAGGCGGTCGAAAGACCGGCGAAGATGAAGATGGTGATGAAGATGTGCGAGATGAACTGGTCGCCGATGGCAATCGGAGCCGCCAGCAGCGCCAGCAAGAGCGCGCCCAGCGCCGCAGCCTTCTTCAGCGGAAACGGACTCGTGCGCGCGGCGGGTACGGTGTTGTCGAGCGTGGTATCTGTCATGGCTTTCCTCATGGCGATACGTGCGAGAGGTTGAGGCGCTCGCTGAAGAGACCCGATGGCTTGAGGATCAGGATCAGCAGGAACACGCCGAAGACGGCGACCTCACGCAGATCGGATCCGATGTAGAAGCCAGCAAAGCTGTCGATCAGGCCAATAATCATCGCACCGGCAAAGGCGCCGCCGATCGAACCGAGGCCACCGAGCACCACAACCACGAAGGCGGTCAGCACGAAGTAGGTGCCGATGGTCGGGGACGTCGGATAGAGGGGCGCGACCATGGCGGCAGCGAAGCCTACGCAAGCGGCGCCGATGCCGAAGGTCAGCATGTAGATGCGGTTGACATTGATACCCATGAGCTGGGCGGCGGCGCGGTTCTGCGCTACCGCGCGAATGGCTCGGCCGGTCTGCGTCCGCTGCAGGAACATCCGCAGTCCGACCACGAGCGCCGCAGAAGCGAGCAGAATGATCATCTGCCCGAGCAGCACGCGGACGGGCCCGATCTGAATGGGCATGCGCAGGCCACCCGGAGGCGTGTTGGCGATATCGGCGCCGAAGATCAGGAGCGCCAGATTGATCAATGCCGTGGAGAGACCCACGGTGGCGAAGATCTGGATATGGTCGTCGCGCGCACTCATCAGCGGCTGGATGATGAAGCGCTGCGTGGCGACGCCCACCAGGAACAAGAGCGGCGCGACCGCCACGACGGTTACGAGCGGATGGAGACCGAGCTTGGCCGTGATCAGGTAGACAAGGTACATCCCGATCATCAGGAACTCGCCATGCGCGAAATTCACGACCTTGACGATCCCGAAGATCAGAGTGAGGCCGATACTGACGATGGCGAAGAGGGCGCCGAGCATCAGGCCGCTGGCAAGCACTTGTAGAAACGTATCCATCAACGCCTCACTGTCTGTTGGGCACGGCGATCGGGGCCACGATGACCCGAAACGCAGCGTGCTACCCAAGGAGAACTGCGGCGGAAGGCGCAACCGGCATGATGCGCCTTCCGCTCGGGAGGTCGCCTCAGTCGGCGAATTGGATCGGCGCCGTCGCGGCCGCGTCGGGATAGACGGTGACGAGTTTGCCACCCTGCCACTGCATACCCATCATAGAGGCGCGTTCGTTCTGGTTGTTCTCGCCGAACTTGATGCCGTATCCGGCCGCGGTCGCGCCGTCCGGAATGTCCATGGCCTTGACCGCCTCGACGATAGTGTCAGGCTCGAAGCCCTTCGCCTTGTCGATCGCTTCGAGCAAGGCCTTGGCGCCGACATAGTTGTTCAACGAGTGACCGGAGCGCGGGGCGCTGCCATACTTCGCCTTATAGGCCTCGACGAAGGCGTCAAGGCCAGGCGTCGCCTTGGTGTTGACGAGGTATTGGGTGAAGTCCACGTCGAGAACGCCGTCAATCACATCATGGCCCACAGCATCGGCAGTCGGCTGCATAGAATAGCCGCCACCGCCACCGATGACGGCCGCAGGCTTGTAGCCTGCCTCGTTGGCCTGCTGCAGGAACAGGACGGAGTCGTTCTGGTAGGAAGTCTGCAGCACCACGTCGACGCCGGCTTGCTTCAGCTCCAGCACCAACGAGGACATGTCGACGGTCGCCGCCGGATAGCCGGAGGAAACAGCAACGTTCAAGCCCCTCTCCTTGGCGTAGTTGGCCTGGTGTGTCGAGACGGAGGTGCCGTAGCTCGAGTCTTCGTAGATGATGCCGATCTTCAGCTCTTCCGGCTTCTTGCTGATGCCAGGTGCGATCTTGTCCGCGACCATGTCGACGATCATCTTGCCCATGTCGGCGGCGTAAGGGTTGGTGCGGAACAGGTACTTGAGGCCGCGGCCAGTCACCTCGTCGGCGACCGCACCGAGTTCGAAATAAGGAATGCCGGAAAGCTCGGCAACCTGGCTTGCTGCGATAGATCGCGCCGACGAATAGGTGCCGAATATCGCCGCCACCTGCTCGAGCGAGATCAGGCGGCGGGCTTCGCCGATCGCCTGATTGTTGTCGACCGCGTCACCGCGAACCAGGACGACCTTTTCGCCCTGGATGCCGCCGGCTGCATTGATCTCGTCAACCGCGATCTCCAGGCCGCGTGCGCTCTCCTCCCCGAGAAGCGCGAGCTGGCCACTGAAGGGATAAAGCGCCCCGAACTTCACATCGGCATGCGCAGCGGTTGCCGACAGCACGATGGCTGCGACGGTGGTCTTCAGAAGATACGACAGTTTCATGTTCTCCTCCCGGAAATGCCGTTGGTTACGATGGTCTCAAGGTCTCAGTAGTTCAGGGCATCCTTCCCCTGAAAGCTGGTGATCGGCGGATGCGCCCGCTCGTCGGTGATGACGTCGATGACGGTGAGTTCGTCGCGAGACAGTGCTTCCTTCAGGGCCGGCAGAAAGTCTTCCGGCCGGTCGACGCGAACGCCGTTGCAGCCAATGGCCCGTGCGATGGCCGCATGGTCGACCGCCTCGAAGTCGCAGACATCGGTGAAATTGCCGAACAGGCTGAGCTCGGCATGTTTCTGGTAGCCGAGGATCTGGTTGTTCAACACAATGACGACGACCGGCAGCTTCATGCGGCGCGCCGTCTCCATCTCCGACCAGACATGACCGAAGCCGCCGTCGCCGGTGAGGCAGACGACCGGCGCGTCCGGACGCGCCGCCTTGGCGCCGAGCGCATAGGGAAGGCCCCAGCCGAGGCCGGCGATGCCGCGCGGCGTGATGAAGCGCTGGCCGGCCTTGCGGGCGGTCAGGAAGTTGGCGATCCAGATCGACGAATAGCTGGCATCGGCGACGACGATGCTTTCCGGCGTCAGCACGCTGTCGAGGTCCGCCATCAGGCGCTCCGGGCGCAGGGGCGCTGCGTCCATGTCGACGAGTCTCTTCATGTCTTCGCGATGAGCGGCCAAGCCCTCGGCGATCTTCTCCTCGAGCGCCTTACGGCGAGTGGAAAGTGCCGACAGGTCCTCTTTGTCTAGCGCTTGCTTCAGCGCCGCGAGCGTGAGCTTGGCATCGCCCGCAAGACGCAGTGCCTCGTAGTTGCGGCCGATCTCGCCGCCGTCCACGTCGAGATGGATATAGGTTGCGCCCTTCGGGTAGAGCGACCAGCTGTCGGTTCCGTTCTGGTTGGTGCGGTTGCCAATGAGAAGCACGACGTCGGCGTCGGTCACGAGACTGCGCAGATGCGAGGTGCGGCCGCGCGGGGCCATGAAATAGCCGACGACACCGAGCGAGAGCGGATGGGTCTCGTCGACCGAGCCCTTGCCCATGACGGTGGTGGCGACCGGCAGGCCGAGCGCCTGCAATGCAGAGAGCTCCGCGGATGCCTGCGAGGCATGCACGCCGCCGCCGGCGATCACGATCGGGGCTTTGGCCTTTGCGATAAGACAAGCGGCCTCTGCGATCCGGGCCGGATCAGCAGCGGTGCGGTCGAGCGGGAACGTTCCAAGGTTCGCGCTGCGGCGCGGTTGTGCGGGATCGATCTCCGGACGCTCGTCCAGGACGTCGAGCGGGACGAGGAGAACCGCGGGGCCTGCGCGGCCGGTTGCGGCAGCGGTGAAGGCCATGTCGACATAGTCGTCGATGCGGGCCGGATCGGCCACGCGGCGGACCCATTTCGCGACACCCGAAAACAGCGCAAAATGGTCGAGCTCCTGGAATGCGTTCTTGTCGATAAAACGGCGGGACACGTCCTGTACGATCGCGACGACCGGTGTCGATGCCTTCAGCGCCTCGGCAAGGCCGGGCACCAGCAGGGTCGCTGCAGGCCCGTTCTGGGCGGTGACGACAGAGACCTTGCCGGAGACTCGCGCAAACGCGTCCGCCATGGCGGCGCCGGCATTTTCGGTGCGGTAGCCGATCTGGCGGATGCCGTAATCGGGCGCGGCCAGGAACAGGGCGGAGGGAATGCTCTGACCGAAGATCTCCTTCACGCCGTGGCGCTGAAGGGCTGCGGCGAGCAGATGGGCGCCGGTCATGTTATCGGCGGCCGATGTCGCCTGTGACCTGCTCATAACGTTCATGCTAATTTCCTTTCCTGGCCTTTCGGAGGGCAGGCCTATGCCTGCGTGTCCATAACGAGAACGATCTTGCCGGTATGGCTGCCGCTATCCATGCGGGCATGGGCATCGGCGACCTGTTCAAAGGGATAGGTGGAGTCGATCAGCGGCCGTGCCTCGCCGCGCGCGAGAACCGGCAGCACGTGCTCCTGGAGCGACGCAGCCAGCTTCGCCTTCATGGCTAGCGGACGGGCGCGCAGCGTCGAACCGGTTAGTGTGATCCGCTTCATCAGGAGCGGCAGGAAATCGACCTCCGCCTTCGAGCCCTTCTGGAATGCGATCTGGGCGATGCGGCCGTCGACGGCGACGGCTTCGAGGTTGCGGGCGATATAGTCGCCGCCGACCATGTCGAGGATGACATCGGGACCGCGACCGCCTGTAAGCTCCTTCGAAACGGCCACGAAGTCCTGGCGGCGGTAATCGATCGCGCCATCGGCGCGAGTTTCAGGCATGCCTCGCATTTCTCGGGCGATCCGGCGGTGACAATTACCTTGGCGCCGATGGCCTTCGCGAGCATCAGTGCCGTGGTGCCGATGCCTGACGTGCCACCATGGATAAGCAGCGTCTCGCCCGGCTTTAGGCCCGCCCGCTCGAAGACATTGCTCCACACCGTGAAATAGGTTTCGGGAAAGGCGCCGGCCTCCACCAAGGACATGCCGTCGGGCACCGGCAGCGCGGAGGCCTCCTGCACGACCGCCCACTCGGCATAAGCGCCGCTATGGACCAGAGCCATCACCCGGTTGCCGGGTTTGAAGCGGCGTACTCCGGACCCCAGGCTCTCGACCACACCCGCGAGTTCCAGCCCGAGTATGTCGGAGGCACCGGGCGGCGGAGGATAGTTGCCCTGACGCTGCATCACGTCCGGTCGGTTGATGCCGGCGGCGCTGACGCGCACGAGCATCTCGCCTTCACCCGGAACGGGGCGGAGTCGCTCCACGATCTGGAGAACCTCGGGGCCGCCGGGCCTGGATGCGATTACGGCACGGGTGGTGGCGCTCATGCCTCTTCTCCGTTGAACTGGCTGGGCAAAGCACCCGGCAGCAGTAGCACTTTCACCGCCTGTCGGCTGCGGGCGAGTTCGAAGGCTTCGACGGCTTGGGAAAGCGGGCGCCGATGGGTGATGAGACACGAGAGCGTCTCGGCATTCTCTGCAAGCAGTCGGATCGCCTCCTCGAGCGCCTTCGATGTCGTGTCATGGGCCGCACGTAACTGCTTCTTCTCGCGAACGAAGCGGGTGAGGTCGAGCTGGAGCGGCGACGAGTGGATGCCGGCGGCAACCAGAATGCCGCTGGAGCGCAACACCATAAGACCGTCGGCGACAGATTGCGCGACACCCGTGGCTTCGATCACTCGATCGGCCGGCTGACCGAAGGCCTCGGTCACAGCGTCGGCAAGACTGGTTTCGGCGAGATCGGCGATGTGAGGAATGCCCATCTCACGGGCGAGGGAGAGGCGAACCGCGTCGTTGAAGCCGGCCAGCAGGACATCGGCACCGCGATTGGCGGCAACCCAGGCAACACCGAGGCCGATCGGTCCCGGCCCGAGCACGACGGTACAGTCGCCGGGCGCCACCTCGGCGACATCGAGGGCGTTGACAGCAATCGACAGCGGCTCGGTCAGGGCGGCAATCTCGAGATCCAGCCCGTCAGGAATGCGGCGGCAGTTGGAAGCCGGCACCGTGACTCTCTCCGCAAAGCCGCCGTCGCAGTGAAGACCTATGATGCTGCGGTGGCCGCAGTCCTGCGGCCGCCCGGCGCTGCAGGCATGACATTTGCCGCAGGTCTTTGTCGGCCAGCAGGTGACGCGATCGCCGGCTCGAAAGCCGCTTACCCCCTCCCCGACGGATTGCACCACGCCGGAGAACTCGTGTCCGATCGTGACCGGCATGACTGCGGTCATGAACTCGTACCCAGCTGTCCACTCATAGGCATGGATATCGCTGCCGCAGATGCCGGCGGCCGCTACCTCGATGGCCAGTTCGCCATAGCCGGGCGCCTGCGCAACGCCGAGCGATACGAGTTCGGCGCCGAACGCGGCCACGGTTTTGCGCAGCGCGATCATGCTTGTCCTCCGCTTTTGCTCCGGCGACTGGCCTCCTCGCCCGTCCCTGTGTACGATTTCCGCTCGCACAAGCCGAAGTTTGTGATATATGTAATTTGTTATAACACTATCCGCGAAGAAGGTGACGCGTGTCAAGAAGCCTGCAAGAAAATAGTGCGAAGACCCTGGAAGAGGCCGACTGGGTGCAGCCGATCGTCAAGGAGAACCTCAGCGATCGCGCCTATTCCGACCTGCGCCAAGCGCTGATGCGCGGGCAGTTGCGACCGGGCGCGCTCCTGCGCCTACGGCCGATGTCGGCACGATTCGGGATCAGCGCGACGCCGATGCGCGAGGCGCTGCTGCGGCTCGTGAGCGAGAAGGCGTTGACCCTCGACGCACGCGGAACCGTGGTTGTCCCCACCCTCACGCTTGACCAGTTGCTCGAGATCCGCGCGGTTCGGACCGATCTGGAGGGGCGCGCGGCCGCGGCCGCGGCCAGATTTGCGTCCAAGCAGGAAATCGACGGGCTGGAGGCTATCCATCGGCAGATCTCACAGTGCCATCTTTCGCAACAGTTCGAAAAGGCGGTCGACCTCAATACCGAGTTCCACCTGGGCCTGTGCCGCCTCGGACGCATGCCGATCGTCTACGATATCGTCGAAGGGCTTTGGGTGCGCTGCGGGCCGATCCTGTCGCATCTCTACGACGCCGGACTGCCGGACTGGGAGCCGCACCCACACTTACGCGTAATCGCGGCGCTACAGGCCGGCGACGGAGAAGGCGCGCGTGATGCCATCCGTGAGGATATCGAGCGCGGCGGCCAGGGTCTCCTGACACATGTGAAGGATGTCGACGAGGGTACGTAATGGGCTGGCGCCATGCGAACGCGGGAACGATCAGTTTCATTCGTGTGCCCCGTCGCGCACTGCTCTTTTGCAACTTGCGAGCTAGAGGGCCTTCGCGCGACGTCGGGTTAGGCTGGTGACAGCGTTCTCCCAATGGTAAGCAACAGGCGGGCGTAGGGACCCCGGCCAAGGCCGACGCTGTGTTCCCATTGATACATGGCCTTTATCAACCAAAGACAGCAAAAAGCTTGATGCTCAAGGGCTATCGTGCGATTCTTCGGGCATGATCCGAAGGAGATGAGAATGTCGGAGATGCTTGCAGCGCTTACCAACATTCGGACCGCGGAAGATATGGTCGTGGCGTTTCGCGATGAGGAGCAGTGTCGGCGGTTGCTGGAAAGCATGGTGTGGCCGGGTGGGAGAGTTTGCCCTGCCTGTGGTTACAAACGCTCGATCGCGATCGCCGGGCGCGATATGGGCATGCGGCGTGCGCGTCCCGGTCTCTATCAATGCTCCAGCAGCGATTGCCGGTTCCAGTTTACGGTGACGACACACACGCCGCTGCATTCCACAAAGCTTCCTTTGAGTGTCTGGCTGAAGGGCATGTGGCTGATGCTGCAGTCGGATAAAGGTTTGTCCTCGGTGCGTCTGGCCGAGGCTCTGGGGGTAAGCCAACCGACGGCCTGGCGGATGGGACACGCGCTGCGCCTCATGGCGGCGCGCGAGCACATGCTCGATGGCACGGTGGAGATCGACCATTTTTACCTCGGTGGGCGAGCAAGAATAAATCCGAACGATCCACCGCCTGGACGAGGCCGAAAAGGTCTGCCGAATACGCAGAAGACGCCTGTCATGGTGATCGTTCAACGGCCAGATGACGTCACGCCCGGCACTCCGGCCGGTGACGCGCGTGCTGCGGTGGTGACTGGTCTTTCGCTCCGTGCAGCGGCGCGCGCGGCCGAAGCGCAGATCGACCCCGACGCCTATTTGATGAGCGATGAGGCGACAGCGTTCATGGCCCTTGGCGAGAACTATGCCAGGCATGACACCGTGAAGCACTCCAGCCGCGAATACGTTCGTGACGCCGTTCATGTCAATTCGGTCGAAGGTTTCAATGCCCGCGTCCGCCGCACAATTGCCGGTGTCTTTCATCATATCAGCCCGCAGCACGCCGACCTGTATTTCCACGAGATCGGTTTCCGCTGGTCACAGCGCATTGTGACGGGCCAGGCAGTTCGGAAAACCCGAAATGGCAGGGAACGCATGAAACCCTGTGGTCGCGAGTGCCGCCGGCGCTGCAATTGCTGCAAATCTTTCGCGCCGCGACCGGCCGTCAACTGCAGAAGTCCGGATGGTGGGATCATCGTCAAATCAGCAGTCGCTGTCTTTGGTTGATAAGGGCCTGATACATTATGCGGTCTCGTTGGGCCCAGAACGTGAACATCCTAGCAACCAGCCGTCCAACGCGCTCGTGAAGAACGGATCCCTTCAATCACTGTGCACTTTGGCTTCGGACACGATTTGGTAATCCGAAGCGGACAATCAATTCGTTACGCAGGGACGGCGGGTTTGCGCCCCATGTCGGTCATAGACGCCATTATCGCGCCCGCCCGACAGGAGCATTCGGTGCTGATCGACTTTCTCTCAACCGGTCCGGCATTGTTAAAGGGCGATACTGCCTCCGAGGGCCGTTGCTCACGATGTTTCAGAGTGGAAGCAAAGGGCGGGTGACAGCTAAGGTCGCCCGACGCCGATTACACCTCGCATGTGTTCGCGCCCATTTATGTCCCGTTCCAATAAGCACATGCGATCTACGGCAGCTAATCGGGCGCGCCACGCAGTGATATCTCCTTTCGCATCCGATGCCGCGCAGCGCGATGACGCGTGCAGCAAGGAAGGAGCGCCAGATGAAAAGCATGATCTTTAATACGCCTAGTGTCATTAGGGGACTACGGCAGCTAACCACGTCAGGGATTGCCGGCTTGATCGCGCTTGGAGCCGTTCTGGGTCCGGTGTCTCCTGCTGCCGCGCATCATGGATGGCCTGGCTTCGAGACCGATCGCCTCATTTATATCTCGGGAACGGTTTCTTCGGACGGCGTCTGGGGGAACCCGCACTCCCAGTTCGACGTCACACTGGACAGCAGCATGCCTGCCGACACTCCTGATCTGAGGATTCCGGAGGAGTTGCAAGATCCTGAGGATAGCAGCCGAGTCGATGCTGCTCGCTCATATAAAGGTCCCCATAAGGAGCTGGAAATCATCATTGCTCCTCCTGCGTGGTCGGGCAGGTGGGGCCTGGGCCGTGCGCTGAAGATCGGCGAGCGCTTCCGGGCCGTCGGCTACATCAATCGGACGAACGACGGCCTGTTTCGTCCGGTCGTGTTCTGGTACGGCGATGACAATGTGCCGGTGAACCAAGTGCTGGGCAACACGCTTCCGGTACGAGCCCCCCTTCCGAAGTAGGCTTCGGCCGCTACAGACGGCGTGAGGCGATCCTGCTCGCCGTCATCTCAGCAGGCGTGGGAAGATCCTTTCACCTGCGCCATCACCCTCGGAATGGACGTGAACGGATATGCTTGATCTGCTCAGCTCTCTGCTGATGATGTTGCAGAGTTCGGCCCTCGGCGATGTGGTACGGAATGCCCGTTACCTCTATCCCGTGCTTGAGGCCATCCACATCATTGGGATCGCTCTTCTGGTCGGTCCCGCTTTCACCTTCGACTTCCGCCTTCTGGGTTTGGGACACCGTACCGTTTCCGTCACCACAACGGCGCGCTATCTGCTCCCGGTCTCCCACGCGGGCCTGGCCATCGCCGCTACAACTGGCGTCGCACTGATGAGTGCGCAGGCGACTGTGATCGCCAGCGCCGGAGCCGCACCATGGAAGTTCGGTCTGCTAGTTCTTGCCGGCGTCAATGTAGCTGTCTTCCACGGCGGCATCTACCGGAGCGTGGATAACTGGACGGATGTTGCGGTGCCTCCCGTCGCCGCCCGCCTCGGGGCAGCAATATCATTGACCGCATGGACGGGCATCATCTTCGCCGGACGGCTTCTAGCCTACACCTGATCTCCGAGACGAACTAGCCGGAGCGGCAGATAGGGCTTCTGCCGTGGAAGGCTCACACAAGCAAGCGGCGCGTGTTCAGCTCCGATGTCTCAGAGCATCGACGATCAGTGCCATCGCGGGGGACATCTGGCGTCGGCTGGGATAATAGAGATGGTATCCCGCGAACGGCTCACTCCAATCGTCGAGGACAGCCTGCAGCGCTCCCACCTGGATGTGTTCTTCCACGAGGTCCTCCGGAATGTAGGCGATCCCGTATCCTTTGGCGGCGGCGTCGATCTGGGAGATCGAGGAATTGAAGCTGAGCTGCCCCTCGACCCGGACCCGAAGCTCCCTCCCGTCCTTCTCGAACTCCCAGGCATAGAATCCGCCCCAAGTGGCTTGGCGCGTGTTGATGCAGACATGGCTGACGAGGTCCTGCGGGGTCTCGGGGATCCCGTGCCTGGCGAGATATTCCGGGGAGGCTACGGCGCGCAGCCGCCAATCGGGGCCGATACGCACGGCGATCATGTCCTTGTCGACGCTCTCGCCGAGCCGGACGCCGGCGTCGAAACGCTCCTCAACGATGTTGCGCATCCCGTTGTCGCTGTAGAGCTCGACCTTGACGTCGGGATTATCGGCCAGGATGCGGCTGAGCTTAGGCCAGACCGTTGTCTGGAGAGCATGATCTGATAGCGTCAGGCGCACAGTGCCTGACGGCTTCTCCCGGAAAGCCACCAGATCTGCAAGATCTGCCTCGATCCCCTCGAATCTTGGAGCAAGCGACTGTAGCAGGCGTTCGCCAGCCTCCGTTGTTGCCACGCTGCGGGTCGTCCGCGTCAGCAGGCGGACGCCCAGCCGCGCCTCCAACTGCTTGATCGTATGGCTGAGGGTCGACTGGGAGGTGCCGAGCGTGGCCGCGGCCTTGGTGAAGCTCTGCTCCCTCGCCACCTCGATGAACCACAACAGATCCTTCACATCCTCCCGCAGCATGACCAGCTAGGCTCCTATTGATGTTCCGTATCGATAACTTCATGCGGATTAGCACGGATTGTTGGCAAAGTCCCTCGGCAATATCTTTCTCCTGCAAGTCGCGAAACGCGAGCACGCAAGGATCCATGACATGAGCATAACCTTTCAAGATGGCATCGAGAGCCAGAAGGCCGCTTGGGGAGCAGTATTCTCCATGACGCTTTGCGTCTTCGTTCTGATCGCCTCCGAGTTCATGCCGGTCAGTCTTCTGACACCCATTGCGTCGAGCCTGAGCATCTCCGAGGGACAGGCCGGGCAGGCAATCTCGATCTCCGGCGTCTTCGCAGTCATCACAAGCCTCTTCATCGCGACGATCACCCGTCGGCTCGACCGGAGGATCGTGGTTCTCGGACTGACCGCTCTTCTGACGGTCTCCGGCATTATCGTGACGTGCGCGCCAACATATCCCGTCCTCATGATCGGCCGCGCGCTGCTTGGCATCTCGATCGGAGGCTTCTGGTCCATGTCGACAGCGATCGTCATGCGGCTTGTATCAGGGAGCCAGGTGCCTGCAGCGCTGGCCCTGCTCAACGCCGGGAATGCGATCGCCGCGACCATCTCGGCTCCGGCCGGCAGCCTCCTGGGCGCATACGTCGGCTGGAGAGGCGCGTTCTTCCTCGTTGTTCCGGTGAGCCTTCTTGCGATCCTCTGGCAGTTTATCAGCCTTCCTTCGCTGCCTGTCCGGGCCGGCCAGTCTTCGCCGAACGTGTTGAGGTTGCTCCGGCAACCCCCTGTCATCGCGGGGATGATGGCGATCCTGCTCCTGTTCATGGGACAGTTCGCGCTCTTCACCTATCTGCGTCCTTTCCTGGAGCAGGTAACTGATCTCGGCATCGAGACGCTTTCGCTCAGCCTGCTCGTGATGGGCCTCGCTGGGGCGGGTGGCACCTGGTTGATCGGTAGACTGCTGAGGCAGCGTCTGTTCAGCATCCTTGTTGTCATACCCTTGGTGATGGCAGGAATCGCCTTGTTCCTGATCGCTTTTGGAGACAGGGAGCTTCCCGTGTTCGCCGCACTCGTTGGCTGGGGCCTCTTCGGGACTGCCGCTCCTGTCGGGTGGGGAACCTGGCTCAGCCGATATCTCGCCGATGACGCCGAGGCGGGAGGAGGGTTGCAGGTCGCGGTCATCCAGCTCGCGATCACGGCAGGAGCATCGATCGGCGGCCTCCTCTTCGACACGGTCGGTTGGTGGTCCGCCTTTGCCCTCAGCGCAGCCTTGCTTGTCGGCTCGTCTCTCGCGTCGATCGCCGCCTGGTACACCGTCAGGAGAGCCTCATGAGCTATCGGCCGCCCTTCATGTCGCGCCGGACCCTGGTGCTAGTTGCTGCCGTCCTTGCAACTGCCAGGCCTGGGTCGCACCGAACCCAACAACAGGAGCCGACTGACGTGAAGATAAGGCTTACCTTCGGCCACCACACGATGACGGCGACACTTTACGACAATCCGTCCGCCCGTGACTTCGCCTCCTGCTTCCACTCGATCTCGAGATCAAGGGCTTCGGATCGAACGAGAAGATCGCATACCTGCCACGCAAACTGACGGTCGAAGGACACGGACCCTTCTCCGACGAGCGGCCATACGACCTCTGCTACTACATGCCCTGGGGAAATCTCGTGATGTTCTACGCCGACTACAAGCATCCGGGCCTCGTCCGCCTCGGTCGCTTCGAAGACGGCTATGAAGCGCTTCACGTCCCTGGGGAATTCCCGCTGCGCATCGAGCGCATCCAGTGACACTCAACTCATCCAGACAGGAGATTTCCAAATGAGCAAGCACATTGAGAGGCAGGACGGCTTCAATTCGAGCAGGCGCGGCCTGATGAAAGCAACCGGTATCGCCGTCGCGGCCATGAGCCTCATCCCGGCGGCTGCCGGCACCCAGGCCCTGGCTCAGACCACGGAATGGGACAAGACGTTCCCGAAGAGCGACAAGGTCGTCCATCAAAAGGTCTCGTTCAAGAACCGATATGGCATCACGCTGGCGGGAGATCTCTACCTCCCCAAGGAGCGAGGCAACAGCAAGCTGGCCGCCATCGTCGTCAGCGGGCCGTTCGGCGCGGTGAAGGAACAGTCGTCCGGGCTTTACGCGCAGACGATGGCAGAACGTGGATTCGCGACGCTTGCCTTCGATCCATCATATACCGGAGAGAGCGGCGGTGAACCGCGTAACATCGCCTCGCCGGACATCAACACCGAGGACTTCAGTGCCGCGGTGGACTTCATCGGGCTGCGGTCAGAAGTGAACCGCGAACGGATCGGCGTGATCGGCGTCTGCGGCTGGGGCGGCATGGCTTTGAATGCCGTTGCCGTCGACAAGCGCGTCAAGGCAGTCGTCGCCAGCACCATGTACGACATGACGCGCGTCATGTCCAAGGGGTACAACGACACAGTCACACTGGAACAGCGCACCAAGACCTTGGAGCAGTTGAGCCGTCAGCGATGGGTCGATGCCGAGAAGGACACACCCGCCTATCAGCCGGCGTATAACGCCGAGGTCGGTCCAGATGCACCGCAGTTCATGGTCGATTACCACGACTACTATTCGACGCCGCGCGGTTATCATAAGCGCGCTGTCAACTCGGGCAACGCCTGGTCGCAGACCACGCCGATCTCGTTCATGAACATGCCGATTCTGACCTACATCGCGGAGATCTCGCCGCGTCCGGTACTGTTCATCCACGGCGAGAAGGCTCACTCACGCTACTTCAGCGAAACCGCCTTCGCAGCCGCCGCGGAGCCGAAGGAACTGATGATCATTCCGGACGCAAACCATACCGACCTTTACGACCGCATGGACAAGATCCCCTTCGACCGGATGGCCGAGTTCTTCGGTCAACATCTGGCATAAGCCAAACTCGCCGGTCGAACTAATCGTAGGCGGCGAGGTGACCTTCTGGTCACAACGCCGTCTCGCTTCTCGTCAGGAGACACGAAATGACAGACAACATCGCTGGCAAGACCATCGTGATCACAGGCGCCTCGAGCGGCATGGGTGCCGCAGCCGCCCGGTATCTCGCAACCAAGGGCTCCAACGTAGTCCTTGGAGCGCGCCGCTCAGATCGGATCGACGCCCTAGCCGCCGAACTCAACGAAGCCGGCCACAAGGCCACTGCTGTAGTCACCGACGTGACGAGGCAAGAGGACCTGCGGAAGTTGATCGACGCGGCCGTTGAGATCTATGGACGGGTCGACGTGCTCATCAACAACGCGGGCGTCATGCCGCTTTCGCCCATGGATCGTTTGAAGGTGGACGAATGGGACCAGATGATCGACGTCAACGTCAAAGGCGTCTTGTACGGCATCGCCGCAGCGCTCCCTCATATGAAGGAGCAGAGGTCGGGCCACATTATCAATCTATCCTCCGTGGCCGGCCACAAGCTCTTCGGGGGCTCGGCAGTATACTCGGCCACCAAATTCGCAGTGAGGGCATTGTCGGAGGGGCTGCGGCAGGAGATGGCGCCGTACAACATCCGCACGACGATTATCTCGCCCGGCGCCGTCAAGACGGAGCTGCTGGACCACATCAGTGAGAAGGACGTGCAGCAGGCGAACCAGGATTACGTAGGTCAGGTCGGCGTCCCAGCCGACACGTTTGCCAGGATGGTTGCCTTTGCAATCAACGAACCCGAGGATGTCGCGGTGAATGAGATCCTGTTCCGTCCGACGGCGCAGGAACTTTAAACCAGCCTTTTGACCGCCCGGCGGCGGTTTCCGACTTGACCCAAGACGGCCGAAGGACAGCCCCTCGGCCGTCTTCGTCTTTGCAGTGTCGCTGACGTTTGATGTCGAGATCGGATAAACCCTATCAGAAACGGCGTTCTAATCCTGCGTTTCCTCGCTCCTATCTCATGGTGGTTGGTACACCATCGAAAGGATGACGACCGTGAAACTTCTGGCAGCCGCCACCCTCACTCTTGCGACCATCGCATCTTCACCCGCCTTCTCCCAGCAGAGCTCGACCATGACCAGATCGACAAGCGTGTCTTCGGACGAGATCCGGAGCGTTTCCCCCGCTCTCGGGCGATACGAGAAGGAGGACGTCGTCGAAGGCCTGTGGGCCCGCCCGCAGCTTTCCCTCCGCGATCGTAGCGTCGTCACGGTCGCCACCCTTATCGCCCGCAGCCAGACTGCCGATCTTCCACACTACATGAGCCTCGCGCTCGACAACGGCGTCACGCCGAAGGAGCTTTCCGAGATCATCTCGCATCTTGCATTTTATGCGGGCTGGACGAACGCCACGTCGGCGGTGGCTGTCGCCCATGACATCTTCGCCGAGCGGAACATAGGCGCAGATCAGTTGCCTGAAGCTTCTCCGGATCTCATGCCGCTCTACCAGGAGGGTGAGGCTGCACGTCAAAAGGCGGTCGAAGGCCTACTGGGCCATGCATCGCCTGGGCTGGCAGACTTCACGACGGATCCGCTGTTCAAGGATGTCTGGCTGCGACCGGATCTCTCGCCGCGTGGCCGCAGTCTCGTGACCATCACGTCCCTAATGGCCAACGGCCAGGTGGCTCAGCTCGCAGGGCACCTCAACAGGGCGCTCGACAACGGCCTCACTCCCGAGCAGGCGGGCGAGGTCGTGACGCAGATTGCCTTCTACGCCGGCTGGCCGAATGCTCTCTCGGCAGGGCCTGTCGTTGCCGAAGTGCTCAAGAAGCGCCAGCAGTGAGCGAAGAAAGTCATACCGAACAGGCAGGATTGATCCATGAAGAACGCCCTCATCGCTGCCACCCTTTCCACCATGGCATTAGTCGACGCGCCGGCCGCAAGATCCGAAGCATTACCGTCAACCCCGTAGGCGCCGCAGCGTCTGTCCTCGCGCATGCGAAGAACTTCACAGGCCACGTCGTCGTCGATATGCTTCTGCCTACTTCACTATCGACGCCAGCGTCATCCGGACTTGTCACGTTCGCACCCGGTGCTCGAACAGCGTGGCATAGCCACCCGCTTGGTCAGATGCTGATTGTCACAGCAGGAAAAGGGTGGGTGCAACTGCAGATTACTGCGCAACATAAATGCTCGAGCACACAGATCATCAGGTCCAAACCTTGAGCGGCGATCGAAGTTGCGGAGCCCAGTACTCAGCCTGTCCGCCTTGAACAGATTCGAATCTCCGAGCCCGCCATCATTGATGAACCTTTTGAACGACTCAGCTAAACGAAGGGGATGAGCTTCAGCAATTTCATCATCTATGTCGACGAGAGCGGCGACCATAGCCTCACATCCATCGATGAGAATTATCCCGTTTTTGTGCTCTCGTTCTGTATCTTCGAAAAGGCCCAATACTCTGCGCAAGCAAGTCGAGACCTGCAGGACTTCAAGTTTAGATGGTTTGGGCACGATAGCTTTGTGCTGCATGAAAGCGACATAGTGAAGAGGAGATTCCCGTTCGGCTTCCTACAGTTCGATGACATTCGAGAACGCTTTCTGAACGATCTCTCCGCGGTACTGGAAACGACGCCGATGACGGTGATTGCAGCTGTCATACGAAAAGATGCCTTGAAGCGGCGGTACACCAATCCAGAGAATCCATATCAGCTCGCACTGCTGTTCTGCTTGGAAAAAGCCAACGAGTTCCTACGTTTTCATGATGACAGAGGCGAATGTCACGTGGTTTGCGAATCTCGCAGTCCCCGTGAAAAACCTGGGCGGGGCAAAGAAGATCTGGAACTCGAAGTGGAGTTCCGCAGAATTGTCGCGGGCCAACATTTTCTGCAATCTTCCGGCGTTGCGATGCCCGATTTCGAGATCAACTTTGTGTCAAAGCAGGCAAATAGCGCTGGTCTACAGTTGGCCGATCTCATCGCTAGGCCCATCGGCCTTCGGATCCTACGTCCCACCCAGCCAAACCGAGCCTTCGAAATAATTCAGCGGAAGATTTGGAGAGGGCCGGAAAACAACAGCATGTGGTACGGGCTCAAGGTGTTCCCATGAAAAAGCGAAAGGCCCCGGACTAGCCGAGGCCACGACGCCGACCGGGAACGAACCCCAATCCATTTAAACTTGAATATAGAGTGCCCATCGCCGGATCGCAAGGTGTTTCGCTGAGGTGAGGCGAACCCGTCCAGTGGGAGCGGTCTCTTCAGGCTCGGCATCAAGGGGTTCCCGTTGATACATGTGCGATTTCGCAGCGCAAAGGCGCACGTTCGCCTACTTAGGCCACCGCCTGAGCCCCGGTTATCTCGACAAGCGAGCCGCACATGAAGGCGGCCTCGTCCGAGGCGAGAAAGGCGACGAGAGCGGCCACTTCCTCCGGCTTTCCGATCCGGCCGAATGGAACGAGTTTGTCGAGGTCCGCGATGGTGCGGCCCGACCGCTTAACCCCGGCCTCCAGCATTGGCGTGTGAATTTCACCCGGGCAGACGGCGTTGACGCGGATCTTGTTCGGCGCATAGTCGCGGGCGAGGTTTTGCGTAAAGCTCGCCACTGCCGCCTTGGTCACGTTGTAGGCGATGTGGTTCGGAGCCGGGTAGAGCCCCCATTGGGAGGCGGTGTTGACGATCGCGCCGCCGCCGGCCTCGATCATGTGCGGAAGTGCGGCCTGGCACAGGTGAAACATCGAATCGACATTGACCGCAAAGCTCAGCCGCCAGTCCTCGGGCGTCAGCGACAGGAGGTTGCCACGGCGGTTTATGCCAGCATTGTTGCAGAGCACATTGATGCGGCCCTCGGTCGCGATGACATTCTCGATGATCGCCCGGCAGCCGTCTGCGGTCGAGATGTCACTGGCGAACACCCGCGCCCTGCCTCCCTCGGACACGATCTGGGAGACGATTGCGTCCGCACCCTCGCTGTTCATATCTGCGGCGATGACCTGGGCTCCTTCAGAGGCGAAGCGGGCGCTGACGGCACCTCCGATACCACCGGCGGCGCCGGTGACGATGACAACCTTGTCCTTAAAACGCATGCAATTACCTCATGTAGCTGCCGCCGTTCACGTCCAGCACGGCGCCGTTGAGCGAAGCCTGCGAGGGGCGGAAAACGAAGGCGGTAATCTCGCCGATTTCTTGCGGGTCGGCCATCCGGGCGATGGGGATGCCGGCCAGGGCTGCTGCATCGCCGTGCTCGGCGATATAGGCTTCGGCCATTTCTGTGCGCACCCAGCCGGGCGCCAGCGCAACCGAGGTCACACTCTCATGCCCATGGCTTTGCGCGATGGATTTGGTGAGATTGATCAGGGCGGCTTTCGAGGCACCGTAGGCCATGGCGCTGGAGGTGTAGCCGCGCTGACCCGCCCGGCTCGCCATATTGACAATCCGGCCGCCGCCATTGGCGCGAAAATGCTGGATGGCGAGCTTCGACAGATCGACCGCCGACAGAAAATTGACTCGCATTTCGCGGGCCCAGACCTGCTGCCATTCGTCCATTGGCGCGTCGACCGCGACCTCCGAGCGGATGCCAGCGTTGTTGACCAGGCCCGTCAGCGTGCCGGCGGCTGCGATGGCCTGATCCCACAACTCCTGTGGACCGACTGGATTCGAAAGATCGGCCGATACAGCCCAGCCCCTGCCATCCAGCATCTTCACCAGCGCCTCTGCGGCATCGCGATTGCGGCCATAGTGGACGACGACATTCGCGCCGTCCGCAGCAAGAGCGCAGCAAATCGCCTGCCCGATGGCGCCAGTCGCGCCGGTGACGAGGATGGTTTGTTCAGCAAGTTTCATAGCTCGCCCACCTGCGGACCCCAGGTGTCCGACATTGCAAACCCTTGCTGAAACGGATCCTGCGGATCGAGCCGCAATTGCTGGAGACCGAAGACATAGCCCTGGCCGGTGATGCGCGGCAGAATAGCGGGGCGGCCCCCAACCGTGGTCTCGCCCAGGATCTCAGCCGTGAAGGTACCGCCGATAATGCTGCGCGAAAACCGCTTGTCGCCGGTTCTTGCCTGCCCCCTCGCGTGCAGGATCGCCAGATTGGCCGATGAGCCCGTGCCGCAGGGCGAACGGTCCACGCGGCCCGGCTTCAGTGTCGTACATGTGACAACCGAGCCGTCCGGCTGATAGTCGCGAAACATCACATAGGCGATCTCATTCAGGCTTGGGATCTCCGGATGACACACCGCGACCTGCTCGGCCAGCAGAGCCTTGATTTCGGTCCCCGCCTCGGCCAGCGCACGAGCTGCCTCAGGCACGATCCGTAGCCCGATTTGATCGACATCGATCTGGGCGTAGAACACGCCACCGAAGGCAATGTCGCCGGTGATAAGGCCCCATTTCGGCGTCTCGATCGCAACGTCGAGCTGATGGACGAAGGCCGGCACATTGTCGAGGCTGACCGACAAGCACCGTCCGCCTTTGCATAGTGCGCGGGCGACGATTAGCCCGGCGGCCGTATCCAGCCGGACAATCGTCTCGGGCTCCGTCATGGCGACCCGACCAGTTTCCAGAAGCGCGGTTACCACGCAGATGCAGTTGGAACCGGACATCGGGTGGGCGCGATCGGGCTGCAGCACGATAAAGGCCGCATCAGCATCCGACCGGGTCGGAGGCAGCAGCAGGTTCGTGGTGTGGACGACCTGCGCGCGCGGTTCTCGCGTCAGGAACAGACGCAGCGACGGGTCTACATTGTTCAGATGGTTCATCTTGTCGAGGATCGTCGCGCCCGGGATTTCCGG
Organism: Sinorhizobium meliloti; assembly: GCF_017876815.1. Lineage (NCBI taxonomy): Bacteria > Pseudomonadati > Pseudomonadota > Alphaproteobacteria > Hyphomicrobiales > Rhizobiaceae > Ensifer > Ensifer meliloti. The sequence continues at coordinate 1,509,123 of NZ_JAGIOS010000003.1, read as the reverse complement.
TGCCCCACTGACAAGGACGTTGCCGCTTTCCCCTTGGCAATGGACCAGTAGTATATCGAGCGCCTTGTCGAAGATCATTTCAGATACCATCCCCACGGCTCGTCGCTGACCAGACGCGTGATCTGCTTGGTCTCGAGATAGTTGTCGAGGCCCCAGCGGCCGAGTTCACGGCCGATGCCGGACTGTTTGTAGCCACCCCATGGTGCTTCGGTGAAAGTCGGTTGCGAGCAGTTGATCCACACGATCCCGGCGCGAAAGGCGGTAGCGACGCGCTCGCAGCGTTCATCGTCGGCCGACATGACCGCGGCGGCAAGGCCAAAGCGCGAACCATTGGCAAGACGGATCGCTTCCTCTTCGGTTTGGAAGGGCCGGATGCAGACGACGGGCCCAAAGATTTCCTCCAGCCAGGCATCGCTGTCGAGCGCCATGTCAGTGACGATGGTCGGCGCCACCCAAAAGCCTTTGTCGAAGCCGTCATACTTGCCGCCGCAGGCGACGGTCGCCCCCTGCTCGACGGCGCGGGCGACATGGCGGAGGACATCATCGTATTGCCCTTTGTTGACGAGTGGGCCGAGCAGCGTGCCTGCCTCAAGTCCGTTGCCCATCTTGACCTTCTTGGCTTCCTCCACCAGACGCTCCAAGAGCTGCGGATAGAGCGGGGCTTCCACAAGAACGCGCGAGGTGGCCGAGCAGACCTGGCCCTGGTTCCAGGAAATGCCGAACATGATCCATTCGACCGCCTTCTCGATATCGCTGTCGGCGAAGACGACGAACGGCGACTTGCCGCCGAGTTCCAGGCTGATGCGTTTGATGTCCCGCGCGCCGGCGGCCATAATGCGCGAGCCGACTGTGCCCGAACCGGTGAAGGCGACCTTGTCGACTTGAGGATGTTCGATCAGCGCCTGTCCAACGACAGAGCCTTTACCCGAAAGGATGTTCAAAACGCCTCTCGGCAGGCCAACCGCCTCGGCAATGACGCCGAGCTCCAGCGCCGTCAGCGAAGTGGTTTCGGCGGGCTTCAGGATCATGGTGCAGCCGGCCGCCAGCGCTGGCGCGACTTTCCACGAGGCCATGAGGAGCGGATAGTTCCAGGGAACAATGGCAACGGCGACACCGAGCGGCTCGCGCACGGCCTTCGAGACGAAGCGCACATCCGAAAGCTTCACCTCTTCGACCTCGCCATCCAGCTCCTCGGCAAGGTTGGCATAGAAATCAAAGCAGCCGGCAGCGTCCGTCAGGTCCCATTCGGACTCGGGTAACGGCTTGCCGTTGTCGCGGGTTTCCATGCGCGCCAATTCCGGCAGGCGATCACGGATCTCTCGCGCCATCGCACGTAGATATTTTGCGCGCTCCTTGCCCGAAAGGCGCGGCCAGGGGCCATTGTCGAAGGCTTCGCGTGACGCTTTCACCGCCATCTCCGCTTCCGCAGCGCCGGCCGCGGCGATGTGGTGGAAAACCTCCTCAGTCGCTGGATCGATCACCGGAAGCATGGCCCCGTCGACTGGAGCGACCCACTGGCCATCGATGAAAAGCTTGTTCTGCATGGTGTCCTCACATGTGACGCGTCAGCCCGCCATCGACTCGAAGGCTCTGGCCGGTGATGTAGCTGGAATCGTCGCTGAGCAGGAAAGCCGCAGCCTTGGCCTGTTCTTCAACCCGGCCGATCCTCTTGAGCGCTGTCAGATCTGCAAATTTGCCGACATCGAGACTGTCGGTGAAGCCTGGGAGAAGGCAGTTCATGCGGATGTTCTTCGGACCGTAGCGGTCCGAATAGAGCTTGGTGAAGGAGGAGACCCCGGCGCGATAGACACAGGACGCAGGAAACCAAAGTGACGGCTCGAACGCCGCATAAGTCGTGATGTTGACGATCGAACCACCGCCCTGCGCCTCCATCACCGGTGTCACCAGCCGTGCCATTCTGATGACCGACTTGGCGATCATGTCATTGGCGAGATCCCAGTTTTCGTCGGTGATCTCGAGAAGGTCGCCTTTTGGGGGATGGCCGGTATGGTTCAGTACCGCGTCGATCCTGCCATAAGTGGACATGGCGAGATCGGCGATGCCCTTGAGATCAGCAGCGCTTTGCGCCACGCCACGGCGGGCGATGCCGCCGAGCTCTGCGGCCAGCGTTTCGCAATTTTCCGAAGGCGACATCAGGACGAGCTTGTAGCCGCGCGCGTGCATCTCACGCGCCACCGCCGCGCCCATGCCTCTGCCGCCACCGGTGATCAGGCAAACCTTATCGGTCATCGAGAACTCCTTTCAAAACCGGTCGATGCGATAGGGACGTATATCGACGGGCGGTGTCGCGCCGGTGATCAGATCGCCCATCAGCCGCGCGGTGGTTGCCGCATAGGTGACGCCCAGGTGACCGTGACCGGTGGCGTAGAAGACACCTGGTGTCTTCGCCGATGCCGAAATGACTGGAACGGTATCCGGGAAGGCCGGGCGATGGCCCATCCACTCGGAAAAGTCCTCACAGCGCAGGTTGGGCAACGCCGTCTGCGCCCGCCGAACGGTAATCTTTGAACGCCGATAGTCGGGTGCGGCATCGAGACCCGCCATCTCGACCGTTCCGCCGACGCGGATGCCGCCCGCCGTCGGTGTGACCATGAAGGCCCGGGCAGGCCAGATGATTGAGTGACGCATGGAAATGCCGGGCGACATGATCTGCGTGTGATAGCCGCGCTCGGTTTCGAGCGGCATCGGTTCGCCCAGCATCTTCGACAGCAAGCCGCTATGAGCCCCAGCGCAGATCACCACCTCATCGGCGGCAATAGGATCGCCGCCGACAAGCCGGACGGCGGAGATGCGGTCGGAGCGGTCGAAACCGCCCACCGCACCGCGCCGAAACTCGCCGCCGAGCGCGGTGAAGCGCTGCGCAAGGCTCTGCACAAGGCGAAACGGGTCGCGAAGGCTCCGGTTTTGTGGCAAGAGCACGGCGATACCAATGCTCTCGGAGAGTTCCGGCTCCAGTTCCCGCGCTTGAGTGCCCGTCAGCCGCCGGTGCGGTAAGTCGAAATGCTCCAGTATTTCGATATGCTCGCGGTCGGCGCGGAACTCCGCCTCGCTGCTATAGAGCGAGAGGCAGCCCTCCTCCGTCAGCTCACCCTCCAGTCCCGTCTCGCGCAGCAGCGGCAGCAGGTCCTCATAGACGCGCTTACAAAGAACCGCCCCCTGGGCCTCAAGTTGACGCAGCTTGCTGGGCCGAGACGCCGCAACGAAGCGAGCGAACCAGGGAAGTAGTTTCGGCATGTAACCGGGGCGGACCCGAACCGGTCCTTCCGGATCAAGCATCCAGCCCGGGATCTGTTTCCAGATCGACGGGCGCGAGGCCGGCATGAACTCCGTCACGGCGATCGACGCCATGTTGCCGTAGGACGCGCCACATCCGACCTCGCCCTTGTCGAGCAGGACGACCCGCCGCCCACGCTTTTGCAGTTCGTAGGCGATGGTCGTACCGATAATGCCCGCGCCGATAACGACGGTGGTCATGCTGCGCTCTCCCGTCAGGCTTCAAGATCGGCCGGGCGCGAGCCGCCCGGCCATGGCGGCTCACCAGTTCAGGATCGGTTCCATAGCGGCGCGGAACTCGGCCTTTTCGTCATCCGTGAGGGGCCCAAGCGGCGCGCGGCACTCGCCGACCGGCAGGTCCTGCAATTCGCAGCCATATTTGATCTTCTGGACGAACTTGCCGGACTCGAGGATATTCATCGCGCGGTAGAGCGTCTTCATCATCTCGCGGCCCTTGTCCAAATCCCCCGACTTGTAGGTTCGGTCGAGATCGCAGCAGGCCTTGGCCATGCAGTTGGACGGGCCGCAGATCCAGCTGTCCGCACCCCAGAACATGAAATCGAGCGCGATGTCGTCCGACCCGCTGACGAGCTGGATCTTACCCTCATAGCGGCTTGCGATGTCGATCGCGCGCTGCAAGACGCCGGAGCTTTCCTTGATGCCGATAACGCGCGGATTGTCCGCGAAATGATCCATCAGTTCGAAGCTGATGTCCGAGCCATCCTTTGCGGGGTAGCTGTAGAGCACGAGATTGACATCGACTGCGGAAAGCACGGTCTCGTAATGCTTGATGAGCTCTTCCTGGGTCGGGCGTGTGTAGAAGGGAGGCGCGAGCAGGACCGTGTCGTAGCCGATCTCCTTTGCCATCGCGGTCTGTTCAATGACTTCGCGCGTGGCAGGTGCGTTCGTGCCGGCGATCAAAATTTCACCCGGCTTGGCGAAGTCCTTGACGACCTGGAGAACTTCCCGACGCTCCGCCGTCGACTGGCTGAAATATTCCCCGGTCGAGCCGTTCGGCACCCAGCCTGTAACCCCCGCGTCGCGCAGGTGGACAAGCAGCTTTTCCAATGCCTTGAAGTCGATCTTGCCCTTGGCATCGAAGGGGGTGACGAGTGCGGGCATGACGCCTGAGAGTTTCATGAGGGTCTCCATTTTGGGTCCAGGCGGTTGGCGCGTTCAGACGGCCAGCCGCTTGAGAATGCGTTGTTCGACAACCGTGACGGCACGCGTTAGCGGAAAGGCGATGACGAAGTAGATCAGCGCGACGACGGTCAGCACCTCGACCGGCCGCGCCGTGTTGTTGGAGATGTTCTGGCCAACGAACATCAGGTCCGCCATGCCGACGGCCGAGACGAGCGCGCTTTCCTTGAAGAGGCTGACGCAATTGGAAAGCAGCGTGGGTGCCGCGCGCAGCACCGCCTGCGGGAGAACGACGCTCGTCGTCCGGACCCAAGGAGAAAGCCCCAGCGCCACACATGCGTCCAGTTGCTCACGGCCAACGGATTTGAGCGATGCCCGGAACGTCTCGCTGCTGATCGCGCCCATGTAGAGCGTAAGGGCAATGATGCCCGACGCCATGTTGGAGAGTTCAACGCCGAGGATCAGCGGCAGGCAGAAGAAGATCCAGAACAACTGCACGAGCACGGGTGTGCCGCGGAAGAATTCTACGTAGATGCCGGAAACGCCCCGCAGCATGGCTCTTTTCGATGTGCGGGCAAGCGCCAGCAGGAAGCCGAGAACGCAGCCGAGCACGATGCAGATCAGGGTGAGCTTGAGTGTGGTCCAGAGGCCGAGAAGGAGAGCCTCCTGGAACTTGAGCACGATCGCGAAGTTGAAGCTCATCATCGTTGGTCTCCTCAGCTTGCCATGGCTTCGCGGCGGCGTTCCAGATAGCCGACGATCTGCGAGACCGGAAACGACAGGGCAAAATAGACGAGCGCGACGATGGTGAAGGTTTCGATCGGACGATAGGTCTGCGTTGCGAGTGTCTTGCCCTGATACATTAGGTCCTGAACGGCCACGATCGCGACCAGTGCGGATTGTTGGAAGATGCCGATCCCGTTGGTGAGCAGGACCGGGATTGAACTGCGGACCGCCGTCGGCAGGACAATGTAGAGGATCCGTTGGAACGGGTTGAGGCCGAGCGCTATACCCGCATCCAGCTGCTCTCGGGGAACAGCCTGGATCGAGGCGCGATAGGCCTCGGCATTGAAGGCCGCGAGATTGAGGCCAAGCGCCATGATGCCCATCGTCACCGAGCCGAGGAAAACATTGAACAGCATCGGGACGCAATAGAAGAACCAGACGATCTGGATGATCGCCGGCGTGCAGCGGAAGAATTCGATGAAGAGGGTGACAGGGAGCCGTATCACTGCCCAGCGGCTCATGACGAGCAGTGCAAGCAGGAAACCGAGCGTCAGCCCAATGACGTTGGCCGCGATCGTGAGTTGAACCGTAACCCAGAGGCCTTCCCAGAGCGGTCCGAAATTGCGAAACACGGACGCGAAGTCGAAACTGTAATTCATGACGTCGCTCCTCAGTGTTTGATGTGGAAGACGCGCTCGATAAATTCGCGGGTGCGTTCCTCTTTCGGCGCCCCCAGCACCTGTTCCGGCGGACCATCCTCGACGACCACGCCACCGGCGCAGAAGATCACGCGGGAGGCAATGTTCTTGGCGAACCACATGTCGTGAGTAACGATGACCATCGGCATCTGCTGCTGGGCGAGCTGCATGATCACCTGCTCGACTTCGGCGACGAGCTCGGGATCGAGCGCCGAGGTCACCTCATCGAACAACATCAGCCTTGGATCGAGCATCAGGGCACGGGCGATCGCCACGCGCTGTTTCTGGCCGCCTGATAGCTGGGCCGGATAGGCATTGGCCTTGGCCGCCAGTCCAAAGCGGGTGAGCAGCGCCATCGCCCGTTCGCGAGCTACCGCCTTGTTTTCGCCCCTCACCTTCGTCGGTGCTAGGATCAGGTTACTGATCACGTCGAGATGCGGAAACAGCGTGTAGTGCTGGAACACCATGCCGATCGAGCGTCGCACCTTGGCATCGATGACGGTCTTGCCGGAGCCGTTTGCGGAGATGTAGGGCTTACCGCCGAAGAGGATCGAGCCGCTATCGATTTGCTCGAGCCCCATTAACACCCGAAGAAGAGTCGACTTGCCACCGCCGGAGGGGCCGATGACGACGACACGGTCGCCGGCCTTCATCTCGATATCCAGGCCTTGCAGCACCTGTATGACGCCGCCATAGCTCTTGTGCAGTCCCTCGATTTTGACCAGCGCAGCTGTGTCCGACATCGTCCCAACTCTCCTCCTTAAGACAGGGAGCGGAGCCGCCGGGAGGCGGCCCCGGCACGGTTCAGTTGCTGGCCTTCAGGACCTGGTCGACGGCCTTGCGGATCAGTTCCTCGACGTGGCCGGTCGCGACCCGCTCTTCGAGGAAGATATTGACCACTTCAACATCCGCGGCGGAGAGTTGATGCGGCAGGCCAAAGGCAACGCCCTGCTTTGCGAGGGCCGGCGTCGGGTTCATCGCAACCGCCCAATCCGGGTTCGATTGGGTGAACAACTGGTTGGTATCTGAGGCATCGACGAGAACGTCGGCCCGACGGGAGACCACGGCGAGACGCGTTTCGTCATTAGTCGGAAGACGCAGGATCGTCGCGGTTTTGACTGCGGCTGAAATCGCCTTGTCCTGGGCCGTGCCGGACATGACGGCGAGCGTAACATCGGCCTTGTCGATGTCGGCAACCGAGGTGGCGCCCGCCGGAATCTTCGGATTGTCCTTGTTGTACGCGAGAGAGATCTGGTACTCCATCGCCGGGATCGAAAACTGCACCGCCATGGCGCGCGCCGGCGTGCGATTCAGCGCCAGGGAGAGATCCCATTTGCCGGCCTGAAGCCCCGCGACAATGTTGTCCCAAGTCGTATCGACGAATTCTGGCTTCACCTGCAGCACTTCAGCGAATTCGCGGCAGAGATCGGCGAAGAAGCCGGAATACTCACCGCTGGCCGGATCACGCATCACATAGGGCGGGGCAACCGCGGCGCCGCAGCGCAGCGTGCCGGATTTCTGAACGCCCTGCCAATAGCCTTCTGCCGTCTGAGCCGAGGCAGTCGCAGTCGAAACACCCAACGTCAGGGCGAGCGCCGCCGTCGCCCGCAGAGCGGACGTCATCATCTTTGAAAGCATGTGCATTCCCCATTTTAAGCGCTGTAAGCGCGTTCCACCCGTCGGCTTCGGCCGTTCTTGCGGTCGTTTTTTGTCGGCTCCGTGTCGACTGGTAAAAATATGTCGTCTCGCTGTCGACAAAGTCAAGCAGAAATTTTACGATTGATGACGGCCTGATTTTCTGGCCCAATGCCCGCCGCTGACGAAAAGGGACGTAAGTGTCTGAGGAACTTGAATCGAAACGGGTGCGCGGCACCGGTTGGAAAAATGTCTACGAGACGCTCCGGGGCGAGATCCTAGCGCTGAGCCTGCCGCCGGGCCAACTGCTCGACGAGACCACACTCGCGGAACGCTTCGACATGTCGCGCTCACCGGTGCGTGAGGCGCTGATCCGGCTGGCCGGCGAAGACCTCGTGGTGACGCTCTCCAACCGCAGCACCATCGTCGCGCCAATAGAGGTGGCGAGCTTCCCGAAATACGTCGAGGCCCTCGACGTCGCCCAGCGCATGAACACACGCCTTGCCGCGGCCTTACGCACTGACGCGGACCTGAAGATCATCGCCAAACGGCAGAAGGAATTCGAGGCCGCGGTGAAAACCAACGTGCATCTGAAGATGTCGGAAGCCAACAAGCAGTTTCATATGGCCATCGCCTATGCAGGCAAGAATCCCTATCTCGCCTCGTTCTACGAGCGGCTTTTGAACCAGGGGCAGCGCATGCTGCATCTGCATTTCGAATACCTGGAGCGCACCGGCGACGGTTATCTTCTGACCGACGAGCACGAACTGATGCTCGAAGCCATCAGGGCCAAGGACGTCGAGCGCGCTGACGAACTGGCGCACGCCCACACGCGGCAGTTCCAAGACAATTTCATCGCATTCCTGCGCGAAAACTACACGACCGACGTTTCCCTTGGTTCGCGAGCCGCGGCGGAGTAATCATGCCACTACCTGAGAAGGTTGGCTTCATCAGAACCGGTGCCATCACCGATGCTATGATGCGTGGACTGCTCGTCGAGCCTTCTGGGTCTTGAAAGGACTCGAACTGCGGACCCCGCCGGCTGAAATGCTATGTTACTATCCAGTTTGGTGGTTCGTTGAGCCCCGAGTGTTCCTGACGATACATTATGCGATCTTCTTGGCCCAGAACGTGAACATCCTAGCAACAAGCCGTTCGCCGCTCGTGAAGAACGGCTCCCTTCAAACACCGTGCACTTTGGCTACCGACGCGATTTAGTAACCCGAAGCGGACAATAAATTCGTTAGCACGGACGGCGGGTGTGCGCCCATTTCGGTCGTTGGAGCAACCACACCGACGCCTGGAAGCGGACGTCGATCACAGCGGAATTCACGACGCTAGAGATCTGCGTAGAATTCCCTTGAATTCTCGGCGACCATGACCGCTCTGGACCGAACCCAAGTTGAAGCTAACGCGAGTATTTCGTAAGTTATCTGCTCGAAAGAGGGCAGGTTATGAACGAAGCAAGATATTCCGGAGCGCCTGCCGCTCGAGGGGGAGCCGGCACCTACATCGAGGGGGAACTTGGCGCCTATTACATGCTGGCCATGCTCGCCGGCAACGAGGCCCGTGGTGCGCCCGGTGGCACGATAAATCGCATCCAGTTTCAGGCCGCCGATTCCGGATACGCGCTCGACGACCTAGTGCTGCACTGTTCGTCATCTGATGGACCGCTGGTGCTTGAGATCCAGTCCAAGCGCACGATCACATTCTCTGGCAAAGACCCTGTTTTCCTTGCCGTCTGCCAGCAAATAGCCGAGACGGCGGGTAACCCCGACATCGCCGAGGATCGACATCTTCTAGCGGTCGCCACCCAACGGACGAGCGCCAAGATTTCGGGGCCTTATCAGGACGTTCTGGAGTGGGCCCGCGCAGTCGCAAACAGTGCAGACTTTTTTGCCAGATTGTCCGCCACCGGCATCGCATCTGAAGCAATGCGGGACTTTGTGACTACATTCCGCGCCAATGTCGTTGCGAATGGCATTGCTGATGACGATCAGACGATCTGGAAGCTATTGCGACGCTTCCGGATACTGGAATTTGATTTCGAATCTGGGGCACCACAGGCCCGCGACCACGCGCTGCTCGTCGCTCGTCACGTGTTGTCGGCGCAGGATCAGCATCGGACAGAAGCACTCTGGGGCAATTTAATCGAGATAGCGATCTCCCAGGGAAAAGCCGGCGGCTCGCTCGACAAGGCACAGCTCCAAGCAATGCTGACCCGGCTGCATTATTCTTTGTCAGGCGACAGGAATCTCGCGCCAGCCAGGGCGAAACTGGCTGAGGCCAGCACTCACGCCCTGGCAGACATAGGACGAGATGTCGGGGGGGTGCATTTGCCTCGGCAGGTTGTGGTCGATGCGATCGATGAAGCAATGGATGGCCATAGGCTCATCCATCTGCGCGGCAATGCCGGCGTTGGCAAATCATCGGTCTTCAGGACGATCGCTGAGCGGGTTTGGCTCGCGAACGATGCGCTTGCATCCCTCGGCACCCCGAAAATTATCGAAGTTGGGGACCTTAGTGATGACGAAGTTCAAGCGCTGCAGGAGCAAGCACCACAACTCAAGGCGCTGCTGAAATCTCATCATCCCGCCGCAAGCATCTCGCGCAATCTGTACCGCCTGTCTCGACTGCTAAAGGTCGGAGATCCCAGCAGCATCAGGACGGAAGCAGACCTGGCGCTGGATTGGTGGCGCACTGCGGATGGAGCGCCCAGGCGGGAAATCTCCTCTGCGCAGAGGTTGCTTTCGGATCTGGTCGACGTCGCGCTTGGTGCGGGTAGGCGCAGGATACGTGTAAAAACCGGTCACACGGGCATATCGAACGGCAGAGGGACTGGGGCGAGCGGCTTTGGTATATCCTCCATGTCGATGGAGTATTTCCCGAAGCGTCGGATTTTCGCTCGAACATAGGGGCTTAGGGAGGCAGCCAGCTCCGGCGTGACGGGCAGACCGTCGGCAGCCATGGAGTTGATCACGTCCGTCAGGTCGGCGACATTGGATAGCATGATGGCGTTGGCGACAAGGCTTGCATATTTGACCTGCTTTTCCTGCTCAACCGGATCGCCGCTCTTGATGACGGGGCCACCGAAGGTAATCCAGTCGAGAAAGTCGTTGAAGGATTCGATCTTGGTCGTTTCGGCGCGAATGGAGCGCCGGACCTGCGGATCGGAGATATAGCGCAACAGAAACAGTGTCCTTTCTACCCGGCCAAGTTCCCGGAAGGCCTGGTAGAGCCGGTTTTTGCGGTTGTGCGAGCTGAGTTTTCGCAGCAACATCGAGGGCAGAACCAGACCCGCCTGAATGGAGAGGATCACTTGCATCATATCCTGCCAGTGCGTTGCGATCAGCCTCCAGTCGATCTCACGCGTGAGGAGCGCGTCGATATGATCGTACCGCATCGATTTATCGGGACGGTAGAAGGTAACATCTCCCCAGTTACGCATGCGCGGCATCAGCTTGATCCCAAGCAGGCGCGCCAGACCGAAGACCGGCTCGCTCTGGCCTTGCGTGTCGGCGTGCAGGGTGTCCGGCTGAACGGTGGAGCGGTTCTTCAGAAGCCCGTCCAGGATATGGATGGCTTCCCAGACCCCGCACGGAATGAAGGTGGTGAACAACGCGACGTAATTGTCGGCGATGTGGTGGTAAGCGATGCCACCATAGGCGCCATAGCGGATATGCTGGGACCCAAGGAGATTGTTTTCGCGCAGCGGCACATGCGTGCCATCGGCGATCGCCGACTGGCCGGCGCCCCAGAGCTTCGGCAGTTCGAAACGAACATAGGCATTGATCAAATCGGTCATCGCGGCCTCAAGCCTGGCCGCGTCGATATGCTGGGCATTGAGCCGGCGCAAAGTATCGGCGCTGGCGATGCCGACAGCGTGACGGGCGGTCTGGACCGGACCGAGGTTGCAGCCATACCCGAACACGGTGAGAATGTAGCGCTGCAGCGCCCTGGCAATCTTCGGATTGGCCCCCGATGGCGGGCCGAAGTGGCGGGTGAAGGCCGTCCAGCTGGTGCTGTCCTTGAGAATATCGAGCAGGTGCCGTTCGCGCATGCGGGCATGAACTTCGGCTTCGAAGACCATACCTCCTTCTGGCCGGCTGGATGCCTTCTGTTGTTTCAGGCGCGGCACGCCGACTGCGTCGATGCTCAATTCCGTATTTTCCGGAAAGCCTGCGTCCACCGCGGTGGCTGCTGCCATCAGCTGCTCCTTCATCCACGTGGCAAACTCCTCCCCGGAGCGCGGCAGTCCAAGGTCGGTGCAATAGTCGGCCAGGCGTGCCGCGCAGTCCGACCAGGACAGGAGCTGGGTGCGGTAATCATCGAAGGTCTCGGCCCCGACGACAAAGAGATCGCCGGCTTGCAGCGCATCGGCCAGATGGACGAACACACAGACTTCAAGCGCGCGCCGATCCAGATTGACGCCCGTCTTGCGCCGTCTCACCACAAAGCTTTGCCATCGCTGCGAGGCGAACGACAGATCGATGTCATAGGCCAGTTCGTCGCGGCGAGCGCTCCTGTTATCGATGACGATGCTCAGCGCTTCCAGCAGGCTGAGGTCCTGCGTCGTCGAACGGATGTCCATGAGGTCGAGCAGCCTGAACAGCAGGGCACGGACCTTGGCATGGATCGACCACAAGAGCGGCAGGTCGTTGTTGTGGTGAAAGGCCGAGACAGTCTCGCATTGCTCCGACAAAGCATCGAGGCCGCCGCGTTCCGCCAATACGGCCCTGATTCGACGGCCAACTTCCGTGTCGTTTTCGCTCTGCCTGGCGTTCTCCAGCACCTGTCCCAACACCGTGATCAGTTTCTCCTCGATCTCCCGGTGCTGGTCCTGCAGGGCCTTGAGCTTTTCCCTGGCGGCGTTCTGGGTTTTGCGCACCCGGCGCAGCAGCATCTCGATCAGTTCGTCGCGACACTGCGCGCGGGCCTGCTGGATCAGACAGAGAAGAAGAGTGTGACGCTTGCCAGGTCGGCTGATGTCCAGAAGATCACTCACCTCCATGCTGCGGGCTTCGGCGGCAAACTGACGGCGCTTGGTGTGGGTTATGTCCTGAAGGAGAGGATCGGGATCGAGCATGCCGGTCAGCCATCCAAGCCGTTCCGTCCAAAGCTTGATGGTTTCGGGGCGCGCGGGACCTGGGGCGTGCTTGAGACGGTTGAAGCTGGTTGTCACCGCCCCGGGCGCAACGACCAGCAGCCCATCCAGCAAGGTGGCATCTTCCTCGCCCAGACGCTCCGCGGTCCGGGCGTAGATCGTCGTATGAACCTTTGTGCGCAGGTGATTGGCGAGCCGATCCAATGTGCTGAATGCCGGCAGATCGATCGATGCCTTGCCCAGAACCTCGATCGCCAGATTGATCAGGTCGGCCGGGTCGCTCATCGTCGACGCCGCTTCCGTGATAACGGCCGTCAACAGATCCTCGCCCCCCTCGTCGTAGGCCACGATATCGAGAAAGGTCCGGACCGCCATCCGATACCGGTAGAGCGTCTTGTCTCCGGTGCCTTCAACAACGCAGGCCAGCGGCTCGGTCAAACCGAGTTGTGTCGCCAAATGTGCGATCGTTTCTGCGTGGAGGTCGGCCGGCGACGCAAAGAAACCGAGATCCTGGCGAGCCTTCAGCAAAACTGCCAACGCCAGACGACCGGAAGGGCCACGCGCCTTGCCACCAATGAAGACAAAATCGGCTTCGCTCAGGCTGTACCGGTGCTCCAGTTCCTGCCGGGTGAGGCGCTCTGCAGAACGTGGGTAGGCCGTGCGGTCGATCGCTGTCATAAGATGTCCAGAAAAGGGTCTGCCGAAGGGATGGAAAAAAGTGCGCAAAATAAAGGCTTCGGGACATAGCGATCCGCCGTCCGGAAAGGAATACATTAAAGGACGGCGTAGCCCAACATCCACACCGCAGAAAAACCATGCGGCGCTCTATCTGCGCGTTTCCACGCCCGACCAGAAACCGGACCTGCAATATGACGGACTGCGTGCTTATGCCGAGCGCGCCGGCCTCACCATCGTCGGGGAATATTGTGACATCGCCGTTTCCGGCCGCCGCGAAGGACGCCCCAAGCTCAACGCCCTGATGACCCGCGCCAGGAACCGTGAACTCGATTGCGTTCTGGTCTGGAAGTTCGACCGTTTCGCCCGCTCTACCCGCCATCTCCTGACGGCGCTCGAGGAATTCGACCATCTCGGCGTGCGCTTCATCAGCCTGCAGGACCAGATCGATACCGCAAGTCCCATGGGACGGGCGATGTTCACTATCATCGGCGCCATGGCCGAACTGGAATCATCCCTGATCAGCGAGCGCGTCACCGCCGGAATGCAGGCGGCCCGATCGCGCGGCAAGCATCTCGGCCGGCCAAGGCTTAGCTCCCGTCTGGTCGAGGAAATCGAGACGCTCGCAACATCCACTGTTCTCAGCATTCGCAAGATACAGGAGGCAGTCGATGGTCGGGCCAGCCGGGGCCGTATCGGCGAGATCGTCAGACAGGCACGATCACACAATCAAAGTGGCACGCGCCCTATAGCGCCGGAGGACCATCCATGAACGCAAACGGCTTCAATCTGAGCGCACTTGTCAAATTCCTCGGCCGTGACGACTGGGCGCTTCAGTTCGAGGAGGTGATGGGCGACCACTTCTGGCCCGTCATGGACGAATTCGGCCTCGATCACGAGGAGATTGGCGAGGTTCTCGGCGACCATTGGGCCATGACCCTTTGGGGATGCGCCTTCGAGGATTTCCTCACCCAGGTCTTCGAACCAGACGGCCGGACCTTCGTCGATATCTTTCTCAAGAGCCGGGGATTCAAGGAAACCGCACGTAGCAAGACTTATTTGAAGGCGATCAGCACCTCCGTCATCAGCCTTTACGAGGTTTGTGAGATCGTGCCCGGCAAATCCTTCCTGGCGCGCGACCTTTTGCGGGGCGGCGACCCCGTGACGGTCAGCGAGGGAACCGCCACCCAGACCCTGCGGCAGTGGGAAAAGATCGCCGCCCGCATCGTGGAGGTCGGTGGCACGAACATCATAACCGGTGGTATTCTGCCCTATTCGCCGGAGGCGTCCGAAGCCCTTCTCGAAGGGCTCAGGGAAATGTCCGGCAAGAAGCGATCCCGCAAAAAGCTGATCCTTGACAACGACACGTTGCGCCCGGCAGCTCCGCTGTTCACTCATGCCTGGCTGTTTGATACCTTGCCCAGGGTGCTCGGCGAGGTTCAGCCGTTCATCTGCAACAGCGATGGCGACAACATCGTGTTTCATGAGGTGCGTTTCCCCCTCGAAGTCGGCATCACTGAGAAAGACATCGCCGACCGCTTTGCCGGATTGGACGACCTGCGTCAGGAAAATCCGCAATTCTGGAACTGGCTCGGCCGACCGCCGGCCATGGGCCCAGCCAGGCCCGAACACCCGAATGCGCTTGTCGCCGGTGTCACATTGGAAGACGGCACGCCTGTCCTCGGCAACCTCGAAATCAAGGGACGTTTTCTCGTCCTCATGGTCAATTCTGCCGAGCGAGCCCAAAGGGGCGCCGAGCTCGTGCAAAACATCCTCGGAAAAATGGTCCGCACGCCTCTCTCCGCTATCCAGACCATCGAACAGTTGAAGGCCGCGCATCAGGGCAGAAGGCCATCGGCAGACGATATCCCGCCCGAAGTCGCAACCCCACTCGTCCACGCCATGTTCGACAAGCAATATCGCGCCACATTGGACCAGCCCGTCGCCATGCTCGGCGATATCTCCCCACGCGCCGCAGCCCGCACCAAAGACGGTCGCTTGAAAGTTGCCGACTGGCTCAAATATCTCGAACTGCGGTCCTCGGCCGGACCAAACCCGCAAGGCCCCATGGCAACCTATGATTTTCTATGGCTCTGGAAAGAACTCAGCATCGAAGACCTCAGACGGTAGACCGAGCCACTATGACCGGTTTTTACACGTATCCTGCCCCTACCCCCTCGTGGTTAGCAACGTGGCGAAACGCCAGCCTCACGAAAACAACCTCAATTCCTCAATGAAACAAGGCGGCTCTGCCCGTAGGGATACTCTTGATCCGCTCTATCTCGACGGACACGATCTCCGCCAGCTGCCGCTCCGAGACCGCCGAAGGGCTGCGTGTTTTGAATTCCAACCGAAATAAATGGCGTCAGTCTCAAGCGGGAGTGTGAGGATCGCCTCCAGGACAGGCGGCCGGCCGGGCGTCGTTGCTCCGTGATTGCTGCGACCCGAGCGGGCGGCACGGCTGAACGCTGAGGCCATGTGTCGCCTGTGGAGAACCAGAGTTGGATGGCTTAGAGAATTCGATACCCAGGCGCTAGCAACGGAGATCGTTGTTTCGTGGGTCCATGTAAAGTTAGAACATTGTCTCCATAGTTTCTGTCAAATATTCTCTTCAATAGCTACGTCGGGCATCGGCGACGAGATTTTACTCGGTGCCCGGCGAACGTCTCGCTGGCCAGATATGACCGCTGTCTTCTTCTAAGGAAGTTTTGTTACGGACACGAATTCCAAAGCAGCCGAAGTCATTTGCCAATCTCCTTAGCCACAAGAGCGAGCCCTTAACGTCAACTCACGGGCGAGGTTTTTCGATGAAATCCACCGCCCCCGCTTTCATGGCCTCTACCGCCATGGGCACGTCGCCGTGCCCGGTAATCACGATCGACGGTATATTGATCTTGTGATCGTCGAGATTGCGCAGAAGCTCTTCGCCGGACATGTCAGGCATTCTCAGGCCCGTGACGAGAACCCCGTTTCTGAAGCAGCTAGGTAGTTACGCTTAGTGATCTAACCGAATTTCTCCAAGTCACGCGAATTGCCAATCTGTCCCCACATCAAACGGGGGATAGTCCATGTACGCCGCTGCACAAGCCAAACCACAGTCCATCGAGGCCGAACACCTTGGACCAGCCGCAATTCCTCGGCCCCATCTTGTCGCCACCTACAAGCCGGGGTGCGAGATCTATGCCCACGGTGATCTGAACTACAAGTGCTATCAGGTTTCGACCGGAGCCGTGCGTGTCTACCGCCTCCTTTCAGATGGACGCCGACAGGTCGTATCCTTTCACCTCCCAGGCGAATGTTCGGTTTCGAAGCGGGATCCAACCATTCTTTTTTCGCCGAAGCCATCACGGAAACAACACTGGCCGTCTTCGGGCGCCCAGGAGCGTTCGCGGGAGCTTCTCGCGCTCACCTTAACCGGCATGGCACGGGCTCAGCAGCATCTTCTGCTGATCGGCAGGCAATGTGCCGTGGAACGGAACGAACAAGTTGTTCGTTCAACCATATGGTCAATTTCCAGATCTAACGATTTGAAAGAAGGCTATAAGCTTTATTTTGGTCACTCCTGCGGTCCGGCACGACGTTTGCACGATCGCCCCTTGGCGTGCATCTGTCGCGCTTTCATGTGTCCGAACAACCGAACTAGTTTAAGCAACAAAGGAAGCAAGATGGCAGCTCAGCGTCAGATCGCGTTCTACGTAAGGAGGTATCGGCAAGTCTACGGCCTGCCAAAATACACTCGCCGCGCTTGTCGAGCTGGGGGCGGCTAACGCAGCTGATCCCGATCTCCGCTCTCGGACCGCAGTGAAACAAACAATATCGAGGTTAACAGCAAATGGCAACGAAAGTGCTCATCCTAGTTGAAGGCGGTATAAGAGGTCTTGGTCAGCTCTACGTCCAAGCGGCCAAGAGTCTTGGATTGCATCCAATTGTCCTGTCAGCTGATCCAGCTCAGTATGACTATCTTGCAACGGAAAACATCGAGGCCGTCAGTGTGGATACCGGCAGTCTCGATGCGCTTGTCCGCGAATGTTCCCGGATAGGTGCGACCCATGAGATCGCGAGCATTACGAGCCCTAGGGAGGCGTTCTATGCGATCGCTGCCAAGCTCTGTCAGCATTTCGGTCTACCGGGACCAAACCCCGCATCGATTGAACGCTGCTGCAGGCAGTCGCCGAGCAATGCAAAATAGTGAGGCCGGCGTGAGGGCGCTTTCAGAGCGCTATGACATCAATCAGAGACGGTGGGCCAAATGGAAGAAGCGGACGTTGTCGGCCGTCTGCCGGGCAAAGTCGCTCCTTATCGCTGAGCAGCCGAAGGCGAAGTCTTGCAAGGCCCGTCGTCAACAAGCTGCGTAGCGGCCTTCAGAAGGCGTGCGAAACGAAAGCACGACCAATTGCCGCATCGCTCTTGAAGTTGGCCAGGTCTCCAACAGTTCCGGTAAAGAAGTTAGTGGTTCACATCGTCAGGATGGGCCTTCACCGCTTACGCCTTGCAGTGCCAGTTAGAAGAACACGATCCTGTACGCAATACGACAAAACTATAACACGCCGGAATCTCTAAAGAAGGAAATACGTCGATCAAATCAATGGTTTGTGGGTCACGTCAGTGGTTGGCTCGGTTGATGCTGGAAGAGACGGAAACCTTAGCCACATATGATTGCAGCTGGGAGACATACCATGCACCTCGTAGTCTGTATCAAGCAGGCGCCGGATGCTGCGCAAATAGCATCCATCCGGTGACGAACACGATCATGCACCAGGGCGTGCCGACCGCTATCAACCCCCACGCCTTGAGGGGCCTTCATCGCGCCCTCGCCGCGAGGCCCGCAGTCAGCCGCCGGGCGAGTTGACATGCTCTGCTCTCTTCAAAGTGAGCGCCGTTGCAAGGGCCGCATTCTCCGCTCCATCATTTCAGCGCCCTAAGCGAAGAAGCCCCGGCGCCGAGCGGATGACTGCCGCAGCCATCCGACATTGTCCATCACCTTTGTCGGCTCCTCGACACAGGTTGTTCCTTCAACCGTGTCGTCAATTTCCCGATCTAACTGTCTGAGAGAAAGCAACTAGCTTCGTTCCAGCCAGTCCTTCGTCCTGGCACGACTTTTGCACGATCAGCCCTGCTGGGCGCGTATGCTGTTGCGCATTCATGTGTCCGAACAACCGAAATAGTTTAAACAACAAAGGAAGCAAGATGGCAGCTCTGCGTCAGATCGCGTTCTACGGCAAGGGTGGTACCGGCAAGCCCAAGCGAAAGGCTCAGCCGGTAACCGCGCCCATCGAAGATCGCAGCCTCGGCTCCCCGTCAAAAAACGAGATGCACTTCCACAGCCGCATGAAGGTCATGGCGAGCATGCGCGGCGGCGACGGCTTCCGCGTTCCGCCCGCAGCTTCAAGGAAGGCAAGGGCGGTTTCGGCAAAGCCGATTACGCCAAGACCGATTTCGGCAAGGGCCGTGGTGGTAAGTCCAAGCGGAAACCCTAAAGCAAGCAACTGAAAAGAAAACCTTGGCGTCTGTCTTTAGCTCGCCGCCTGACTTGGCAGCAAAATCGGAAACACCTAACGCCGCCCGCGATCCGATGAATGAAGGAGAGAACGAGATGTCAGGTTTGCTTCAGATGGAGTTCCACAAACTGGGACATAGTCAGCAAAAACGCTCGCCGTCGTCGAAACCGACATCGTCAGCGGCGCGAGTGACTCAGCCTCGTCGCGAGCAGCTAACAACTACGATAGCGCAGCCAGACATGGGGGAAAACAATGACTACGTCTTCCAACTCTCATGCAAGTCCCTGAAGGATAACCAGAACATGCCTCTGAGGCTCGACCGCCAAATCGACGAAATTTTTAAAACGACTCTTGCGGGCGGCAGCTGCCAACCGCCGCTCATGTCGCCCAGACCCGCGATAGCTGCAACGAACACAAGGAACGGAATCAAATGGTCCCCAAGACTATGCTAGACCAAGCCCGGGCACGTCTCTACGAAGCAGCCGGGTACCTCAACATCACCGCGGACGTTCTCGAGAAACTCAAATCGCCGCGCGAGACCACGCAAGCCCGTCTAGTCATCCGCATGGACGACGGCGCGAGCAAGTCCTACCCCGCTTGGCGCTGCCGCTATGACGACACGCTCGGCCCCACCAAGGGCGGCATTCGCTTCCACCCGGATGTGACTATCGACGAGGTCGAGACGCTCGCCTTCCTGATGACCATGAAGTGCGCGGTTATCAAGTTGCCGCTTGGCGGTGCCAAGGGCGGCGTGCAGGTGGATATTCACAATCTGTCCGCGACCGAACAGGAGCGCCTCGCCCGCCGGTATGTTCAATGTTTCGCCAAGGTCATCGGTCCGAACCGGGACATTCCGGCGCCGGACGTCTATACCAATTCGACGATTATGGCCTGGATGGCCGACGAATACGCCGCTATCGTTGGCGAGGTGACCCCGGCGGTGATCACCGGCAAGCCCATCGCCCTCGGCGGCTCGCTCGGACGGGAGGACGCGACGGCCCGCGGCGGCTACTATCTCCTCCTACACCAGGCGCAAAAGCTCGGATTGCGGCCTGGCGCGAGGGTGGCGATTCAGGGCTTCGGCAATGCGGGCAAGCACATTGCGCAGCTGCTTGGAGCCGCCGGATTCAAGATCGTGGCGGTCACGGACTCGAAGGGGGGGGTCCAGTGCTCCTCGGGACTCGACGTCGATAAGCTCATTTCCGCAAAGCGGCAGGGGAGCGTCACCAGCCTTGCAGGCTCAGACGGCGTCTGCACGCTTCCTGCCGACGAGCTTGTTTCTGTCAATTGCGAGCTGCTCGTTTTGGCCGCCCTGGAGGACATGGTTCACGCAGGAAATGCCGCACGCGTAAAGGCTCACGTCATCCTCGAACTCGCCAACGCGCCGATAACCCTTGAAGCTGATAAAATCCTCAACGCCAAGAACGTCGTTGTGCTCCCTGACATCTTGGCAAATGCGGGTGGTGTCACCGTTTCGTATTTCGAATGGGTGCAGAACCGGCAAGGCGATTCCTGGCCGATCGAGCAGGTGCATGCGCGGCTGAAGACAAGGATGGAGCAGGAAGGAGACGCGGTCTGGACGCTCGCCCAGGAGAAAGGCATTACCCTGCGCAGCGCCGCTTATGTGCACGCGCTCTCTCGGCTTGCGGAGGCCATTGAAGCGCAAGGCACGCAGCATTTCCTCATGGGCTGAGGCCCCGAAACGGTGCTGATGGCGTGGCCGCCTACAACGGCCACAAAGAGGGAGGCAATCATGAGTGAGAACGGCATGATCAGGTGGCTGAAAAAAGCGTGTTTAGTTCGCGCTGATATTTTCATCCGTATTGGGAAGCAGCGGCAACGGATGGTCGCGTCTAAGCGCGGCTTGTTGCGAGATCTTAGCGCCCAGCCAGCTTTGCTCAACCCCCCTTTGAATGGGGAAGTCAGCCTTCTTGAATTAAAGGCTCAACCATGAAGATCGCATTCCGGGCATCACCGAGACCACGCGCTCAGGGGGCACTCAAGGAACTTTCGGGGCGCTACGGCCAGACCCCGGCGGCAGAAGCCGAATTCATCGTGGCCATCGGTGGAGACGGTACCGCATTGGAGGCGCTTCATGAGGCACTGGCAATGCCGGCAATGCCGGCAAAGCCCGTATTCGCCATGCGTACCGACAGCTCCACCGGAATTCTCTGCAATTCACTACGGACGCATGATTTGACGGAGCGATTGCAAGCGGCTTCCAGCGAGGAACTGCCTGTGCTGCAAGCCGAGATCGAGCAGGTGGGAGGGCGCAGCCGAGAGCTTTTCGCTATCAACGAGATCGTCCTTGAGCGGCAGGTATTCCAGCAAGCCAAGTTAAGCGTTGCCGTCCGCGGAAATGGGGACCCGATGAACATCAACGGGGATGGTCTCGTGTTGACGACGCCAATCGGCAGCACCGGCTATAATCGTACGCTCGGGGGGCCGCTCCTCCCGCTCGGATCTTCGCTCATGGCCGTCACAGGCAAGGCCATCGGGTGCCCTCCCGCCTGGTCTCCCATTGTCTTGTGCGACCACTCGATCTTGGATGTCGAGGTCATCGAGGCCGCTCACCGTCCCGTTCAAATAGCGACCACCTCTGAGACCGTCCTCAACATCAGTCGTGCGAGGTTGTTCCGCAGTCCCGATCGCACGGTGACGCTGCTCGTCGATCGGGAGGCCCAAGGCCGTCTCGGTACGCCCTTCGGGCGCCAGTGCTGATGTCCCACTGAAGTTGCGCCTAAGCGGGCGCGCCAATGCGGCATTAGACTGCAATTTCCAAAGCTGACCAGCGGCACTGTCCGATATCACCCTTGGCAGCATCATTGTGTCACCACACAGCGAAACCCGGCCGACACGATTGCTCTCACCAGATTGGTTCAGAACCGCTGTCTCAGCCCCAACGCAGAACCCAAACCCCAAGCCCCAAGCCCTTTCGATCTGCTGAGTGCTTCACAATGCGCAAGGAGCTGCCTTTGCTACACCAACTACCCCGAGGCCGCGTCACGGCCGACCCACCGGACCGTTACGTAGGAGGAGATCACATCATGAACACCCACCACGCCAGGGTCCTGATCATCGGGGCCGGACCGGCGGGCTATACCGCTGCCATCTGCGCTGCCCTTGCCAACCTGAAGCCACTCCTCGTAACCGGCCGGCAGGCCGGCGGCCAGCTCACCACCATGGCTTATGTCGAGAACTTCCCAGGTTTCGCTGAGCCGGTCAAAGGTCCCTTGCTGATGGAGCAGATGCGGCAGCAGGCAGAAAATGTCGGCACCAAGTTGATGTACGACATCATCACCTCTGTCGATCTCTGGAAGCGGCCATTCCGTCTCCAAGCTCACTCCGGCGACACGTATCTCGCCGACGCACTCATCATCGCGACGGGAGCCCAGCCCCGATGGCTTGGCCTTCCCTCAGAGAAGATATTTGCTGGATTCGGCGTCTCCGCCTGCGCAACCTCTGATGGCTTTTTCTATCGAAACAAGGAAGTGGTCGTTGTCGGCGGCGGGAACACAGCCGTGGAGGAAGCGCTCTATCTGTCGAACCTTGCCTCCAAGGTCACAGTCGTCCATCGCCGAAATCGTTTTCGAGCGGAGCCGATCTTGCAGGACCGCCTTTTGGCCAGACCGAATGTTGACGTCATTTGGAACCACGTCATCGATGAAGTTATCGGCGAGCGCGAGCCGCGGAAGTCGGTGACCGGCGTTCGAATTCGTGACGTGAATACCGGCGACGCGAAGGAACTGCCCACGCACGGCCTCTTCATAGGTCATGATCCAGCAACCGCCTTGTTTCGCGGTCAGTTGGACATGGACCGGGCCGGCTACATCAAGGTTGGCTCCTGGTCGACGAAGACATCCGTTCCGGGGATACTCGCGGCCGGTGATGTAATCGACCCGGTCTTCCGTCGGGCGATCAGCGCCGCCGGCATGGGAAGCATGGCGGCGCTGGAAGCCGAGAAATTCCTGGCCGAGCCGCTCGTCACGCCGGCCGAGATGCGTGAAATAGAAATAATCGGCGTATACGGCTGAGATTGGCGGCATTCATCGGCTGAGGTCCGCGCCTCGGAAATCTCAGGAAATCGGGAAGAGTAGCAATCAAACGGCCTTGCACCCCAACAGCAGCGCTTGTCGTTGCGCTTGTTTAGACGGCTCAAGGGACTGGGCGGCCTTCTCAGGGAAGCGGACTGGCGGCGCTTCCCGGAGGGTGCGATCGGCGCTTTGTTGCCGATCCACCATGTGTCCGAAACTCATTGTGATCTCTGTGTCAATGCTCCATCTTTTCGCGAGCGTTCGCAGGGGGCAGGAACCAGTACTGGTTCAGGCGCTCGGCTCTGAACCGGCTGTTGAATGCTTCGATGTAGGCACTGTCCGTAGGCTTACCCGTGGCAGTCCAGGATCACGCCCGTGTCCATAGGCCTAAAGGTTGCGATCGGGGGCGCAAATTCCGTACCCTGATCGACATTAACCGTTTTCGGTAGCCAACGTGGCGGCACACCCGTGGCAGCGTTTGCGTCACGGATCACCTCGATAGCTGTGGCGCGGAAGTGCAAGAAGAGGTCGGTGGATCAAAGTCGAGTGGACCGCAACTACGCGGATCGAGATCATCCAATCTCGGCACATGCCCCTCACCAGCTCCCGCTTCCGAGTGGGTCTCCTCGATGCGAAGGTTCGCTCGATAGCGCGGCAGAACGCTGTCGTAAGACGCCTAATGTCGGTCCCTGGTGTCTGCGCCATCACTGCGCTCGGCTTCACCGCGACCATTGATGATCCGACACGATTCAAACGATCGTCCAGCACCGGAGCTTACCTTGGCCTGACACCTCGCATCTATGCCTCCGGTGAGACGATGAGATCCGGGCGCGTCTCGAAACGGGGCGCCGACTTTCTTCGAGGCAGCCTGTATGAGGCAGCCAATTCGCTGCTGACTCGTATTCCACGGTTCTCCGCTTTAAAGAGCTGGAGGCTGCGCATCGCGCGGCGAGGCGGCTATCGAAAGGCTAAGGTGGCGGTAGCCCGAAAGCTCGCCGTCATCCTCCACGCCATGTGATATCCGGCGAACCCTTCCGTTGGTCATCGCAAGAGCCGAGCGGGCTGGCATGATTACAATGATGTCCATGATTAGCTGAGATTAGCGAGATCGTCCGGTCAGGACGATGGCGCAGTCAAGACCGATCCCAGGAATGCGAATGCCGGCTCATGCAGGTAACCGCGAACACCACATTGGTCGACTGAGCCTATCCAACGCCATGATGAGGCGGCCCAAGTGCCGACCTCGAAGAGAACCATGAGCCTGACCTGTGACACCCTCTGCGATCAACTTGACAACCGCGATTAGAGAACTCCCTGGGACATGATCGACGACCGGGACAATCTACACAATAAAACGCAAGAGGCCCCCTGCAGGGCCTCTTCTATGTTCCGATTTTATTTGGACGAGGGGTTGGTTTGCGGCAACGTGCGGCTGCACGGCAGCCTTTTGTTGGCCAGAACAGCTGCCGGCTCCTCATGGCCGATAAGAATGCGCCGAAGCTGATCACGAATGACCTCGCTGACCTTGATTGATCCATTGTCACCGGGATACGAAAGCCATTTCGTCAGGCGTAACGGAGTCGAGCGCGGCTCGCTGATTTGGATTCAGCTCGTAGGATGTGGCGAGCAGGTTTTGCGTTTTCGGCCTTCTGTTTGCTTGGATCCTTCGAATAAATCATGATCACGCGACCGCCTGCCGGAACACGTCCACCTTTAGACATGATCGGCCAAGGCGCTGCCTTGAGTGCAAATTTGCCCGCCACCTGCTTTCAATCTGGCCGAGCGCTGCACTGTAGGACGCAAAGACCCCGACCGTCCCGGACGAAAAAGCCTCCAGCATTTGCGCCTGACTCATGTCGCGGCATTTCTCCGCCCCATCACCTCGATCCTGTAGGCGAAGAAGCCCCGGTGTCGAAACGGATGACTGCACAGCATACGACATTGTCCGCCGCCCTTGTCGGCTCCCCGACACAGATTTCCTTCAACCATGCGGCCAACTTCCCGATCTAACCATGTGAAAGAAAGCCATTAGCATTACTCTAGTAACTCCTGCGGCCTGGCACGACTTTTGCAAGATCACCCAGTGGCGCGCGCATGCTGTGCGCATTCAATTGTCCCGAACAAACGAATTAGTTTAAACAACAAAGGAAGCAAGATGGCAGCTCTGCGTCAGATCGCGTTCTACGGTAAGGGGGTATCGGCAAGTCTACGAGGGGGCCGCTGCGCGCACCTGCCAGGTTGGAGATGAGGTCATCATTTGCTCCTCCGCTTATATTGAGCAAAATCAGATCGCGGAGATCAAATCGCGGGTGCTGACATTTAACCGAGACAATTCGGTACGGGAACGCCTCGTCTACGATGCTGGTGTCGCGGACGATGAGCCGACGACGTTCGCTGTTCGCCAAGGTTCACCGGACGGCAACATCTTGTAGATCCAAAAACTCTCATAGCAGGGAATCGATGACGCACTTGGCATTCAGGTATGGACCCCGCTCCGTGGAGCACCACGGCCTCCACAAATCCTCCTGCGCCGTACAGACTCCAGTGAAGACCATAACTGAGTCCACCGTCGAAGACGAGAGCCTTGGCTTCCCGTCGGATAACGAAGTGCTCTTCCAGAGCCGCATCAACGTCATGTCGCGCATGCGGCGACGGGCTTGTGCGTTCCGACCGATGCCGTCAGCACTTAGAGGACGGCACCACGCTCGGTGAGCTAAACAAAGTTTCGGAAGAGCGCCCACGCCTCCACATGCTCGGACGCGTGACGACCACCCATACGACATTGTTCGTCACCTTTGTCGGCTTTGCGACACCGATTGTTCCTTCGACCGTGTCGTCAATTTCCCGATCTAACCATCTGAAAGAAAGCAATTAGCATTGCTTCAGTCACTCCTGCGGCCTGGCATGACTTTTGCACGATCAACCCTCCGAACAACCCAAATAATTAAACAACAAAGGAAGCAAGATGGCAGCTCTGCGTCAGATCGCGTTCCACTGCAAGAAACACAAGCCCAAGCGGGTGCCGTGTCCATTGCTTCGAGGGAACCAGCCGCGTCCGATGTCGCGGCATCATCTCGCACTCAGCCACCGACGGGAGCTTGGAAGACCATGACTATCGCCACCACGGATACCGTCGAAATATCGCTACATAGCTGCCGCAGCATCGCGGAGCTTCGCTCTGACAGTTGGACATTATTGGTGGACGATCTGGGGCTGCTCTCGACTATTTCCCCGGACCATTCCGATTTCATTACAACCCTTGAGCGGGTGACCCACGCTATCAAGACTCTGTCCCCCATAGAGACCTACTGGGCTTTTCCCGGTGCACGTTCCTTCGCCGAACTGAAAGGGTTGGTCGAACGACGGGAACTGGTCCAGGCCCATCTCGCCGCGCGGCGGATTCACAAGATGCTCGCCAGGCAGACCTATCGCCGCCAAAGCGTGTTATCGGAGACCGAAGGCGACCTGCCCTCCCAGATCGAAACTGACGAACAGCGGCAGGCTCGCCACTATTTCGAGGTGCTGATAGTTGGCCAGATGTCGGGCTCCGAGCAGGAGGCTCTACGCCGGCGCGTACAGCGCAAACGCTGCATCGATGACGACTTCGTCTTTGACATAGTCATCGTGCCGACCTTCGAGGACGCTCTGATCGCGACGCTCGTCAACTTCGACCTCCAGGCCGTGGTTGTCCGTTACGGTTTTCCCTCCCGCTCGCAGGACCATCATCTGGCCACGTGGCGTCGGGTCCTCGACGGGCTAGTCGCCGGCATCGATGCCGTTCCGGAATCCGAGCGCGGCCCGCTGCTCGGCCGCCAGATTGCGCAGCTTCGGCCAGAGCTCGACCTCTATCTCGTCACTGACGGCAATGTCGAGGACATCGCTGCGCGCATGGGCGAAACGTTCCGGCGCGTCTTCTTCCGCGATGAGCACCAAGACGAACTATATTACTCCATCACACGCGGCGTCGCGCTGCGCTACCAGACGCCCTTCTTCGATGCCGTGCGCAACCACGCCAAACAGCCGGTAAGCGTCTTCCATGCCTTGCCGGTCTCCCGCGGCAAGTCGATCGTGAATTCGAGTTGGATCGACGATCTTGCGCGGTTCTATGGCATCAACCTGTTCATGGCGGAGACCTCCGCTACCTCAGGCGGCCTGGATTCCCTGCTCGATCCGACCGGCCCATTGAAGCTTGCGCAGGTATATGCCGCGCGCGCCTTTGGCGCCAAGCGCAGCTTCTTTGTCACCAACGGGACTTCGACCGCCAACAAGGTCGTGTTGCAGGCGCTTGTCAGGCCAGGCGACGTGGTGCTGGCCGACCGCAACTGCCACAAATCACACCATTACGGGCTGGTGCTGGCGGGGGCGCGGGTCGACTATCTGGATCCCTATCCGCGGAACGATTATTCCATATATGGCGGAGTGCCCTTGCGGGACCTGAAGCGGACCCTTCTCGCCTACAAGCACGCCGGCACGCTCGACCGTGTTCGTCTGCTGCTGCTCACCAACTGCACCTTCGATGGCATCGTCTATAACGTAGAGCGCGTGATGATGGAGTGCCTGGCGATCGCGCCGCATCTCGTCTTCGTGTGGGACGAGGCCTGGTTCGCCTTCGCTTACGCGCATCCGATACTCCGGCAGCGCACGGCTATGAAAGCTGCCGCCAATCTTACCGCGATGCTGCAGGCTCCTGACTACGCCACCCGCTACGAGGCCTTCAGCGCCGAATTCGACGCCGGGGCCTGGAAGGACGACGAAAGGATCCTGAACACGCAACTCCTTCCAGATCCGTCGAAGGCGCGGGTGCGGGTCTATGCAACCCAGTCGACGCACAAGACGCTGACGGCACTGCGGCAGGGGTCAATGATTCACATCTGGGATCAGGAGTTCAAGGAAAAGACCGAGGAGGCCTTCCACGAGGCCTATATGACGCACACCTCGACCTCACCAAACTACCAGATCCTTGCGTCGCTCGACGTCGGCCGCCGGCAGGTGGAAATGGAAGGCTATAAACTCGTGCAGCGCACGCTGGAACTCGCCATGAGCCTGCGCGAGCAGATGTTCCGCCATCCGCTGCTGACGAAGTATTTCCGAGTCCTCGGCGGCGACGATCTCGTGCCGCCGAAATATCGCCAGTCGAACGCGGAATCCTGTTTCGACGAGAAGACCGGCTGGAGCAATTTTGAGGCGGCCTGGCGGACGGACGAATTCGCGCTCGATCCGACACGCGTAACGCTGGAAATCGGCGCGACAGGCCTCAGTGGCGACCCATTCAAGAACAAGCTGATGGATGAACACAAGATCCAGATCAACAAGACCTCGCCCAACACGGTGTTGTTCATAGTGAATATCGGCTGCACACGCTCCGACCTAGCCCATCTCATCGGGGTGCTGGTGAAGATCGCGCGCGACATCGACGATAAAGTGCGCGATCTCTCCATGATCGAGCGCAGCATCCACGATCAACAGTTTCTCTCGCTGACGCAGAAACAGCCGCCGCTGCCAACCTTTTCAGCCTTCCATTCGGCGTTCCGCGCGACGGACTCTTTTACTAACATGGGAAGCCGAGATGGCGACATACGCTCGGCCTATTACCTGTCCTATGACAATGCAAAGTGCGAGTATCTCAACCTCATCGAAGCCGAAGGCGCCATCGCACGGGGCCGCGAACTGGTCTCTGCGCGTCTCGTTACCCCTTACCCACCGGGCTCGCCCATTCTCGTGCCGGGCCAGGTCATAAGTCCCGCGATACTGCAATATCTGCGCGCGCTCGATGTTCGCGAAATACACGGCTTCCGGCCGGAACAGGGTTTTCGGGTTTTCACGGAGAAAGCGCTTACCAGAGTTCTGGACGCACAAAAGCCGTCTCCCGGGCATGGAGGCGCGTCTTGAGTGTGCTCCCTCAAACAATGGGTTTTCACGCACCAAATCACATCTGCGCGTACCGATTTGCGCTAGCGAGTCGATCCATGCTTCCTCCCCATTTCCGGGTGCGCCAGGTGCTGAAGTCCTTCTGCGACCGCAACGTCGCCTCCTCGACCTACGAGAAAGGCGGCGCATCCGCCTATCTCGACAGTCTTGGCCCCATCTCCCTATGCCCAAACGGCAGTGAAAATCTCCGGAAGTGTGCACATCAGGGGCAGGGTATGTCGAAGAAGAGAAGAAGACAGGAAGCGCGATCATGCGCAACACTCGAAGAGAAGGAGGGCCAATCATGAAACGCATCAGAAATATTGCCGACATTCGCCTCGTCATGCACCGCAACAAGCGCCCGATCTATTTCGTCTCCGGGACGAATTTCAATCTGATGGGGATCGACGAATGGGTGGGGAACTTCAAGTTCATCAACTACATCGACCCCTTCGACGGGCGGCATCCGAACGTCTTCGCTCCCTCCAAAATCCCCCATACCCGATGCAAGAGCATTGAGGGCATCAACAACCACCTGCTCCAGCGCAAGGAAGTGATCGACCATATCGCTAGGCGCGGCGGCCGCCCGGCCGCCGTCTTCCTGATGTTCGACGAGACGACCGAAGAACTTTGCAAGGAACTCGGCATCGAGGTCTGGCATCCTAAGGCCAAGTTGCGTCAGCGCTGCGACAACAAGATGGAGACCGTGCGCATCGGCAACAAAGCGGGCGTGCCCTCCGTCCCCAACACGCTGGGCCCCGCCCGCACCTATGAGGAACTTCTTTGTTCGGCGAGAAGGGGTGGCCTCGGCACCGATCTTGTGGTGCAGACCGGCTTCGGCGACAGCGGCCGCACGACCTTCTTGATCGCCAGCGAGGATGACTACAACCGTCACGCCGCGGAGATTTCCGCCGAGGAGGAGGTCAAGATCATGAAGCGCGTCAACTGCCGCAGCGCGACCATGGAGGCCTGCACCACGGCCTCCGGCACGCTCGTCGGCCCACTTATGACCGAAGTCGTCGGCAAGCCGGAGCTGACGCCCTACAAGGGCGGCTGGGCTGGCAATGAAATCTTCGCCGGCGCCTTTTCCGAAAATGTCCGCGCCAAGACGCGCGACATGGCCTTCCGCTTTGGCAACCAGTTGCGCAAGGAAGGCTATCGCGGCTATTTCAACCTCGATTTCCTCATTGATGAGAACAACGAAGGCTATCTCGGCGAGCTCAATCCGCGCATATCCGGCGCAAGCTCGCTGATGAACCAGGCCGCCTTTGCCTATGCCGATGCGCCACTCTTCCTATTTCACCTAATGGAATTTTCCGGGATCGAGTACAACATCGACGTAAAGGAACTGAACGATCGTTGGGCAAGCGAGGAATTCATCGATTCCTGGTCGCAGTTGATTCTCAAGTCGACCGAGGACCTCGACGGAATCGTCACCCATGCGCCGGCGGCGGGCATCTACCGCATGGCGCCGGACGGCAGCGTGTCCTACGACCGCTTCGACTATCACCGGCAGGCGATCGAGAGCGATGAGGAGGCTCTCTTCGTGCGCTTCACCGGCCGCGGCGACTCCCTAAAGAAGGGCGCCGACCTTGGAGCCCTGATGATGCGGGGGCGGGTGATGGACGACGAATTCGAGCTGACCGAGCGGGCCTGCAACTGGATCACGGGCATCAAGCGCCTCTATGCCAGCAAGGCGGTCACCGAAATCCAGTGCGACGAAGCGAAGGAGCCGATCCGTTGAAGATTCTGCAGGACGCCATGGACCTCCAGTTCGAAGCTATAAACGAAGATGTGCCCGGTTCCAAATGGCGCCGGGTGTTCTATCGCCATTGGCCTGCCTACAGCCGCTGGTTCGTGCGCGAAGGTGTCCGATCGCGCCCGACCTATTCCATGAGCCTCGAAGCATTGCGGACACATATGCCGAAACTGCTGCCGACCTACGAGGCCATCGTGGAGACGGCCGGCGGCGGCGATCTGGAAGCCCGCTTCCTGTCCATGTGGTGCCCGCCCTTCTATGTGAGAGGCTGTTCGCAAGCGATCCTGACCGGTGCGGAGTCGTCGCTCATTCGCAACTATGACTACAGCCCGCGCCTTCTCGAAGGCACCTGGCTCGCGTCGCGCTTCAACGGCAAGCGCGTCGTCGCGGTGGTCGATTGCCTGTGGGGCGTGCTCGACGGCATCAACGAGGACGGGCTGGCCGTCTCGCTCGCTTTCGGCGGGCGCACCGCCGAGGGGCAGGGATTCGGCATGCCGGTTGTGCTGCGCTACGTGCTGGAGTTTGCTAACACCACGGCCGCAGCCGTTGCCATGCTCCGGGATATTCCCGTGCACATGTCCTATTCCATCGCGCTGATCGACCGTCAGGGAAACCATGCGACCGTCTATGTAAATCCGGATCGCCCGGCGGAAGTGGTGGAGCGTCGCGTCAGCACCAACCACCAGCACGGCGTAGAATGGGCGTGCCACGCCGAGACCACCAAGTCGGTCGAGCGCGAGGCCGCGGTGGAGAAACTGCTGCCCGCCTCGGCGAGTATCAAGAACGTTCTTTCCGGCTTCCAGCGCCCCCCCGTCTACCAGACACACTACGGACGTGACTGCGGCACGCTATACACCGCCGTCTACCGACCGCTCGATGCCTCGGTGGAACTGGTCTGGCCGGGCTCGCGCTGGCGGCAATCCTGCGCCGATTTCCAGGAGGAGGTGCGCACCATCCGCTTCAACGACGGGATTTCGGCGGCCTTGCGCCAACCTTCAAGGAAGGTGCGGTGAGCAGTTGACGATCTTGTAGATCGATCATTTTGAC
The DNA here is from genome assembly GCF_017876815.1 of Sinorhizobium meliloti. NCBI lineage: Bacteria > Pseudomonadati > Pseudomonadota > Alphaproteobacteria > Hyphomicrobiales > Rhizobiaceae > Ensifer > Ensifer meliloti. The sequence continues at coordinate 1,477,606 of NZ_JAGIOS010000003.1, read as the reverse complement.
ACTCGTGTAACGGGGCAGGCTGTGGGCCGGTGACCACGGATAGTTTCTCGTTGCAACTGGCGATCGGCGCGGTTTTTTTATCCAGGTCCAGCTACATCGTGAGCTGACCAACCCGCGCTCCAGCGCCGCCAATTGCGCCTCACATTTGGGGTGCGAACAAGATGGGATGGCTGCCGCTCTCCTAACAAGGCATTGCAGTGTATCAGGGTAGTGTGTTGAAGGTTCTGCAAATTCACTGAGAGAGGCGGTCATGGCAGGCTGGTGATGCGGCTAGCGGCTGGACGAGAGCCTGAAGGCCTTTGCCGAGCGCCCGCTTCAAGAGCCGTTTGCCTACCTGATTCTCGATGCCCGTTATGAGAAGGTGCGCGAGGCCGGTGTGGTGATGAGCCAGGCGGTGCTGATCGCTGTCGGCATCGACTGGGACGGGCGGCGGCAGATCCTGTCGGTCGAGATGGCCGGCCGTGAAAGCCGTTCCGACTGGAAGGACTTCCTCGTCAGGTTGAAAGGGCGCGGTTTGAAGGGCGTCGAACTGGTGGTCTCCGACGACCATGCCGGTCTCGTCGCGGCAATTGGCGAGGTGATCCCGGAAGCTGCCTGGCAGCGCTGTTACGTGGGGCTGTTGAAGAACCAATCGTCGGCGGAGCTATGCGGAAGCCACCAACAAGCCGATTCCAAAAACTTTTCCTTGCCTGAGGGAATGTCGGGCTGAACTGGTGGCTTCTTGGCTGTACACGAACAGCAAAATTGACAGAAAAGCACTCGCCAGTCGTTTCAAGTTGACTGCCGCGGCCGTCAGATAGGCTTGGATTTTCATATTTATGAGGCCGCGCCGGATCGCTCTCGATAGCCCGTGCCAGGTCTTCGCTTCGCCGTGATATCCCTCTGAGCGCCAGCGGTGACGTCGGTACAAAGCTCGGTCCTCGTCCGACCATCGTTCTCTTCGGCGACGAGCTCGCAGGAGTGCCGGATAGTCATCGCCGAGCACTACCGCCTTGTTCACACGGCCATTGGAAAGGCAAAGTCGCGCCAGATCGCAGTGCCGACAGTCGGCCGCGCGAGATGTAAAGAAGCGCCCATGTTTAACGGCACGGCCCGCCTTCAGCATTTTGCCGCGCGGACATTTAAGGGTATCGTGCTTGGCGTCATAACGAAAGCGGCGCATAGGCACGGGGCTACGGATTGGCTCTGCCTTTGCCGGAATAACTGCTTCGATCGCGCGTTGCTCCATACCTGCGAACACCTTAGCGTACGCATAGCCGGCGTCGGCCGTTGCCGTTTTGATTGTCGTGCCGGTCATCGCGGCGACCGCGTCGAGACGACTGAGTATGAATTGCCCCTCATTAGTCTCGCCTGTGGTGACCTCCACATCTAAAATTACGCCGCAAGCATCGTCCACCACGGCATGTTGCTTGTAGGCTGGCTCCAGTCTCCGATTACGCCCGTTGGTCGCCATGGACGCGTCAGGGTCGGTGACGCAGACTTTCTTGTATTTGCCTGTTTTGCGGCTTTTTCGTTCGCTTTCAGTAGCCTCGTTGGCGTCGGTGACCGCATCTATGTGGCGGACCGCAAGACTTTCCCAACTGACGTCGGCCCGAATGAGTGAGGCGTCGACATGAACGACCTCACCCTTGGCGACTTTGGCCGCTACGCAGACCTTTACCGTCCGCTCAAAGATAGTTCGGAAACGCTCTGCACCCCAGCGCTGACGGATACGGGTCAACGACGAATGGTCCGGGAGAGCTTCGTGCAGACCGAAGCCGATAAACCAGCGAATAGCGACGTTAACCTGAGCCTCCCCGCGTTTGGAGTGCGTTCGAACTCCCCGATCAGCACAAAGTTTTCGATTCAGGTGCTGCTCGAGTGGGGGGGCCTTTGAACAATCGTCGGCCGGCGTCTTTCGACCGTTGCGCCGCCATCGCTGGCCGAGGTGCCGGGGCTTGCGAGGCCAAGAGTCGGCTTCGTGTTATATTTACAACTTGAATGTTGACAGAAGTTAGAAATATCCCGTAACCTCTGCCTCGTGCCCAGGCACAAGAGAAATATCGGGAGGAGAACAAGATGATTTTCTTGAGCGGATCCCGCACGCGGGCTGCGGGTGCGGTGCTGCACGGCAGCACCCTCGTCGCAATGGGTTTGTGTTGGGCCGTTCCGGCCTTCGCCGACGATGTAATCCGCGTCGTTTCGCCTTACCAGACTACGACGCTCGATCCGATGCGCTCCGCGGCGGCCGGCAATATAGAAACCTACGGCCAGCTTTATTCGCGTCTGCTGCGCCGGAACTCTGAAACCGGCGCGCTCGAGCCGGGGCTCGCCGAGAAATGGGAAATTTCGCCGGAGGGCAAGAGCTACACCTTTCATCTGCGCGATGCCCAGTTCTCGGACGGTTCGCCGATCACGGCTGCCGACGTGGCCTTCAGCCTCGACCGTATCCGGAGCGACAAGAAATCGGCTTATCCTGCGCCGCTGGGGGCCGTGGAATCCGTGACCGCGGCGGATGCGAAAACCGTGTTGATCACGCTCAAGTCGGCCTTCGCGCCGTTCCTCGGCAACGCGGAAATCTGGAACATGGGGATCGTCTCGAAGGCCGATGTCGAGAAGCGCGGCGAGGAGGCGGCTTTCGCCACGGTCCCGGTTACGTCCGGCCCCTATGAAGTCAAGCAGTGGAAGCCGAACGAGAAGCTTGTTCTCCAACCCAATCCGCACTACTGGCGCAAGGGCTATCCTAATTCGGACGCCACGGTCGAGCTGATCGAGATCACATCGCCCGAAACCCGCATCGCCATGCTGAAGGCCGGCGAGGTCGACGTGGTGCGCGCGGTGCCGTGGGCGCAGATCGGCGAGCTAAAGGCGACCGAGTTGGTGGATATGCGGCTCGAGCCTTCGACCACGATCTACATGACCCTGCTCAACCACAAGCGCGAGCCCTTCTCCAATCTGAAGGCGCGGCAGGCGGCCGGCATGGCGATTGACAACAAAGCCATAGCCGCAGCCATCACGCGTGGCTATGCCGAACCGGCGAACACCACGTTGCCGGGCAGCGTCGATTTCCATGACAAGGATTACCCGGGTATTCCGCACGAACCCGCCAAGGCAAAGGAATTACTGGCCGAATCCGGCATGGCGGGGCGCGAGGTAAAGATCCTGGCGACCGCCGATGCGCCGGCGCAGCAGACGGCACTGCTGATCCAGGCCCAATGGCAGGCGATTGGGTTGAAGCCTGTGATCGTCAACGTCGATGGCGCCGCCTGGTGGGATGCCACCGGCAAGGGCGATTACGACGCTGCTGCCAACTGGTGGTACAACGAAACCCTCGATCCTGACCTTGCCGTCCGCTGGGCCGTGTGCGGATCCTGCGGCTCGAACTCCTACAACACGTTCTATGCGAACGCGAAGGTTGACGCGCTCGTGGAGCAGGGGACCAAAGAGGCCGATCAGGCCAAGCGCGCGGAAATCTACAAGGAGATTCAGAAGATCACCACCGAGGAGGTGGCGCAGATCCCCCTCTATTATGCACCAAACGCGGTTGCCTATTCGAAACGTCTCCAGGGTCTAAAGCTGACGCCCTCGCTACAGTGGACGCTGGAGGAAACCTCCATCGTTCCGTGAGCCACCTCCACCCCCTGACGCTCGAACCGGAGAGCCGGATTGCCCCTTCTGCAACTCATTTCGCGGCGCCTGCTGCAATTGATCGGTGTGCTTGCCGGTATCAGCCTCGTGACGTTCCTTCTAGTGCACATGGCCCCCGGCGATCCCGCGCGGCTTCTTGCCGGGGAGAGGGCGAATGCTGAAACCATCGCGGCGATCCGCTCGCAATATGGGCTCGACCTGCCGCTCTGGCGGCAGTTCCTGACCTATCTCGCCAATCTCGCTTTGGGCGATATCGGCCTGTCGCTGCGCTTTCAGCGACCGGTGAGCCAGCTTATTGAACAGTTCATGTGGCCGACGCTGTTCCTGACCGGCTATGTCCTATGCCTCGCCATCCCGCCGACGGTCGTGCTCGCCATCCTCGGCGCCCGCCGTCCCGGCGGCATCGCAGACCAGATCATTCGCCTTTTGGGGATTGCCGGCCTCACCATCCCGGTATTCTGGCTGGGCATCATGATGTCGCGCTTCTTGGGCGTCAGCCTCGGCTGGTTCCCGGTCTCGGGCTACGGCACCGGTTTCACAGGCCATATTCATCACCTCTTTTTGCCGGCCCTGTCAACGGCCATCTGGCTGGTGCCGGTTCTGACTCAGAGCCTGCGCGCCGCCCTTATCGAAAAAACGGCCGCCGACTTCGTCACCGCCGCGCGGGCGCAGGGCGCCACAGAGCGGCAGATATTCTGGCAGACCATGTTGCCGAACGCCCTGCTGCCGACACTCAACCTGCTCGGCGTCATGGTGGCCTTTATGATCGGCGGCGCCGTCATCGTCGAAACCGTCTATGCGGTGCCCGGCCTCGGCACGCTGATGGTCAACGCGCTGCTCGGGCGCGACTACTATGTCGTGCAGGGCTTGACGCTGATCTTCGCGGTCTCGACCGTCCTGATCACGCTGATAGTGGATCTGCTCACCGCCGTCATTGATCCGCGCGTCCGGTTCTGAGGAGATAGCCCATGACTGACAGCCCTATTCTTGTGCAAACCGCGCCACCAGTCGGCAGCACCACCCCTACCATCCTGATTGCAGTCGTCATTCTTGGTGGATGGTTGGTGATTGCGCTAGCCGCCTCCGCGATCGCGCCCTATGATCCCAATGCCGTTGACATCATGAATATGCTTTCGCCGCCGAATGCCGCCCATTTGTTCGGCACGGACCAAGTTGGTCGCGACGTCTTTTCGCGGGTTCTTTTCGCAAGTCGGGTCGATCTGCTGCTGTGTGTGGCCGGGGTGCTTCCGCCGCTCCTGATCGGGACGATAATCGGGCTGTTGAGCGGCTATTTCGGCGGTGCGGTCGATACCGTGTTCATGCGCATCTATGACCTGACCGTCGCGTTCCCCTTCTTTGTTCTGGTGCTGGCAATTGTCGGCGTGCTCGGGCCGGGGCTCCTCAACTTCATCCTGGCCCTGGCCCTCGTCGGCTGGGTAAGCTATGCGCGTTTGGTGCGGGCGCAGGTACTGACGATCCGCGAAAGCGAGTATATCCAGGCGGCCAAATGCCTCGGCTATCGGCCGGCCACCATACTCAGCCATCATGTGCTGCCTAACGCCATCGGACCGGTCATCGCCTACGCAGCCAGCGACGCGGTGCTCGTCATGCTCGCCGGTGCAAGCTTCGGCTTCCTCGGTATGGCCGCGCAGCCGCCGCTCGCCGAATGGGGCGTGATGATCGCCGACGGTCAGGCTTTCGTGCAGCAAGCCTGGTGGATTTGCCTGTTTCCGGGATTGGCCGCCATTTCGCTCGGCCTCGGTTTTGCTCTGCTCGGCGATGGACTGGGGCAGATACAGCGGATGGGAGTTGCGGCATGAGCGCGGGGGAAACGGGCAAGCGGCCGCTGCTTGAAGTCAAGGACCTGTGCGTCAGCTTCGGTGGTTTCGCGGCGGTGAAGAAAGTATCGTTCACGCTCCAGCCGGAAGAAATCCTCGGCATCGTTGGCGAAAGCGGTTCGGGCAAATCCGTGACCTGCCGCGCCCTGATGCGGCTGCTGCCGGCTACGGCACGCGCCGAGGGCACGGTCAGGCTCGACGGACGCGACCTGCTGACGCTTGGCGAGGACGAGCTGTGTGCCATTCGCGGCCGCGACATCGGTATGATCTTCCAGAACCCGGCATCGCATCTCGATCCATTGCGCCGCATCGGCCAGCAGGTCGCGGCGCCGATGCTCCGGCACCTTGGGATCGGCAAGCGCGAAGGCCTACACCGCGCGATCAAGTTGCTGGAGGATGTGGGTATCCGCGAGCCTGAAAAGCGCGCACGGTCCTATCCGCACGAGTTTTCCGGCGGCATGAAACAACGGGTGATGATTGCCGCCGCGATCGGCTGCCAGCCGAAGATGTTGATCGCCGACGAGCCGACGACCGCTCTCGACGTTACGGTGCAGGCCCGCATCCTTGAACTGCTCAAGGAGCTCAATCGCAAGAACGGGCTGGCGATGATCCTCATTTCGCACGATCTCGGCGTCGTCGCGGATATCTGCTCGCGTGTGGTGGTCATGCGGAATGGCGAGGTGGTGGAACAGGGGCCGATCGATGAAGTCATCAACCGGCCGCGCCATCCCTATACAAGACTGCTGATCGAATCCCAGCCAGGCCGCAAGAGCTATGGCACTGTGAGCGGTCCGGATCGGGCAACGCCGCTGCTGAGCATCGAAAATCTTTCGGTGGCGTTCCCCGCCGGGCGGGGCCTGCTCGGCGGCTTCGGAACCGACAATCCCTTCCGGGCCATCGACGGCATAGACCTTAAGATCAATACCGGCGAAAGGGTTGGTATCGTAGGCGAAAGCGGCTCCGGCAAGAGCACGCTCGCCCGGTCGATCATTCGCCTGAACACGCCGAGCGGCGGCGCGATCCGTCTGGACGGGCAGGATGTTGGCGCGCTCGGGGGGGAGGCGCTGACGGCGTTCCGTCGCCGTGTGCAGATGGTGTTCCAAAACCCGTACGATTCACTCAATCCGCGCCTGACCATTGCCGAGGCCGTCGCCGAGCCGATCTGGCGGCATGGCATCGCGGACCGAAAGGCGGCGCGGAAAGAGGCCGACGTCTTGCTGGATATGGTGGAATTGCCGAGCAGCCTGCGCGATCGCAAGCCACTGCAGCTTTCCGGCGGCCAATGTCAGCGCGTCGGCCTTGCACGAGCATTGGCACTGAAACCGCAGCTTCTCATCGCCGACGAAATCACCTCGGCGCTCGATGTCACGACACAGGCGCAGGTCCTGGAATTGCTCGTGCGTCTCCAGCGTGAGCGCTCGCTGACGCTGCTCTACATCTCGCACGATCTCGCCGTGGTGAGCAGCCTTTGCCAGCGTGTCTATGTCTTCAAAGCCGGGCGCGTTGTTGAGCAGGGCGTGGCGCGGCAGGTTCTGTTCACGCCGCAGGACCCCTATACGCAGGCGCTGGTCGGCTCGTTGGCTCGACTGCCGTCGGCCCCTGCGATTCCCCCTTCGCAACCGGTAGTGACCCATGCGCCTTGATGAATATGCAGCCCATGATGGAACCGCCCTCGCCCACCTGCTGGCGAAAGGAGAGGTCACGCCAAAGGAGCTCGGCCGGTGCGTCGAACAGGCCGTCGCGGCCGTGAACCCTGCGCTGAACGCCGTCATCGAACTCTATCCGGACGCGCTCGAGATCCTGCCGGAGGTGGCGTCCGCCACCCCCTTCGGTGGAATTGCCACCCTCACCAAGGACTTCCCAATCGAATTGGGCCGCCCGGCCGAATTCGGCAGCCGTCTGGCGCAAGGTTACCGCGCCGGCCATGACTCCGTCTACTGGACACGGTTGCGCGCCGGCGGCCTAAGCAATGTCGGCCGCACGACGAGTTCCGAATTCGGCGTGCCGGCGGCGACGGAATCGCCCCTCTATGGGGCAACGCGCAATCCGTGGAACCCAGAGCGCGGCGTCGCGGGTTCCAGCGGCGGCGGCGCCGCGGCCGTCGCCGCAGGCATCGTGCCTTTTGCACAGGGCAGCGACGGCGGTGGATCAATTCGCAATCCGGCCGCGTTCTGCGGCTTGATCGGTCTGAAACCTTCACGCGGGCGAGTTACCGGCGCGCCGAATGGGAATGCCCCGCTTCTGGGCCTGGCAACGGCCTTCATGCTCACACGCTCAGTCCGCGATACCGCAGCTCTGCTCGACCTGTGCCATGGCCCCGATGCCGGCGACGGCTATGAGATCGCGCCGCCAGTGGACACCTATCTCGACGCCATCAAGCACCGACCGGTGGGGCTGCGCATCGCCCTGTGCACGCGCTCATGGTCCGGTGTGCAGATCGACCCGGAGGTTGCCACCGCGGCAAGATCGGCGGCGGAGCGGCTTTCATCCCTTGGCCACCATGTCGAGGAGGCATCGCCGGACTTTGATTATCCGGCCTTCCTCCAGGCGCAAAAGGTCATCTGGGCTGCCGACGCTGCCGCACATATTCCGGCTATGGCGCGGCATATGGATCGCTCGCTCGAGGAAGCGCTTGGCACAAGCGTATATGCTCTTTATCGATGGGGACTCGGCATCAGCGGTGCACAGCTTATCGACGCGCTTGCCGTCTATGATCGGGTGACGCGGCAGGTCGGATGCTTCCTTGCTGGATATGATCTCTTGCTGACACCGACCAGCGCAATGCTGCCGGAACCGATCGGCACGTTCGATCCCGATCGGGCGGGCATCGATGCGGAAGGCGTGTTCAATGATCTTGCGCCGAAGGAGACGTATACTGCGTTGTTCAATGCGACGGGACAGCCCGCGATCTCCCTACCGCTTGGACGCAGCCGGGATGGTCTACCTATTGGGATTCAGCTTGTCGCCCGTTTTGGACGGGAGGATCTGCTGCTTGCGGCGGCGCGGCAAATCGAGGAAGAGGTGGACAGCGCTCCCGGCGTCTGGGGGCAGGGGCGTCCAGCCATTCACGCCGGCAATTTCTAGGAGTCTGTCACTGTGGTGAAAGCACGAAGCGGCACGGATTCTAATGGATCGAGCGACGTTGAGCAGAAAATAGACATCGAAGCGATCCTGCGCGACCGCATGTCCGGTTTCTCGCCCTCGGAGCAAACCCTTGCGGCCTATATCCTGGATAATATCCAGATATTGCCCTTCGAGACCGGCAGCAGCATAGCTGAGACCGTGGGCGTCAGCGAAATGACCGTCACGCGGTTCGTTCGTGGCCTCGGTTTTGAGAACCTGCGCGACCTCAAGAAGCGGTTGCGCTTCGCGGTCGCGGAGAAGGATAGCGAAGTCGACGATTACATGTCTCGTTTTCAAATGCGCGAAGGCCGACAGCAGATGCTCCAGGAAAGCCTGCGGCTGGAACTCGACGCTATCGTGAAGGCCTACGCCTTGACTACCACCGACGTGTGGGACGAGGCCGCAAGCCTGCTCGTGAAGGCGCGCACCATCTATGTCGTCGGCTTTCAGGCCTCGAAGGGGTTGGCCATGGATTTCGCCAGCCGCCTGCTCTGGGCGCGCTCCAACGTGATTTTCATCGACAACGCCTCGGGCACGTTTGGCGAGATCATCAATGCAGATCCCAAGCAGAGCGCCGTCGTCCTCGTTGACACGGCCTCGTACGCGACCCGCGGCATCAAGCTGGTGGAGAAGCTGAAGTCGATGGACATGCCGCTGGTCATCGTCACCGACAAGTTCAGTCACTGGGCTTTTGCCTATACGCGCTTCGTCTTCGAGGCGCATACGCATGTGAAAACTTTCTGGGATTCTACGGCAAGCCTCAGTGTCGTGCTGAATCTGCTCATCGACGCCGTTGCCACCAAACTAGGGCCGAAGGCTAAGCGTAACTTCGCCATGATGAGCGACATGGGCACCCTCTTCGGAGAGTTCGTCGGAGGCAGCTATCTCCGCCGGAACGATTGATCCATTTCAAACGCAAACGAGAGCATGCATGACCAGTATTTCGCCATTCCGTGATCCGACTGCACCCGGCAATTCTCTCATTCCAATGCAAAACTGGGACCGCGCGCCCTGGAACCGATGGACCTTCCAGCATGTTCGGGACCTGCTGCCCACCACACAGGTCTGGCGCGGATCGGGGCCGGCAAGTCTGTTACCGTCCGATCTTCGGGATATCGATGCCATTCCCTTCGTGGCGGAGGGACAGGCCTATACCGTTGGCAGCTTCCTCGAGACGAGCTATGCCGATGGCTTCCTGGTGCTCCATGGCGGCAAGATCGTCGCCGAGCGCTACCTGAACGGCATGACACGGCATACCCAGCACCTCTCGCAGTCGATTGCCAAGTCGGTCGTCGGCACCGTGGCCGGCATCCTGATCGGCCGCGGAGTGGTCGATCCGGCCGCGTCCCTGACGCATTATCTGCCGGAGCTGGAGGCGACGGCCTACCGCGGCGCATCCGTCCAGCACGTGCTCGACATGACCAGCGGCGTGGTTTTCGATGAGACCTATACCGCGCTCGATTCCCACATGGCGCAGTTGGATGTCGCCAGCGGCTGGAAGAATCGTTGGAACCCGAGCTGGCACACGAATATCTGGGACCTGATCCTGTCTTTGAAGGATCTGGAGTGCCCGCACGGTACTTCCTTCCGCTATCGCTCGATCGAGACGGATGTACTGTCCTTCGTTCTACAGCGCGCCGCCGCTACCCCGCTTGCAGAACTCGTCAGCCGTGAATTGTGGGCGCCGATGGGGGCGGAGGAAGACGCCTATTTCACCGTGGACGCTGCCGGCTATGCTCTCGGCGACGGCGGGTTCAATGCGACTCTTCGGGACTATGCTCGTTTCGCCCTGCTGCATCTTCGCGGCGGCGAGATTAACGGCGGGCGTATCGTGTCGACCGAGTGGATTGCCGGGACACGGTTCGGTGCTGATCCGACACTCTTCGGCGGCATCTATCAAGAGGTTTTACCCGCCGGTGCATATCACAACCAGTTCTGGATCGAGGATACCGCACGCGGCGTCTATATGGCCCGCGGCGTCTTCGGACAACTGATCTACATCGACCCGATGGCGGATTTCGCGGCGGTTGTCCTGTCGAGCTGGCCGGAATTCGTCAGCACTACGCGGACGCGGACAGCGCTGGCGGCGGTCAGGGCTATCCGAGGAGCGCTGTCGCCGTAGCAAGCGGGGCTATTTCCCCGTTCGTCCCGGCGCGGCAGACGAAAGAAGGTCAGCGTCTGCTCGATGGTTTCCTCGACCCAGGAGGTCAGGCGCGGATGGCGGACCGACCATTTTCCCAGCCAGGCGGCGAGATCGGCCTTCGCCTCTCGAGTCGCGGCGATCATAAAACCATCGAAGCTCCTTCAGGCAATCGTCGCCATGCTTGCGCGCAGATGATCGAGGGCGTTCCCGAGGAAATGCACGTATCCACTTCATGAGAAACGTTCTGACGCATGCCGGCAAGAGCGGCCGGCGGGTCGTGTCTCCGCCTTCATCGCAAAGGCCTTTGGCCAGGAGACCCGGAGGCAGCCAGCGCGCAATGGCGCAGCGTCGCCGATCAGATCAGACCGAAAGTTCCAAAGCTCGCAGCCATCATGGACGATGTGCTCGCCTAGATGGCCCTCCCGAAAGAGCACCGGGCAAAGCTGCATTCGACGGCTGAGACTCCCTTCAAAAATATTGTACTTTTCTGATGCGCGGGCGACCTCGAGGTGAAGCGCGGTGCATCGGCTGAAAGCGTCGCCAGGCCACCTCATTCGAGCCTTGCCGGATTGAGGCGTCGACGCGCCTTTTCATCAGGCGGGCGCCGACGCCGGGTCTCGACAAAACGTTTTTTTAGTGCCTTCAAGCAGAATCAGCGCTTTCGTTGGCATTGGTGGTCGGCCCTCCGATTTGCGCGTTGCATTGCCTTCCTTGAAGCTGCGGGCGACAGCTTCCGCGTTCCGCCCGGTGCCGTCCGCAGCTTCGAGGAAGGCAATGCAACGCAAATCGGAGGGCCGACCACCAATGCCAGAGTTTCGGAAAAGCGCCCACGCCTCCACATGCTCGGACGCGTGACAACCACCCATATTGTCCGTCACCTTTGTCGGTTCGTGGACACAGATTATTCCTTCAACCGTGCGGCCAATTTCAAGATCTAGAGCGCGTCCGATGAAAGCGGAAGCGGCGTGAGGATTCCTTTTCAGAGCGTTCTGTGATTCCCTCCTGCTGTCTTTGATTTGTCGGAGGGAACATGGCCCGAGCATTGAGTGATGATCTTCGCCACCGGGTTCTGGCTGCGTCGGCTGGTGGGATGTCCACGCGGTCGACTGCAGCGCGGCTCGGGATCGGGATTTCGACGGCGATTGCCTGGATCGCGAGCGCCCGGCAGGGTCAGGTGAGCGCTGCCAAGCAGGGTCGACCTGGAGGTTCCCGTCTCGACGATCATGAGGCTTTCATCATCGGCATGATCGAGGCGTCGAAGGACATCACGCTGAACGAGATGGTTTTGCGTCTGGAAGAGGACCGATCCGTCTCTATCGGCCGCAGCACCCTCGACGTCTGGCTGCGCAAGCGCGGCTTCACATTCAAAAAAAGACCGCACATGCATTGGAGCAGGAGCGGCCAGACCTCCTGAAGCGGCGTCAGGACTGGTTCGATGCACAGCTTGATCTCGATCCAGCCCGCCTCGTCTTCATAGACGAGACGGGTCTTTCCACGAAGATGTCCCGACTTCGCGGTCGCTCTCCGCGCGGAGAGCGTTGCCGATCGGGCGTTCCGCACGGTCATTGGAAAACTACGACGTTCACCGGGGCGCTCAGGCTCTCCGGCATGACCGCGCCAATGGTCCTTGACGGGGCGATGAACGGAGTTGCTTTCAAGGCCTATGTCGAGCAGGTTCTCGTGCCAACCTTCACGCCCGGCGACATCGTCGTCATGGACAACCTGCCGGCCCACAAGGCAGATGGCATCCGACAGGCCATAGAAACCGCTGGCTGCACGCTGCTCTATCTCCCGCCCTATAGCCCCGACTTCAACCCGATCGAAAACGCCTTCTCAAAGCTCAAGGCGCTTCTGCGGGCAAGGGCCGAACGCTCCGTCGACGCCCTGTGGAACACAGTTGGCGACATCGTCAAGCTCTTCGAGCCGCAAGAGTGTGCGAACTACTTCGCAGCAGCAGGACATGATCCGGATTAAAGTGGACGTGCTCTAACTCTCTGAAAAGAAAGCCAGTAGCTTAATTTCAGACTCTCCTGCCGCCTGGCACGACTTTTGCACGATCACCTTGGGCGCGCGCATCTGTTGCGCATTCATGTGTCCGAACAACCCAAATAATTAAACAACAAAGGAAGCAAGATGGCAGCTCTGCGTCAGGCCGCGTTCTACCTTCAAGGCGGTATCGGCAAGTCCAAGCAGAAGCCTAGGCCAAAGCTGGTGACCGCGTCCATCGAAGTAAGGGGGCAACAAGATGGCTAAGCGCAAGAGAGCATTCTTTCGCAAGCGGCTCAGGGGCGGCAAGGGCTGTTTCGGCAAAGCGGACTTCGCAAGACGGATTTTAGCAAGGGGGCTCGGCACGGGCCGCAGCGGCAGCTCCTCGGCGTTTGTTCGGCCATCGCGGCTTTCAGCAAACCGGAGCCTTCAGAAGCTTTGGCCGAATCAGCCTGAATCGGACGGGTCGCTATCCACCCGACTGTGACCTCGCCGATAGACATGTCGATCTGGCGCTCATACGTTGATCGCGCTACCGTACATCTGCGCCCCTTTAATTTTCAGGGGCCTATATTTGGCGGAAGTCGAACAGAAATTTGAGCAAGCGGTACTTTCGAGAGCAGCCTGGCGAAGAGCGCACCCATGTGCATATTCGCAGGGCCGGTAGTTGGCATGAGCAGTGGGCGCTGCTGTTCAGAGATTATATCCGGCAACATCCCCATGAGCATATTCCCTATGCCGCTCTGAAGCGGGCATTGGCCGAGAAAGACCCCCACGGACCGTCCTCTGTCATTAGGCAAGCAGATCAGTGGGCCGCAGATACGGGTTGGCGGCTCGGACCGACAGATGCCTGAAAGCCAAGCAACATTTATGGCTACAGCGGAGGGGGAATTTGGAGATACCTCAGCGTTGCCGAGACAACCGGACGGCCGGTGAGCCACCGGATGAACTCTGCTCTTCCCGGCTATCTGATGGTTAGCTCTAAGATGGACACTAATGATCTGTCAGAGTTATCGGAAGCGCGCTTGCCGAGCTTGGGCCATTGCTGGCAGCAACTCAGAAAGCCTTGAAGCAGAAATTGCATGCTCAACGGGTGAATATCGGCCGCTACGGCCATTCTCCAGGCTATCCGATCCATTTCCATGTGATCCCGATCTATGATTGGGTGGAGGAACTGTTTTGGAAGAACGAGAGATATCGTCTGCTTGGAAGTTTCGCAGAAGGACCGGCGGAAACGCCAACGGATGGTGCTGAACTGACGTTCTTTGTCTGGCGAGAGTTTTGCGAACGTGCAGAGCCGCCCGCGATCAAGGGGCCGGTGGTCTCCGAAGTAGTGGAATTGCTGCGAAAGGTACAGGAAGGGGACGCATTTGAACTCGATATCTTCCTCCGATCTGCGCCGGACCCTGATTTTCGGTAATGGCGGCTCCGGAAAGACGTGGCTCGCTCGTAAGCTTGGCGACATATTGCAGTGCGCCCCTATCCATCTCGACGATCTCCGATGGGAACCCGGAAACTATGGGATAGCCCGCAACAACCAGCTTGTCGCGAACGAGGTCGCGGAGGCCGGAAAAGCTGATAGTTGGTTGATGGAGGGCGTGTACGGATGGTTGGCGAATGTCGTACTGCATCAGGCTACAACATTAATCTGGATCGACTTGCCAGAAGAAGAGTGCATTGCGAACGTTAAAGAGCGAGGGATACAGGGTGGTGGTAGCGTCGAAGAATTCCAAGAACTCCTAAAATGGATCGCGGAATATCGCCTTCGCAACAATTCGAGCTGCTTCCTTGCCCACTCTCAATTGTTTGAGGCATTCGCAGGCTCAAAATTTTTGCTGAAGAGCCGAACCGAAATCGGCGCCTATTTGGATAATGTGTCGCGGAATCCTAACTTTTCGACGGAAACTGGCTGAAATCATTAGCCGACTAGCGTTGCAATATCAGGCGCAAAAGTCCGGCCGCAGAGAGGGACTTTTGCGACAGCATGTTCCTGGCCGTTTCGCCGCAGGTTGGTTTCGAACTCTGCGAAGACGCCGAGCATGTCGAAGAACGCCTTTCCGGCGGCTGTGGAGGTACGCGAGCGACAGGCTGAAGGCATCGCCGCCGCCAGGAAACGTGGCACAGGCGAAGCAGGATTTCTGCGCGATGAATCTTCGGTGGGCGGCCTTTGTAGATGCGTCGAGGGTATTCCCGATCGCCGCGACACGCCGTTGCAACGGCGATTCATCGCAGTCGCGAAGGGGACATCCGCACAGTGCCTTGCAGCCAGCCAGTGGATTGCGTTGCCAACATCTCCAGTCCGAAACCCGGCTGGTGCTTCGACGCTCATCCAGCCTGCCTCTCCCAGCTCGGGAACGGATCCGGAAGATCGCGCCAGTGGCCGGGTATGAAGTTCTTTTCCTTGACGAGGCAGGCATCGAGTTCGACGCGGATCTGGCGTTCATCCATCGGGTCGCAGCCGATGAAGACGATCTCTTGGCCTTCGGTCGCCCCAGATAGGATCGAGATACGGCTTCATGGCGGCCTTCCACTCGGGATGATCCGGCCATTGCGGCTTTGGAACTGACGCCCACCAGAGGCCACGCTTGCCCGTTCGAATGAGCGCACCAGCCTGGCTGATTTCGCCGACATAGTGCGGACGCGTTGCCAACCAGAAGAAGCCCTTCGCTCGCACAACGCCGGGCCAGGACTTGTTGATGAAGGCCTTGAGCTTCATCGGATCGAAGGGGCGACGCTCGCGGTAGACGAAGGAGCGGATGCCGTATTCTTCGATCTCGGGGACGTGGTCCTTGAAGCCGTTCAGCTCCTTGAACCAGAGCGGATGTTGCTCGGCCTTCTCGAAATCGAAACGGCCTGTGTTTAGAACCTTGTCCAGCAGGACCTGAGCGAAGTCCGTCTCGATCAGTTCGGCGTCGGGATTGAGCGAACGCACGATCTTACGAGCGAGATCGAGATCACTCGCGGGCGTGTCGGAAACCTTGTTGAGCACGATGACGTCGGCGAATTCGATCTGCTCGACCAGAAGATCGACCAAGGCGCGATCATCGGCTTCACCGGCCACCTCGCCGCGGTCGCGCAAGAAATCGTGGGAGGAATAATCCTTCAGCAGATTGGCGGCATCGACAACGGTGACCATCGTATCGAGGCGGGAGACGTCCGAGAGACTCTCGCCATTCTCGTCGCGGAAGTCGAAGGTGGTGGCGACCGGCAGCGGCTCGGCAATTCCAGTGCCCTCGATCAGCAAATAGTCGAACCGACCATCTTCTGAGAGGCGACGCACTTCCTGCAAGAGGTCATCGCGCAATGTGCAGCAGATGCAGCCATTGGTCATCTCCACGAGTTTTTCGTCGGTGCGCGAAAGGTTTGCGCCACCATCGCGAACCAGCGCGGCATCGATGTTGACCTCGCTCATGTCGTTGACGATGACGGCGACCCGGCGGCCCTCGCGATTGTTCAGCACGTGGTTGAGAAGTGTCGTCTTGCCGGCGCCGAGGAAGCCGGAGAGGACAGTGACGGGCAGGCGATTGGAGGATTTGGCTGTGTCAAGCATGGGTGCCTCGGGGTTTAATGGCGAAAAAGGGGCGCCCGACCGTGAAGGCCGGGCGCAGGCGAAGAGGAGCGCAACGGTCAGTGCGCTATCATCTCTTCGACAATTTGCTTCGCGCTCAGCGAAGACGGGTAGTAGGTCGGCCAGTTCGTCACTTCTTCCAGCAGGGCCGCACGATCATTTCCCCAGTAGAGGTGATAATGGTCGGCCGCCTCGGGCGCGATTTTGTGGTCGCTGAACTGGATGAATTCCGGAGCGTCCGCGTCACCGTCGGACTTCTTGAAGATGAAGCGCACGCCACGGTTGCCCTTCTCGTAGGTCAGGATCTCATAGCCGTCGCTGACATAGCGGGCTTCGAGCGGCTTCTCGCCCTCGAAAAAGGTCACTGTGTCGCCATCGATCTTGATCCGCTCGACGTTAGTTCGATAGCCGATCTCGTAATAGGCCCGGTACTCGTCGGCGCTCTGGTCGGCGCTCTCCGCTTTGTGCGCCATGACTGGATCGAGCGTTCCATCCTTCAGGTAGGGATAGACCGACTGCCAATCGCCAGCCCAGTCCGACAGGGTTCGATCCTGGACCTGGTTGTCCTCAAAGTGGCCCTTGTAGATCTGCTGGACCGCCGGATCGTGGCTATGTGCGTGAACTTTCTCAGCTGTGTGATCGTGGACCTTGCCGCTTCCGCCGACGGCCACGATGTTGAAGGGCTTGCCCTCCACGGCGATCTCGCCGGTCCTGGTGAACGATCCCGCCGACACGAGATGGAGCTTGCCTGCCAGCGGGTCGGTCACGACGACGTTGTCCCCTGCCACGGCGATGCGCGGGCGCGGATCGTTCCAGTGACCGTCCACCGAATAGGGATCGGTCAGCTTGAGCGAATTGGCAATCTTACCGGCGACGATATCGAGCTGGTGAAGCTGGCCATCCTCGGTGAAGACGTAGGCGAACTTCGGCCTCACCGGATCGACGGCAAAGTGCACGCGCCGCGTCGGCAACTCGATCAGGCGGAAGGCGTCGCTCTCAGCCGTCGGATCGATCAGAACGACCTTGTCGGGACCGTAATTGCCGAGGAAATACTGCAGTCCCCGGCCACCGATCAGCGTGGTCGACTTGCCGTCCGGCAAAGAATCCGCATAGGGCAGATGGCGGATGTCCGACGCGCTTTCTCCATGCGTGACGACGAGCAGACCGGTCGCGCAGGCGAAGGCCAGAATGTTTCCCGAAGAGGCCTCGCCGTGGAGGTCGGGGCATTCAGCGATGTCGCCGACCTGCGTGCGGGCCTTGTCAACCGTCCTGATGCCGACCGGGAGTTCGTCGGGCTTCTCCCTGTTCGGCTCCGACAGAAGGACATGGGAGCCATAGGCGACGGCGACGCCGTGCTGCGGTGCGTCGGTCTTTACCTCCCGGAAGTCTGACTTGCCCTGCAACACCGCTTTCTCGGAGATGATGCGGGCGACACCTTCCCCGTCGAAAAAAGCCGCGAACTCGCCGTCGTGCTCGACCAAGTGGGAGGGCTTTTGGCCGACGATCTCGGCGCCCGTCAGCTTCGGCGCCTCGACATCGATGTCGCCATGGTCGTCGAAGGAAATGCCGCTGGCGATTGCGGTGACCGCGCCCGCATCACCTTGCACCGCGAACACGGCGCGGCCGCTTTCGCTGCGGTACAGAGAGGGGTCGGTTCCGGCTGGGGGCGGAATGACACTCTAAGCCGTTTCTCCGTTAGGCCAGAGATATTCGCCGGTCAGTAATATGTGTGCCCAACCCAGTGGAGAGATATGCGCCAGAAGTTCGGGCGGCACATCAAGTCCTTCATTCCGGCGCTCTGCGATTGCATGGCCGAGATGGAGGGTGTTCCATCTGCGATCAGCTCTGCTAGCCGGAGTATCCATCTCGAGCGGGCTGGACCAGTGATGCTCATGATGAGGCGTGCGAAAATGATGGGTCAGAATCAAGTGCGATTCAGCAGCGCTATTGAGGAGATCATGCCCCATACATGCCGTTCGGTGGCGTCTTCCCAGTGCAGTTATTTTGCGCATCCCACCCGTTGGATTCTCATCTTTAATGCCACATTCGGCTGAAACAGCCGCATTCTCACATATAAGTGCCAAGCGACAACTCCGCAGCTGACTGTGAGGGAAATAAACACAAGAGTTCAATGAGGCTGACGAAAGGCGCTCCGATAAAGCCGTAAGTTTCGGTTGACTGGCACGGAGAAGCGAGTCTACATCGTGACGGATGTTTATCAACATGCAGCTCAAACACCGTCAGGATGCGTCTTGCGACACAAACGAACGTTATTCCGCTTCGGCCCGTGCGAAGAAGGCTTTGCAGTTTTGCCCGTGGCGGCGCGAGGCCAAGAAATCACAGATCATCTCGTAGCCTCCGGCTCCGCACCACCACATCGTTCTCAGAGCCTTCGCACTGCAAAAAATTACGCGTCACCGCCGGAGATCTCGATCCGTACGGCTAATTGTCGGACATGTTCGGTTACTTCTCGAGTATTCCGCGGTACGCGACAGAGGAGAAATTACACGCCAGCGCCAGAAGCGGGCTGCAGCCCCAGACTTCTTTGAACAACAGAAACTATGCGCGGAGGAGAAGGCATGTATAGTCGCCACGAACATAAACTAGGATGGGACGAGTCCAAGGTCGGCAAAGTGTATAAAGCACTCAAGAAGATTATCGTCAATTGTGAGGTCCCCCCCTGTACGCGACTCTATGCTGTCCGGATCAGCAACGTCATGAATACGAGCGTTGTCCCTGTGCGCGAGGTACTGATTCAGCTCGAAATAGAAGAATACATCATGAGCTTATTCAACAATGGCTACTACACCAAGAAGCTTGATCCACAGAAACTGTCGGATCAACTTGATTTTATTATGATGGTGCTCAAGCATGTGTTCAGAGAAAACCTGTATGAGCACTCTACGTTTGTAGTTCTTCCCAGCTGGACCGACTACGACTTGATCAGGGAGTTCCAACAGTCTTTTTACGAACGTATCGCGAAGGCTTCGAACAACAGAATAATGCGGGACCTCGTGCATGAGTACAACGTTCGGACGAGATACATTCGTTGGTTGGACTTGCACCAGCCGGAGCGTCTCTCATGTATCAGAGATGACATGAGCGAGCTTCTGGAGCTTCTTGATAAGCGAGACAACGATGCGGCGATCGCAAATGTTGATCGGCAATTCAGTGCAATGATTAGCACTGTTCCCAAGCTTGTGCTGGAAGGCAATCGTCGTGCCGGGAATACGAAAGAGAGTTGGTTGGAGACATTGTCGAAGCTTTAGGCTGAGAGCTGACCCGGCGGTTTCCACCGATATGAGGCTCTGGCTCACATTTGCCGCTGTTGCGGCCGGCGCTCTTGCTGACTTGCAATGCGTTCCGCCGGACGATGCAACCCATCTTTGTTGGCCGGGCCGCCAATCTGGGTTGTTTGCGGTTCAGCATTCGCGCAAGCCATGGTCCACGGTCGAGCTTTTACGCTTTGCCCAGCGCACCGGCCGCGTTCGGACCGAGGATCACCAGTCGGCTCAAGGTTCATTCGCCCATGCGGGATGTCGCGCCGAGCTTCTGCTTTCGTCCGCGGGATGCTGCAATGGTGTGAGTAGCGCGCGAAAAAGGAACTCTTATCTACTCGCCGCATAACAAGCTGCGGGTCGGGCCCCAATAGATGTCAACGCTCGGGCTGTGACACACTCACTCATACCGGCAGAAATGTTCCACGGGGCGCAGCGGGAAACTGGCTTCGTACATGCGCAAATCAACCCTAGGGAAGATCGAGCGCGCGCTGATCGGACTAGATTGTGCGGTGGACCCGCCACAATCTATCCGGTTGCGACTTGCGCGGCGTTTTCAGACGTGCAAGAAGGGCCGTGGCAATAAACCTACATGCTGGAGAATAGCCTTCGCGGGACCCGTTATGCCACAAACTGTTAGTCCGCCGCATGAAAAGGAGAGAACGTCGGAACGCATCCGGCGTCGGGCCAAAGAACTCTTCGATCGCGTACGCGCCTCTGGCGTAGCTATCGACTTTCCATTTCCAGACCCCATGACCTTGCGCTCCTTCTCCTTGGGCGAGGTCGCCGAGATCCTCGGTGTGTCGCACAGTTATCTGCGCCAGTTGTCAATTGATGGTCTGGGGCCAACACCGGAGCTAGGGACCGCAGGGCGACGCTCCTATACGCTTCGACAAATCAACGAACTTCGTGCTTATCTCGCTTCGGCCCGTCCGAAAGATGCTTTAAAGTTTTACCCGCGGAGGCGCGAGGGTGAGAAACTACAGATTATCTCAGTAGGCGGCTCCGCAAGTACCACTACAGCATTCTATCTGGTTCAGGGCCTTGCACTTCAAGGATTCCGTGTTCTCGCTGTAGATCTTGATAGGCGAGGCTCATTCTCGGGAATGTTCGGTTACACCGCCAGTACGACGCCGGTCTACAATAAAAGCATATATGCCGCGTTACGCTGTGATGACGATCGGGCCAGTATTAGGACTGTAATCCGACCGACGCATTTTGATGGTCTTGATATCGTGCCGGGCAGTATCGAGCTCCGCCGGTTCGAGGAGGAACGCTTGCGGCGCTACCTCAGCGGGGCCTCGAGGAACCCAGATGCTAACTCGAGACTGGTGTCTGCGATCGAGGAAGTCGAGGGCAATTACGATGTCGTCGTTATTGCCGGTGCACCTGTACGCGACGGCTTAGGCCCGGTTGCGCTTGAAGCAGCGACCGGCGTGCTGGTTACAGTCCACCCGCAATTGGATGATGTCGCGTCAACGGCCATGTCCCTCAGCATTTTCTCGGAATACGTCCGCAGGATCGAAGAAGCTGGGAAGTCCGAAGATTATGATTTTTTCAAATTCTTGGTGACAAGGCACGACCCGCGTGACGTCGCAGAGCAGGAGACGATCGCCCTGCTGCGGGGCTCCCTGGGTGATGATCTCTTGACTGCCATCGTCTGGGAATCGGATGCGATAGGATACGCGGGGCTCAAGAATCGATCGCTGTATGAGCTATCAGCGGGAGCGGTAGGCCGATCGGCATACGAGCAAGCGATGGAAACGCTGAATTCCGTCAATGCCGAGGTGATGGATATCATATCGGAGGTTTGGGGTCGTCCCCCGATCTATGTGTCGCAGGCTTCGCGCTCGACGACTGCAGGTAAGGCGAAATCCCAATCTAAGAGGTCTAGGTCGTAAACTCATAAAATCACTTGTTGTTTAGTCGCGCCGATGATTCAAGGCTTCCGAATGAGGGAGCCTTGGAATGACGCGCCGCCGCTACGAACTCACCGACCACGAATGGTCAATCCTGTCGCCGCTGTTGCCCAACAAACCGCGGGGTGTTCCCCGCGTCGAGGATCGGCGGGTGCCGAATGGCATCCTCTAGCGGTTTCGCACGGGCTCGCCCTGGGCGGAAATTCCGGAGCGCTATGGTCCGCCGACCACCTGCTACAACCGTTTCGTCCGCTGGCGGAAGGCCGGTGTCTGGGATCGGCTTCTTGAAGCCGCTTCCGAGGCTTACGATGGCGACATCGTCATGATCGACTCAAACTGTGTCCGCGTTCACCAGCACGCGGCCACGGGAAAAAGGGGGATGGAGACGATGGCGGCATGGGACGTTCCCGTGGCGGGCTCACGAGCAAAATCCACGCGCGCGTGTCGACGCCGAAGGTCGCCCCGTCAACCTCCGTCTGACCGGCGGGCAGATCGCCGACTGCACCGAGGCCGACGCGCTGACGGACGAGCTCGGCGAGGGAGACATCCTGCTGGCGGACAAGGGCTACGACAGTAATGCCATCCGGGCCAAGGCCGCCGAGCGAATGGCCTGAACCAACATCCCGCCGAAGTCCAACCGGAAGGGTCATCTCGTTTTCTCGCGCTAGGTCTATCGGCAGCGGAACCTCGTGGAGCGGTTCTTCAATAGGATCAAACAGTTCCGAGGCATCGCAACCCGATACGATAAGCACCCGGGAAACTACCTCGCCGCGGTCAAGCTCATCGCCGCGAGGATATGGTGTCAAAGTTTATGAGTCGACGCCCTAAAAGGGAAATAAAAACAAAGCTTCAACGAGGCTGACGAAAGGCGGCACCGAGGGAGCCGGTAAGTTTGGTAGCGGCAAAATGCTCACGGGCCGTTGACTGGCACGGACAGAGAGATTAAACCGCGACGGAATATTTCTCGATATTGGACACAATCCGTCATGATGAGCAAAATTCAACAACTTGCTCTTCCCCCGTCTGACTGCAAAGAGCTCTGGGAACGCGCGCGCGGGTATATTCATCTCCAAACCACATGACCTTCCGCTCTCTCTCGTTCGGACAGGTCGCCGAGATTTCAGTATGTCGCAGAGTTATTTGCGCCAGTTGTCAATCGATGGTCTGGGGCCAACACCGGAGCTAAGGACCGCAGGTCGACGCTCCTATACGCTTCGATGGATCAACGAACTTCGTGCTTATCGCGCTCCAGCCCGTCCGAAAGAGGCTGGGAAGTTTTACCCGCGGAGGCGCGAGGGTGAGTACAGATCATCCCAGTTGGCCGCCGGCCCCGCAAGAACCACCACATCGTTCTATCTGGCTCAGGGCCTGCACTTCAAGGATTCCGCGTTCTCGCCATAGATTTCGATCCGAGGGCTCATTGTCGGAATTGCTCGGTTACTTCTCGAGTATCATTCCCGTCTACAATGCAGCATGTATTCCACGAAACTCGATAGAGGCGAAATTACACGCCAGCGCCAGAAGTGGGCTTGCTATGAGTTTACGACCTAGTCATCCGAATCCGAAATTCGTGTCATAAGTCCTGGACTTTCTGGCAGAAACGTTTGACGGAGGCCAGGATGTCGTCTGCGGATTTCGTCCACCTGTAGGGCTTCGGGTTCTGATTATGGCGTTCGATGAAAGCTTCGGATGTCGGCTTCGAGCTGCATTGTCGAAGTGCGGACGCCGCGACGGAGCTGCTTGCGGGTCAGTTCCGCAAACCAGCGTTCGACCTGATTGATCCATGACGCCGAGGTCGGGGTGAAGTGCACGTGGTAGCGCGGCCGTCGCATCAGCCAGTTTTTGACCGATGCCGTTTTGTGGGTCGCATAGTAGTCCATCACGATATGAACGTCCAAATCGGACGGTACGCTCGCATCGATCTGCTTGAGGAAATCCAGGAATTCGGTGGCACGGTGCCGCTTGTAGCATTTGCCGATGACAAAGCCGGAGGCGACATCCAGAGCGGCAAACAACGTGGTTGTGCCGTGTCGGACATAGGAATGCGTGCGCCGTTCCGGCACGCCGGGCATCATCGGCAACACTGGCTGCTCGCGGTCGAGAGCCTGGATTTGGCTCTTCTCGTCCACGCTGAGAACCAGCGCCCGATTGGGAGGTGACAGATAAAGACCGACGATGTCGCGGACCTTATCGACGAACAAAGGATCGCCGGAAAGCTTGAACGTCTCTGTGCGATGCGGCTGCAGGCCGAAAGCGTTCCATATCCGGCGGATCGTCGTGTGCGAAAAGCCTGTGGCCCCTGCCATCGAGCGGATCGACCAATGGGTCGCATCGCTTGGCGTTGAACGCAGCGTGCGCTCGATCACAGCCGCGATCTGATCGTCGTCGATGGTTCGGGGCCGACCAGGGCGAACTTCGTCGAGCAGCCCATCGAGTCGGTCTTTGAGGAAGCGCCGTCGCCATTTGCCAACCGTATGTTCATGCACGCCGAGCTCGTCCGCAACGACCTTGCTCGGAACTCCCTCGCCACAGCGAAGAATGATCCGGCACCGCTCCGACAGGGAGCGTGCAACACGATGCTTGCGCACCTGTCGCTCCAGATATTCCCGCTCCGCCTCGCTCAAAACCAATGGGGCCGTTGGTCGGCCAGTCGCATTTGCCATGCCTCAACCTCCAATGAAGAGGCCAAGCATACAATGTAGTGAATTTTAGTTCCAGGTGACTAGAGAAGATCGAGCGCGCGCTGATCGGTCTAGATGGACACGCCACAATCTATCCGGTTGCGACTTGCGAGGCTTTTTCAGACGTGCAAGAAGAACCGCGACGCGATAAACCGACATGCAGGAGAGTAGCCGTCGCGAGGACCGTTATGCCAAAACCTGTTAGTCCGCCGTATGAAGACGAGACAAAGTCGGAACGCATCGAGCGTCTTGGTAGAGAACTCATCGATCGCTTACGCGCGTCTGGCGTAGCTATCAAATATCCATTTCCAGACCCCATGACCTTGCGCTCTTTCTCGTTGGGCGAGGTCGCCGAGATTCTCGGTGTGTCGGACAGTTATCTACGGCAGTTGTCAACCGATGGTCTGGGACCCACACCGGAGCTCGGGACCGCAGGGCGACGCTCCTATACGCTTCGACAAATCAATGAACTGCGTGCTTATCTCGCTTCGGCCCGTCCGAAAGAGGCTTTGAAGTTTTACCCGCGGAGGCGCGAGGGTGAGAAACTACAGATCATCTCAGTGGCCGCCGGCTCCGCAAGAACCACTACAGCGTTCTATCTGGCTCAGGGCCTTGCACTCCAAGGATTTCGCATTCTCGCAATAGATCTCGATCCTAGGGGCTCATTGTCGGAAATGTTCGGTTTAGTCCCGAAACTTCCCGTCCGCGATGTGAGTATGTATGCCGCGATGCGCTATAATGACGCGTTGCGGGCCAGTATAAATGAGGTAATCCGACCGACGCCTTTTGATGGTCTTGGTCTCGTGCCGGGCTCTTTCGAGCTCAGCAAGTTCGACTTCGAGTGTTCGCGGCACTATGAGGACGCGACGAACCCAGATGTTGGCGTCAGAATGGTGTCTGCGATCAAGGAAGTCGAGGCGAATTACGACGTCGTCGTCATCCACTGTCCACCTGAACCCAGCTACTTGACTGTGGGTGCGTTTGAAGCAGCGACCGGCCTGCTGGTGACGGTCCGCCCGCAATTGGCTGAGATCGCGTCGACGGCCTGGTTCGTCAGAGTTTTGTCGCATCGCGCCTCCCTGATCGAACGAGTTGAGAGGCCCGTAAAGTATTTCACCAAATTCTTGGTGACACGGCACGACCCGCGCGACGTCTCACAGCAGGAGGCTGTCGCCCTACTGCGGGACTCACTGGGGGATGATCTCTTGACTGCGACCGTCTGGGAATCAGACGCGATCCGGGAAGCGCGGCTCAAAAATCGATCATTGTATGAGCTGTCAGCGGGAGCGGTAGGCCGATCGGCATACGAGCAAGCGATGGAAACGCTGAATTCCGTCAATGCGGAGGTAATGGATCTCATATCCGAGGTTTGGGGCCGTCCCCCAATCTATGTGTCGCAGGCTTCCCGCTCGACGACTGCAGGTAAGGCGAAATCCCAGTCCAGGAGGCTTAGCAAATGAGCCTACGCACGCAGCGCATGCGCTCGATGTTGTACGAAAGGCTGAGCTCTTGAAGGAGCCCAACTAGAGGTGGTTCGGTTTATCTGAACAGTTTGGGGCTTTTCGCTAAGTGGATTTCCGCCTCGATTATGCTGCCGCCATCTCGGCGTCAGCGTGTTGAAGTAAGCCTGATCCGGCGTCTGCTGGTCAAGGGATGAATGTGGGCGTCGGCAATTGTAAGTCAGATAGCGGCCGATGCCAGCGCGGGCCTCGGACACGGTTTTGTAGGCGTGGAGATAGACCTCTTCGTATTTGATCGAACGCCAGAGCCGCTCGATGAAGACCTTGTCCCGCCACGCGCCCTTGCCGTCCATCACAATGTCGATCTCGGCCAAGTCGGCGGACGTGAACTGCGAGCCCTGGTCGGTGTTCAAGCTCTCCGGCTTGCCATAGCGAGCAAGCGTAAGCGACAAGCCGCGGCCATTCAGGCGGCGTAGTTCCATATGTGGACGGCTCCCTGTTGCAAGGGTTTTCTGCAGATATTTTTGGTCGGATCGCTTGCTTCCAAATGTACGGCCTTTGTGTGTGGTCGCACATGACCACTGGCCAAGATGGTTTCCGCAACGCGCGTTCCTAACGTATGCGGCGTCCACGCCCCATCGATTATTCAGTTGCGGCGATCTGAGGTTGATCGACGGGCCGTCAAATGAGCTCACCGAAGAGTATCTGACGAGCTCATTGTGAGGCCTGGATGCGAGCGGCATAGGCCCATGGCATCAGGGCATCGATGTCTTTGGCGAGGTGGCCGTTTGCGAGGCGGGTGAAGAGGTTGCACAGATAGGCGTAGGGCTCAACGCCGTTCATTTTACAAGTGCCGATCAGGCTGGCAAACCGGGCCCAATTGCGGCCCCCTTCATCGTGCCCCGCAAAGAGCGCATTGCGGCGGTTCATGGCGGGTCGGCGGATCGCGTTTTCCACCAGGTTGGAGTCGATATCGACGTGGCCGTCGTCCAGGTACAGCCGGAAGCCGTCCTGCCGCGTTAGCATATAGGCCAGGGCTTTTCCGAGGTCAGACTTGCGTGAGATGCGCTTGGCTTGCGCTGCCAGCCAGGTGAAGAACGCGTCCACCAGCGGGAGGGACAGCTCCTGTCGAACTGCCCGGCGATGTTCGGGATCTGAGCCACGGATGCTGTCTTCGATCTTGTAGAGCGCGGCGATCCGCACCAGCGCCTCGTCGACGATGGGCGATCCACTCTTTGGCGTGGCCTTGATCAGCTTTCTGCGCCCGTGCGCCCAACAGAAAGCCAGCCTCAAGGGATCGCCACCCACCCGGTCCGACGTGGCGAGGTGAGAGTAACCACCGTAGGCATCCACTTGGATTGTCCCGTTAAACCCGTCGAGGATTTCAGCGGCATATTCGCCTTTACGCCCGGGCCGGTAATGGAACACCACGCCTGGCGGCGCAGAGCCATTCCAGCCGCGATCGTCACGCAACACGGCCCATAGATAACCGGTCTTCGTTTTGCCTCGCCCCGGATCAAGCACCGGAGCCGTTGTCTCGTCGACATAAAGCCGCGTGCTTTCCCACAGCAGCCGTTTGGCCATATGGTCGACCACCGGCGCGATCGCAGCACCCGTCCTGCCCATCCAATCGGCCAGGACGGTGCGGTCTATCGGCACCCCGTGTCGCGCCATGACCTCGGCCTGCCGGTTGAGCGGCATATGTTCGGAATGCTTGGAGACGGCAATCTCAGCCAGAAGGGCTTCGGTCGGCCAGCTCCCTTCTAAGAGATGCGCCGGCGCTCTGGCCTGGACGATGCCCGTTCGACCCTTGGGGCAGGCGTATTTCGGGCGGATCGTGACGATCACCTCGTAGCGCGCCGGAATCCGGTCGAGCCGTTCCGTCCGGTCTTCGCCGATCCGGACCATGTTGCCGCAACCGCAGGGACAAACGATGCTCTCAGGCTCGATCACCCGCTCGACCCGCGGCAAATGTTCGGGCAGTGCACGGGCCTTACGCTCCTTGCGAGGAGCGACTTTTTCCGGATCAGATGCGCTGGCTTCGATCTTTTTCTCGACGGCGGCAATCCGCGCCTGTGTTTCGGCAATTGCCGTTTCAAGGTCTTCCAGCGCCAGTTCCATCTGCGCCGGATCGAGCTTTTCCGATTTCGGCCCGAACTTCGTGCGCCGATAGTCGTGAACCTGACCTTCAAGCTTCTCGACCAGTTCCTTCAGCTCGGCGATGAACGCATCCTTTTCGGCAACCACAGCCTGCTCATGCTGACGTGCAGCACGCTCGACCGACAGCTCGAACTGCATCGCCGCAAACGCCTTCACCACCTCGGGCGGAAGGTTCGGAAACAGGCTGAGATCAAGGGGTGACGACATGCGGCCTTATAGCAAGGCAGCACAAAAAAGCCAAATAAAACAATGCAAAGGCAGCCGTATATTTACCCTGCCGCCGACGGCGCGGTCACCCGTTGCGCCATGACCCGTCGCCAATCAAGACCTTCGAACAAAGCTTCGTATTGCCCCCTGGAAAGACGCATCGTCCCATCCTGCACCTTGGGCCAGGCAAAGCTTCCATGTTCAAGAATTTTGTAGGTTAGCACCATGCCGGTGCCATCCCATACCAGGATTTTCAGACGATCACCGCGCTTCGACCGGAAGATCACCGTCACCCCGGAATGCGGGTCGAGCTTCAACTCGGTCTGCATCATCAGAGCCAGCGCCTGATGCCCACAGCGGAAGTCCACCGGCCGCGTTGCAACCAGGATCGGCAGTCGTTGGCCCGCGACGATCATGCCGTCCCTCGAATGGCGCGCACCAGGGCCGCCACACGTTCAACCGATACATCGCCGGGAACCCGCATCACAACGTCCGGGCCGATCGTGAGCGTCAAGACTGACGAAACCGCCTCCCGCAGTTTCAGCGGCGCCAAAACATTCACAGCCTCGCTCGGCTCTGCCGCAATCGCCAAAGGCACAAATGCAGGCTCGGCATCGCCGCTCTCCGATAGGCCCGGCATAGACTCAAAAGGCAGCGCCAAAATGCCCTCGCGCGCTTGCCGACGCCAGAAGGAAAGCTGGTGCGGAACAACGTCATGACGGCGCGCGACATCAACAACTCGAACACCCGGCTCAAGGCTCTCCGCGACAATCCGCGCCTTCACATCATCGGGCCAACGCCGGTTTCCGCGGCGCGGCTCGACAACTTCGTAGCGCCCAACAAATCCATCATCTGCCATGCAAATCTCCAGATAGTCCTGGAAACCTTCTCGCACGCCCAGCCAGCCTCAAAATACAGCCTATCCAATGGGGCGGAGACGGCGCTTACTTCCTAACACGGCAACGACCTAAAAGGCCACTGGAACTGACGGAGTGTCACGCGTCTTGGATCGATCGCACCATCTGTTCTCCCTTGCAAGTTCACACAACATAATTCATCGGAGCGATGCAACGCTGTCAGTTTTTCCTCGACCGCCTTCTTTTCGGCGATACTCAACGCCATGCATGGCAAAAAGCTCGCGGGCCAATGCAGGCAGGGATTGATCAGCCGCAATCCGCTCCAGCAACGGTTCGATTCGGCACATGCCCTTGGCCGCAGCAATGCCGAACTCCATGGCAAACCCGCGTATGGCATTGGCGAGCTGCGTTCGATTGCGAATGAGTCTCTCTCGCAAACCGACCAGCATCAATGCCGGGTACATTCTATTTCCAAGTGCGACATGCCAATAAAAACAAAGGCTTCGCCTTGGAGATTTTTGGATGTCGCTTTGCTATTCGCAACTCACCCTTTCCGATCGACGACGTTTGCATCAGCTCGTGGAACGCAAAGTTCCTGTCGGTGAGATCGCCCGCCAACTCGGTCGGCATCGATCGACGATCTATCGTGAACTGAAGCGCAATACCTTTCATGATGCCGAGTTTCCGGAATACAGCGGCTATTACAGCGGTATCGCCAACGACATCTCGAAGGAGCGTCGGCGACGGCTGCGCAAGCTCAGCCGCCACCCGCAATTGCGCGAACTGGTCATCGAGCAGCTGAAGGCACTTTGGTC
Organism: Sinorhizobium meliloti; assembly: GCF_017876815.1. Lineage (NCBI taxonomy): Bacteria > Pseudomonadati > Pseudomonadota > Alphaproteobacteria > Hyphomicrobiales > Rhizobiaceae > Ensifer > Ensifer meliloti. The sequence goes on along the minus strand of NZ_JAGIOS010000003.1, from coordinate 1,447,944 downwards.
GCCGGAGCAGATCGCCGGCCGTCTGCTTGCCGATGGTGTGAGCGCCGTCCGCGTCTGCACCGAGACGATCTATCGCTTCATCTATAGCAAGGAAGATTATGCGCTGGAGCTCTATCAGCATCTGCCGGAAGGCCGTCGTAAGCGCCGCCCACGCCGCTCCCGCAAACCCCGTGACGGCTCGATCCCGTTGGACTGCAGGATCAGCCAACGCCCTGATTTCATTGCCGATCGCTCTCAGTTCGGCCACTGGGAGGGTGATCTCCTGATCTTCCGGCGCGACCTTGGTGAAGCCAATGTCACCTCGCTGGTCGAGCGCAAGAGCCGCTACACGGTGATGATCAAGAATGGCAGCCGTCACTCTCGTCCGCTCATCGACAAGATCATCGATGCCTTCTCACCGCTACCCGCCTTTGCCCGGCAGAGCTTCACCTTCGACCGTGGTACCGAGTTTCGCGGTTTCAAGGCTTTGGAAGATGGACTCGGCGCCAGGAGCTGGTTTTGCGATCCGAATTCACCGTGGCAGAAAGGCGCGGTCGAGAACACCAACAAGCGCATCCGTCGCTTTGTGCCGAGCGATACGGACCTGTCCGCCGTCAACCAGCCGCAACTGGTCGCCCTCGCCCACCATCTCAATTCACTGCCCAGGAAATGCCTTGGTTACCGCACGCCCGCCGAGGTCTTCATGGCCCATTTGCGCGATTGCGGGTAATCCCCTACCCTCCACCCGTCATTGTTGCACTTGGATTAGATTCTCCATGCGCTCGCACCGGAAAATTTCGTGGGAGCTATATTGCTACGGCCACAGCCAATCTCAGATGATTTCACTTTTCCCGAATTGTCAGGCAAGCCTGTGCTTATCATTTCGGGTCTGCGTGACAACAGGAGAGAACCACAGCACACGCCTCCCAAGTCGCAGAACAGCTCATCGCAGCGATCGCAGTGGTTACTCACCACGCGCTCGATTCGGGCCATGGATGGGCCGCAAACGACGACGATCTCGTGCTCGCTCGTCCGTGGATGGATGAGAACTTCCCAACCTAAGTTTCCCCTACCCTTCCGGAGGGATAACTGCTGCTGGCGCTTCTGCGTCACCGCGCCTATTCGCCCGAAGCGGACACCACGTCCCTCCTAATCTTCAGATTGCACGTGCGCCCAATGAGCTGCATTGTTCTGTTTCAAGATGAGGAGAGCTCTATGCCAAAAGCCGTTGGAATCGGCGGTCTGTTTTTTGGGCGGCGAACCCGGCTGGCCTGGCCGAATGGTATCAAAAGCATCTCGGTATTGACGACCTGCACAAGTCGGTATGGCGGCAGGAGGCGGGGATGACGATATTTGGTCCTTTCTCGAAGGACACGGACTTTTCGGTCGAGCGGAACAACAATGGATGGTCAATTTCCGAGCCGATGATCTCGATTGGCTGGTGGCCAGCCTAACGGCAAGTGGAATCGCGCTGGAAACCTGAATGAGTGGAACTCGGAGGCAGGTCGCTTTGCCCGGATTCATGATCCGGAGGGCAATCCAGTCGAGCCGTGGGAGCCGGCGCAGGATTGATGGCGAACGTGTCGCTCCTGCATGTGAGCGAACGAAGGTTTGCGCTTAGCTTCGCCGCACCTGTGACCGCCTTTAGCGCTACGTCATCAAAACTATTGGTTGACATTCTGATTGCGAACCACTATCTGGCGTTTATCGATCTTTTTCTTGCTGAGCTTTGGTTACCGCGCGACTGGCACCGCGCCTGAACGAACCTTTCCTTTAAAAATATCGCTATCACCATCCACGATGTCACCAACATCGCGGTCGATCACCAATGCTACGAAAGGGTTCATCATGACCACTGGCACAGTTAAATGGTTTAATTCTACCAAGGGCTTCGGCTTCATCGAGCCTGACAATGGCGGCGCTGACGCGTTTGTCCACATCTCGGCCGTCGAGCGTGCAGGCATGCGCGAAATCGTCGAAGGCCAGAAGCTCAGCTACGAGCTGGAGCGCGACAATAAGTCGGGCAAGATGTCGGCCTGCAATCTCCAGGCTGCCTAATATCGGTACCTGCTCTCCTTGACCACGGATGTACTGGCACTGTCGAGGGCATGAACCAACCAAGGCCGGGCGTGATGCCCGGCTTTTTTTTGGCCGATGGAACGGCCGACCCCGAGAAAGAAAACCTATGGCACAGACGTTCAGTAAGGCTCGTCAACGGGCGGAAAGCGCTTTCAACAAGGTTCAAAGCCAATTCTTCGCCAGAGACCAGGCAGTGGAAGAGCAAGATTTCGTAACGCTGGCCCGCGATGCCAAAACTGCTCGGTTGCGGGAAGCCCGGCTGGCAAAAGAGTCGGATGACCGTGCGAGAGCAACCTCAGCTCTCATCACGAGGCGGGCAAAATAGGCGTGGTCGCCAGCTTCACCACGCACCCAGGTGATCCACCCAATGCAGGAAATCCCATGGCAGACGATACGCTCGAACTTCAGGCAAGCACGACGGCATGGCAGATCGCAATGCAGGAAATCCTCCGCATGGTCGTCCGTGACCTCTATCAATCTCATGGTGAAGTCGCCTTCACGGCACATATAAAGCGTATCGAAGAGGGTGCGGTAGGCAGCATCTACAGCGACCTCAGGCTGCGGGGAACGAATGAATGGACCGAAACTCTGGTGAAGGAGAAGGCGACCAATATTGTCACAAACCTCCTGACCTCCTTCACCTTCGAGCAATCTGACCCTCGACCCGGGACGACATAAATCTCTGTTGATGTGCCACGACCACCTTCAGCAGGACGGATTTACCCTCACGCGCGACATGACGGGGACGGCCCAAACCGGTCATGCCGATCGGAATTTGGATCGGTAGACCTGTACTAGGTCATTCACACCCTTTCCAATCTGCTCAACGGGCAAGCCGGCGTATCCGAATATGAACCCCGCACGTTGATCTGTTGGGGCCGCATACAGACGCGAGATTGGGTAGATGCCAACACCTTCTTGCCTCGCGGAGGCGGCAAAACGCTCTTCATCGCTGCCAGTGAGGTGGTTGAACCACACGACGACATGGAGGCCCGCCGACGTGCCAACGATGTCGACCTCGTCGCCAAACGCTTCGGCCATTGCATTCAGGAATGCCGTACGCCTTTCGGCGTTCAGTCGCCTCATCTTTCGAACGTGGCTTTCATATGCGCCCGTTTCGATCATCGAAGCGAGAGCCTCTTGCTCGAAGCTCGAGCTGTGTCGATCGGTGATCTGCTTGCATCGGACAAAGGGCTCCGCAAGCGTGCCAGGCAGCACCATGTAACCAAGGCGGAGCGTTGGCGACAGCGTCTTGGATACGGTGCCGACATAGATGACCCGACCTTGACCGATCATCCACAGCGGCGGAATCGGACGTACGTCATATCGATACTCCCCGTCGTAGTCGTCCTCGATGATGTAGGTGTTGCCGGAGATCGCCCATTCGATCAGGGCTTTGCGACGTCCGGACGGTAGAACGCCGCCCAGCGGAAACTGATGGCTGGGTGTTACAAATGCCAGGGCTACGTCCTTAGGAACGGGAAGCCGAGAGGTGTCCATTCCATCCTTGTCGCAGGGGATGGCGACAGGCATTGCTCCTGTTGCAAGCATCACGTTGCGGGCCATCGCGTAGCAGGGCTCCTCGAGGACAACCTGGCCTCCCGGATCGACAAACACCCGCGCACACAGGTCCAACGCCTGCTGGGAACCGCTGACCACGATGATCTGGGTGATATCGCATTCAATGCCACGGGCTCGCCAGAGATAGCCTTGCAGCGCACGACGAAGTGCCAGGTTACCGGCTGGATGCTCATAGCCAAGCCGTTCTCGGTACGCCAGAACTGCCGCGTTCAGGGCGCGCCGCCAAGCCAGCTTGGGAAAGTCCGACGAAGCAATGTCGCCGTACCGGAAGTCGTATTGAAGCGCCGCCTGTTCCGCGCTGATGTTCTTCGGCAATGCCATTGCACGTGAGGCATAGGCGGACACCTGGGGAGTGGGTTCCTGTGCTTGCGATGCGGGTCTGGTGTACGGATGTCGTCCCTCGGACGTGACCGTGGGCTTGGCGCCCTGCCGCACCGTAATATACCCCTCAGAGATCAGCTGGTCGTAGGCGGCCGTCACCGTGGTCCTGGAAACGCCGAGTTCGCCCGCAAGCGCGCGGCTCGAGGGCAATCTCTCACCCGCATCGTAGACGCCAGACGTAATCTGGTCGCGCAAAGACAGGTAAATGCGGCGGGTCGCGCCGCTCTTTCGTGAGCCCTTCACTAACTGGACCAATGAGATATTCCAAAAGTGGCGGTGTATCTTGTGCCACCTTGATGTGAATAATGAGCTCACGTCAAGGAGATGCTTATGTACACCCCGCCAGCCTTCGCCGTGGAAGACACGACCGAGCTCTACGAAATGATGCGGCAATGTCGTCTTGCCAATTTCGTGACGGCTACACCCGGTGGTCCGATGGCCACCCCCTTACCTATGTTCCTCGATGAGGCGGAGGGAGAAAGGGGCGTCCTCTATGCGCATCTGGCGCGACCGAACCCGCAGTGGCAGGCTCCTGTCGTCGGACATGGACTTGCGGTCTTTATGGGACCGGACGCTTATGTGACGCCGTCCTGGTACGCCTCAAAAGCCGAGCATGGGAAGGTAGTCCCAACATGGAACTACACAGCCGTTCATGCGACCGGGCCGGTTGAGTTTTTCGAAGAAGCCGAACGACTATTCGAGGTGGTGTCGCGCCTCACGGGCATTCACGAGGCGTCACGCTCGCTACCTTGGGCAGTCACTGACGCTCCCGAAGCCTACATCAAGGCTCAGCTTCGCGGCATTGTCGGTATTCGCATGCCCGTCGTTTCGCTGCAGGGGAAGCGCAAGATGAGCCAAAATCGCCCTGGGGCCGATCGCAAAGGGGTGAAACACGGACTTGCCGATAGCCGCAGCCCTACCGATCAGATCGTTTCTGACATGATCCCGGTCTGAGACGAGCAATTGGCCCTTGAATGGAATTCTGGAGTTAGCAATAGATGTTTGAATCGCCCGTGATCGACGAACGGATCAAGGAAATCGCACCCGGTTTCAGAGCGATGAGCATTCATGTCGACGCAACAAATGCCGGAGAAGGAAGCCTTCACACGGGGCTTCTGACGGATGCCTGCGATTACGTCTTGCGGGGCGGCCCAGCATGGGCGGACGCCCATTTGACCAGTTGGGCCGACGCCTATACCCGGTTTGGAGCCAAGCCCAATCGGACACCCTGTTCGGCGCAAGCACTGAGAAAGCGGGTGTTGAAGGACGGAATGATTCCTTCGATCAATCCTATCGTCGATCTCTATAACGCCGTCAGTCTCAAATATGCCATTCCCGTTGGCGGCGAGAACTACGATGCCTATGCTGGGCGTCCGCTTCTTACCGTGGCCGACGGAAGCGAACCATTCGAAACAGTCATGAATGGCGAAGTGGTGATCGAAAATCCCCTCCCGGGAGAGGTCATCTGGCGAGACGATGCGGGCGTCACATGCCGGCGTTGGAACTGGCGGCAGGGCACGCGCACCCGACTGGAGGCAGTCGATGGCCGCATGTGGTTTGTGTTGGAAAGCCTTGAGACAATGCCGGTAGGCGCGCTAGCAGAAGTGTCGGACATGCTGGTTGAAGGGCTAAATACGCTGATGCCCGATTGTTTGGTGTTCGCGCAGAGAATCGCCGTCTGAGGATGGCCCGCTGATGGCGCGGAGCAGACCTTCTTTACAGCGTCGCCATCCGCCCGGACAGGCTTAGCAACCCCGACCAGCACGCCTGACCAGGGACTGATCTCCTGCCCTGTGGCAGCCTTTAAGCCCTTGTTGCATTTACATTAGTAGTCACACCGCAATGCGTGACGACTCGTGTTCGACGCAATGGTCGATACGGGACATCGCCCCGGCATAATCGACAGCAGTGTGGTCTCAGCACACTATTGTGCAATCCGGCGTAAAGGAGACTCAGGAAACCGATGTGCTTGGCCGATCGCGAGTGTCTTCCAAGACGGCATTCATCTGACTGGGTTGCAGGGTGCCACGTGTCGCGATGAGGTAAGCTGCCATATAGGCCAGCTTCAGCCTCGATTCCCGATCGCCCCGCGGCCTGTAATTGATGATCGCAAGCCGGCAGGCTTCTTCATCCCGCGCAACATCTAACAGTCGGTTTGCATAGGCTACGTTCGTAACCTTGCTGGCCGCCCTGGGTTCATCCCACGCACGAACGGCGTCCGCGGTCGCGAGTTGTGCCGCTATATGCCGCTCCATCAACTCGCAAAGGGAAATCGCAGTTTCCGCCCCGCCCTCTTCTTTTTGTCCCACCTTGCGATCCGGCGCTGACGCACTCAAAGCCGCGCTCGGGCTCGGAGAAATGTCGCCGGTGTCACGGGACGAACGCGAACTGGATGACGACAACAATAGCATGATGGAATGCCTCACCGATCAAGTTGCATTGCGGGCGTTAAGACCATTGATTGAGGCTGAAGGCACGATAGGATACGAACCGAAACGAAATTTGGGCCTATAAGCCTTTGGAAAAGAACGGAAAGATTTTTGTCGCACCGCCCAAGGACGGGAGCGATTTCAAGGAACTGTTCAAGCAGTTAGCCGCTGCGGGAGCAGGCCGGCCATTAGGCAGTGACGGGTTTCCCCAAGGCCCATGGACGCCGGAGCTTTTGGCAGAGGCGATTTCACAGATCGACTCCAACCGGATCGGGGTCGATTTGCGGACGGTCCAGCTCTGGTTTCAACAGAACGAGAAGGGGATTAGCACCTCCAACATTCGTTGGCTGGCGCGGATCTTTGGGTGCGACGATCCCGAAGCGACCAGCGAATGGCAGATGGAGCTCAGCGCGGCGCAATTACGGCTAACCGCCAAGAGGCGAGATTCAAAGAAGGCGGGTAGCAGCACGGCGCTGCGGGTTCCAGACATGCCGCCGCCTGTGATGGTCGATAATCAGACACGGCCTGCGGGCCGACAGGGTTTCAACTTGGCAAGAACATCGGAGGCGCTTTTCACCCGTGGATCGCCCTTGAACTTGCCCGCCTCGGTATTTGCCGGTGCCTCCGCGCTTGGATTTTTGTCGTACATTGTGGGGATCCACAGCGCCACTTATGGCCGCGCGGATGGTGTCGTTAAGCAGGTTGGGTTTCTTTGGGCGCCGAATTGGACATTCCTTTTCATGGTGCTTTTGCCCCTGTTTTTTGCGCTCGTGACGGAGCTGCTGGTCTTCTGGAAAGACGAAGGACGCCTCAGGCTGACAGGGTATAGCGAGAAGATGGAAAGCGACGATGCTTGGGCGCGCAACGTTGAGGCTTCTTCGTATACATACTGGGCCGTTTTTCTGATCTGTGTGTTGTTCGCCGGTCTTTTCCAGTGGATCGGCGTGTGCTTGATCCCGTTGATCAACGGCGGTGGCAACTATGCGGTAGATTGGGGCAAGTTAGCCATTGTGCGCCCTGAAGTCATATCGGTGCCGATGACCGTTGTGTTCACTGGTCTCGCTTACCTCTACATGTGTCTTTGCTTTTATCTGCTCTTCGCGGGCCTCATCCTGCTTCATACGATCCTCCATGATCTTGGGAAAATTGAAGAGGGATCGAAGATGCGCCTGGAGGAATATCGACGCGCGGGCGGCGAAATCGGCCTCAGGGTGATGCGGGGAATCTTTCGGTGTACGGTCCTGGGTGTTCTAGTCGCCATATGCATGAAGGCTCAAAGCGCTTACCTGGCCTCGAACGGCGAAGATATCCTGACCTGGCTAGCCAACGATATGTCTTCAGTCTTGAACGGGCAGAGAAACGATAGCAACAGCTTCAGCTATCGAATGCCGACCCATTACAGCAGTCTCCTTGTCGCTATTTCGTCCTGTGTTGGCTTTCTGTACGGCTCCATCCGGTTCGGAAAGCGCTTTCATGCGCCCTTGTGGAAGATGTCGGCGGTCGTAGCATTACTCTTTGCCAGCTACTTGCTGATCGATGCATTTGACGGGTTTTCGATCCTCCTGGGCACTGGAACGCTGCTCGCGACGTACGGCCTCTTTGATCCAGAGTTCGGGCGGTGGCGCGCAGACGAGTTGGGAAGCAATCAAAGTGTATCATAGTTGGCTTGATCGTTGGGACGAGCGGCGGGCCCGACGCGGTGAGGAAGCGAAGAAAACAACCGCTTTCGTCCTTGACGCCGGTCGCGCCTTTCCAAGCGCGAAGAAGGTCGAAACACTCGATGAATTTTGTGTCCTGGCGGACAAGGCCGTGTCCGATCCAAGCTTCTTCGAACCGCCGAGCGGGAGCGGTCAGGGCTTTGAAAGGCACGATGGGTGGCTCAAATTTCCATCAGACATTTCTACTGACGTCGAAGAGAACAACGTCGTTTGGGCAAAAATCACCGAGAGCGGCTCGCTCGATCAGGCAATGGTGATTTTTCATCACTGGAATGCCAGCACCCGAAATCGTCAGATTGCCAAGTTTTTCTCGCAGCGTGGAATCACGGTTGTCGAGATTGCTATGCCTTATCACTTCGAGCGCAGCCGTCCCGGCTCGCTGTACGCCGATTATATGCTTAGTTCGAATCTCGGCCGAACGATCCAGTCTGTAAGGCAGGCCGTATGGGATGGGCGAAAGCTCGTCCGCTGGCTGAAGAGCGAAGGCTATCGAGAGGTCTCGGTTCTCGGCATGAGCCTTGGCTCCTGGGTTGCGGGATTGATCGCTGCGCATGATCCGGCCGTATCGAAGGCCTCGTTATTTTTGACGGCGGGAAGTCTCGCAGACATGGTTTGGACGGGGCGCGCGACCCGATCGATACGCGATAGCCTTGAGCCTGTAATTGAGCTTACCGATCTCCGAAGGGCATGGGGTCCGCTCAACTTAGAGAATTACGCGCATAATCTGGCACGGCCCGATCTCGAACTTCACGTCGTGTTGGCTACGCGGGACAAGGTGGTGTTGCCCGCCCTATCCAGACGCCTCATTCAGAAGCTGAAGGACGTCGGAGTCAGGCCGAATGTTTTGGAACTGAACTGCGGTCACTATTCGCTCGCCATGCCGCCTTACATTTTATTGGCGGGTTTGAGCTTGAAGCGGTTTCTATCGTGTGCGGACAAATGATCGGCCCGGCGAATATGCAGTTGGCGTCGGCCGCCGTTACAGTGATACTCAGGAAAGATCGCGAGCCGCCTAGTGAGGCGGCTCAACGCTGATCAGCGCGTCGAATGCGGCCTCTTCCTGCTGGCGCTGCGCGACGGCGCGCTCCAGCTCGGCCGCGATCTGCTGACGCTCGCCGGCGTCGATGGATGCCGCCAACTCGGCCCGCAATTCCTCAATGTGCTCGTAAGTGGTCATCGTCAGCTCCTCTGATTCAAAACAGAGGCTGAGCCCCGAGCTAATGGGCTTGTGTCAATGATCGCGCTGGCCCGAAGGGCAGATGGGGGAGCCGATTTTGTCGCTCGCGGCAAAATTGGGGGAACCGTCTGTCATTGAGGCAAGCCCATTAGCTCGGTACGATCGCCGTATGTTGAGAGAGAAAACTACCTCTCCGTATTGCACCGAAATAACGGCCGAAGGCCGCATATTTTGAACTTTCTGAGAGGGGAAGAGAGAGCCCTGCCCTCTCTCCCCCACAAGCACTAAACCGGTCTCCCCATGCTTCGGCCCGATGGCCTGCAGCACCGGACGGCTGCGCCGACACGGCCCGGCGGGTGGGTGATCCCCCTCCGGTTTAGCGCTTGTCCCCCTCTCTTCCGCTGTTCCGCACGAGCTCGGGAGCAGGAGCGGGCCTGCTCTCCCTTCGATTTGGGAGGTCCAGCAGTTAGCGCGGAACCTGGGATTGAGGGTGCGATGACAGAGGATTTTGGAATGGAAGCCACCGTGTCGTTGGATACGATGATCGAGCGGCATATAGCGGCGCTATCGGCGACTTCTGAGGCGGTGCACGAATGGGATGAACGCCGCGCGGCTGGCGATGTAACCAACGTGGTCTACGCAAAGGCTCTGCTCAAGGTGACGAAAGAGGAAGAGGCCGCCAGGCTAAGGATCGTGAACCACCGGCCGTGCAACGATCAACAAGGATGGCAAAAGTTGACGCACTTGGCCGCGTATTTGTTCGCGACGCGAGGCTCGCTCAAGCCGAAAGAAATGGATGCCGTCTTGAGCACGACCGAGCCTATGGAGTAGGCCTCTGCCCTGGCCCGGCAATGTGCTGGGTCGAGCGTAAAGGGCAGAAGAATAAAGCCGCCTTGTTGGGCGGCTTCTTTCTTAGTTGATGGTGGCGATCCACTCGCCGGATGCTGATTTTGCGAAGCCGACGATTCGATCAATAGGCCGCGCTTCGGGTCCCATCTTGACTGAGGTCATGCAAGCGACGCCTGGCCCTGCCCCGGCCTTGTCACATTGGCCGAGCGCCAGAGAGATTTCCGGCAGATTATTCCGATCCCAAACGAGAGGAGACGCCGCATGTGCTTTGCGGTAGGCGGCCAATGCTTCGGCTTCCGTCGGCGCTTCAACAGTCGGAATAGGGCAAAGCGATGGATCAGCGGAGATAGCCGCAACCAGCTCTGCTTTCGAGATGGCCTGAGCTTCAACTTTCGGCTCAGAGGTTGCAATGTAGGTGCCGCCGGCGCCAACCATTATACCGAGGGTGGCTGCGATCGCGATTATGGCGTTCTGGTGCATAGATTCTTCCTCTTAGGCAAGGGCTAGGTGCGTAGATTGAACCAGAAGCGCTCTTTGACGCCCTTGTCGTTTGGGATGTCGAAGAACCAGGGATTTGCGCGCCGCGGACGGGGGGAAGTTACCTGCACCTTGCAGCCGTTGTAGCGATTGTCGCGATTCCCGAAATCGTCGCTGTTGCCGCTGATGGACCTTACGGTCACGCCATTACGCTGGTTGGCGTCCTCGTCACCATAGAGGCGGTTGTACTCGCCGCGGTTCTCGCATCTGTCCACGACCCGGACGCATTGCTCCTCCTCGTTGCGGCGGCGCAAGCCGTTGTCGTTCCCATCATTGCTAGAGGTGGGGCGCGACCCTGCAGGGCAGTCCTCGAACTCTTGCCGACCTGGCTCGCCGGCCTTCGCATCGTGGCAAATGGGCCAATCAAATCCCGGCTTCGACATTGCGGCTATCAGCCTCTTCATCGGGGGCACGCAATAGGGAACGCCCTGCCATGACGGATTTTGTGAAGCAGCGCAAAGGAGGACCTGGCAGCCCCAGGAAGCATCTTCTGCCTCCGCTCCTGTGGGGGCGAAGGCAAGTGCAGCAAGACCGGCTGCAGCATAAAGCAGGTGTTTCATGTCAGTTGGCCTCATGATGGTTGCGGCTGGAGACGCGTGGTCGACGAATAGCTTGTCGAGCGGTGTGGCATGGTTCACTCGACCGCCTGCTGCGTAGATGATGGCGGCAACGAGCGCGAAGGCTGAAAACCAGAGAATCCCGATCCGAAAAAGCATCGGCTGGTTGGGAATGTCCCGGCAAAGCGGTGCAAAGGCGAATAAGCCGACAAGAAAGCTGTCCAGCGCCAGATGACGTCGATCGAGAAAGAGGATCGAAAGGATCAGGAGCGCCAGGGCGAACGGACCGTGCACCCACAGATTTGTTCCGAAACGACGATGAGCGCAAACGATAAGGGAATGGCGAGCATTAAGCTCGCCAGCGGATCGGTTGCGAATGAGCTCGCAATATGTGCGAAGTCTGGCAACTATCGGTCTGTCCTCTTGGGCTTTTTCCGCGCGTCGATGAAGGGAGGCGATATTTCTCTTTCCCGTTCGACAAGCAGGTTGAAATCAGCGATCGGCTCGCGGTCTAGCGTCTTGTCGACGGCCTTGCGACGCCACTCGTTCATGTCGAGGACGTAAGTGGCCCACATGCCATAGCGAGCCGCCATCGCGTTCTGCTGATAGACCAGGTATTGGCTGTTGTATGAATAGGGCGACGCGACACGCGCCCATCCGACACGAAGCATCTCGACCGCAATATCGCGGCCGGCTGACGTGCAGCGGGCCTGGGGGATACCGTCATTGCCATACGCTACGACGGTACATTCGACCGGTCTGCTGCCTATGGTCCTCTTGAGCCAAGCCTTCGCAAGTGGGCCGCACGGAACGGGTGACGGCGCCTTTTGCCGCTCGCGATCCACCCACTTCGGATCAATCGCCCACTGTGGGAGCTCGCACGCGTCGATCTCGACGAGGCGAACGCGCTGCGCATATTGCGGATACCACAGGGTGCGGCCGTCCATGACGGCGACTTGGCCGTTGTAGACCGGATTTTGGTAGATTGGAGCTTCGCTCAATCTCTGCGGTGGCCGAGCCGCCGCGGCCGGAGTCTTGATGAGATCCGCGGCTGTCGCTGCCTGGGGGATCGTAGCGAGCGCGGCGGCTGCAAGTAGGTATCGCTTCATTGATCTGCCTTCTTGGTTCGCGCATTCACCTCGCGGCTCAAGAGAATGGCCGGATGCTGGACGTCTTCGAACTGCCAGAGGCCGGCACGCTTATCGCGCGCAAGTTTCTCAGCCACGGCATAGGGGACGTGATAGGGCATGCCCTCACCGTTGAGGGACGCGAAGGCGTATCCGCTCGTGATCAGGACGTTTGCCAGATCAAGCCGCTCCTTCCCAACTGTGGCGTAGCAGACGACGTAAGCGATACCGTCTTTCTTCACCACCGGGGCGCAAACAGGTTTGGTGTCTTTGATATAGGCCGCCAGCACGGCAAGGGACGCCTCGCCGCAGTCACGTTTCTGCCCGTGCTTGTCCGTATAGGCAGTGCCGCGCAAACAGGACTGGACGCCGTAGAGACGGAATCTTTCACCATTGGAAACCCACGTCTCGCCAGTTTCCAGGGTGACGCCAGGAAGAAGATCGAAATAGCCTGCGGGCGCTGCGGATACGGATGTCGGCAAGAGAGCCGACAGAAGGGAAAGAGCCCTTCTCATTGACCCTTCACCCTCGGATCGGCCCACATTCCGAATGACCCCTTCTGGCCAATCTCCTCAGCTTTGGAGAGATCCGGACGAACGGGAGTCCCATCTCGCTTTTTTGCGAGGCGGAGCGCGCCGAGCGACAGAAGCTGCTCCTCGAACATATCGACGGAGTCGAGGCTACCGGGGAAATTATAGTAGCCGTAGCAGGTGGCGTTCTGGACGGGCGAACCTTGCTCGCTCACAAAGGCACGGCAAAACACGACCTTCGGATTTTGTAACAGGATCTGAAGCTGTTGCTGCGCATAATCGGTGCAGCTCCCGGCGAAGTCTTCACTGCGATTGACCATTTCGCCCTTGCATGGCTCCAGGCCAAAAAGGTGCAGTGTTGTCTTGTCATCCACGCGAAAGTCGGTCGGTGAAACGGCCTTAAATCCGGCCGTTGTTGCATAGCCCTTCCGATCGGCGACCTTTCCGCTTCCGTCGTAATATTCGAGCACGAGAACCGTCTTGCCCGGCGCTGCGAGCGATTTGATGTAATCCTTGTTGATGTCCGAGACGGACAACGCAGGTGTTGCGGTTGCACAACTTACGAGTGCGGCGATGATGGTCCGTTTCATTTTCTAGCCCTTACCCATATTGCTTCCGATCGTTCCCCTGCAATAGGGGGTTTAAGTCTGCCTCGAAAAGTTGTATCGATGAACCAAATCGATGCGACATCTTCACCAGCTTAGTTGGTTTTCGTTTCGATCACAACACCGCAAGTTAGGCGCGCGGCGATGGATAAAAGGGCTAGATTTTCAGGCGTTGTGAGCTGGACCGCTTTTACCGGGAGCGCCCTTTTGTGCACGAGCTGGGTTCAGATTTCTTACGCCCAAGATGGGCCGAAATCTGCAGATATTATAACAAAAAAAGGCACTTGGACGATCGAGCGCCAGGCGGATCTTGCAACGAACTTCGATGAGCACTGGCGCGGCTCAGAGAAGGAGTTCGTGCTAGGCGCTGATGGCGTTGTGAAGCAGGAAAATGCGGTTCAGTACAAAGCTGACAAAAGCCCCCATGATTTTGGGGGCATGAATCATATTGATGCAGTCTTGAGCAATTTCGCTTCCTCCAACGACGTGCCGAACAGGGTTGATGAACCGCAAGTTCCCGCGGGCTCAATACAGCAACTTGGTGCAGTTCGGCAGATCGATGACAACACCAAAGACTGCGGTCCGTCTCCGCTCAGCTCGGAAGAGGTTAAGTCTCTGGTTGTACAGACGGCGCGCAAATATCGCGTCGATGAAGTCTTCGCGACGGCCATCGCCTGGGCAGAGAGCGGCTTTGACCAAAGCCGCAATTCCCCAAAGGGCGCGCGCGGACCGATGCAGCTCATGCCTGCGACGGCTGCGCGGTTCGGCGTCAAGGACATCTGTGATCCCGCTCAGAATATCGAGGGCGGGATGAAGTACCTGCGCTTTTTGCTTGATGAGTTTCAGAACCCGCTCCTGGTCGCGGCTGCCTACAACAGCGGCGAACAGCGGATCTACCAACACGGCGGCATCCCGCCGTTCCAGGAAACAGTCGGATACGTCGCCAAGGTGGTGAACTACCAACTCGGGCTGCCAATGCCGTCGGCAAAAGGCAAGGCGAGGCCGGCCGCCGCTCCGCAGGCGGTCTCGGATGCGAGTGACAGCGGCGACGCCGGTGTCATCGCCGTGAAGAAGACCGGCAAGTTTGTCGGCGGTGTCATGCACTTTTGAAGGAGAGAAACATGCAATTTGAAATGCAAACGAGGAAGTCTCAGGCTTTCAAGCTCGCAGCGACGCTCGGCATCGTGGCTGCAGTCCAGATCGCCGGGGCCGATGTGGCTCTAGCGCAGAGCGCAGGCGGCGCGTTCGGGCCGTTGCAGACGGCGGTGCAGATGATCGTCGATTTCATCACGGGCCCGTTCGGTCGCCTGCTCGCGACCATTGCCGTTATCGGCCTTGGGTTTCTGACATTCGCCGGACGCCTATCGTGGTTCACGGCCGGCGCGGTCGTGATGGGCATCGGTCTGGTGTTTGGTGCACCGGCGATCGTCGACGAGATGATCTCGGCGGTCGGTCAGTGACCGATGAGTGAGTTTCAGGACGAAAAGCCAGCTTTGACGCCGTTGGTGATCGGGTTAACCCGGTCCCCAACGCTTTGGGGCGTCCCCTACATGGCGGTGGTGCTGATCGTTGGCGTCACCATTATCGGCTGGCTTGCAACGAACGACCTCCTGGCGTTGCTGATCGCGCCGGTTGCTTACCTTGTCCTGTTCTCGCTCTGCACCTGGGACAACAGGATCCTCGATGTGATGCAGGTGACTTCCCGCAAGACGCCCCGCACGCCCAACAAGCGCTTTTGGGGCACCAACTCCTACGGACCGTGACCATGCTGAAAGTCGTCAAAGAAGAGCTTGGATTCGGCCGGGTCGCCAGTAACGAGCGGCCCATGTCGACTCATATTCCGTATCTCCGACACGTCGCCGATACAGTGATCGGGCTGGAAAACGGCTCGCTTCTAAGCGTGATCAAACTCGATGGACTGTTCTTTCAGACGGAGGACCAGGCTGAGCTCAACATGCGTTCGGTCGTCCAAAACACGATGATCCGTGCTTTGGGGTCGAGCCGCTATTCTCTTTGGTCGACCGTGATCCGGAGAGAGGTCGAAACGCAGATCGGTGGCGCGTTCGATGAACCATTCTGCGACCTGTTGAACAAGCGCTACATGGGGCAACTGCGTCACAAGCGCATGTTTACGAATGAAATATATTTGACGATCGTTCGGTCTGGGATGCGGGGCGCCCTCGGCGTCGGCGACTCGTTGAAGAGGCTCTTTGACAAGGCAAACAGGGACGCTCGGGTCCAGCGAACGCGCGAAGATGTTACAGAGCTCGAGGAGCTGATCGGCAACATCGTCCGCGATCTGCACAAGTATGGAGCCCGGGCGCTCGGAATTACCTATCGTCGCAGGAATGACGACGAAGCCAACATTGAAGTGCATGAAGAGAAGGAGAAAGGCGAGCCTTACTCGGAACCCTGCGAGTTCTTCAATGCGATCCTGAGCTGCGGTGTGCCGCGCAAGATGCGCCTGCCACGCATGGGCATTCGCAATTATGTCGGAACGTCGCGACTGCATTTCAGCAAGCGGACGATGCAAGCTCAAGCGGCCGTCTATGCAGACACCCGCTTTGGGGCGCTGCTGTCCATCAAGGAATATCCGCCCTTCACCGGGCCGGGAATGCTGGACGGCCTGCTGCAGGTGAACCACGAATTCATTCTGACGCAATCCTTCACCATCGCCGACAAGCCGATCGCTCAAGAACGTATTAGTCGATTGCAGAGGCAGATCAGAGCCTCGGACGAGTCCGGTAGCACAGTTGAACAGGATATCGACTATGCGCTCAATAGCCTGATGAACCAGGAAGCCGTCTTCGGTTTCCACCATCTTTCGCTCCTATGCCTCTCCCGCGATCTCCCGGGCCTTAGCCGCACCGTTTCCGAACTCGGTGCTTGCCTCACCGACATGAACCTCACCTGGCTTCGCGAGGATCTGAACCTCGAAGCGGGATTTTGGGCGCAACTGCCCGGCAATCACAGCTACATTGCTCGCAAAGCGATGTTGTCGAGCGCGAATTTTTCCGGCCTGTCCTCCATGCACAATTTCGCGACGGGCCAGGCCGATCGCACTCATTGGGGACTGCCGATCACGATCCTCGAAACCACGTCGCAGACGCCGTACTGGTTCAACTTCCATCGCCGCGACATCGGGCACTTCCTCGTCACGGGACCAACCGGCTCCGGTAAAACGGTCGCTTTGACCTTCCTGCTCGCACAGGCGATGCGCGTTTCACCGACGCCAAAGGCCGTGTTCTTCGACAAGGATCGCGGCGCGGAAATCTTCGTAAGGGCGATTGGCGGTTCATATGAGGTGCTGTCACCGGGAACGCCAACCGGCTTTAACCCGCTGCAGCTCGAAAATACCGGCCCAAACCGCGAATTTCTCCTTCGCCTCCTGAAGGCAATGCTGCGCTCCGGTGATCGCAGTGACTTCACTCAGGAAGACGAGGATACGCTTGAGCGGGCGATCGTCCGCCTGATGCAGGAACCTGCGGCGGAACGGAACCTAGCGAACCTGGCCGCCTTGCTTGTGGGTCGGTCGCGGGCGGATGCCAATGACCTTCACTCTCGCCTTCGTCCTTGGATCGAAGGTGAAAAGGCGTGGCTCTTCAACGCTCAGCACGACGTCCTCTCTTTCTCGGGTCGCAGCGTCTTTGGGTTCGACATGACGAACATCCTCGGCAATGAGGATCTCCGCACGCCGGCGCTGATGTACCTCTATCATCGTCTTGACGAGCTGCTCGACGGGAACCCGGTCATGTTCTTCATGGACGAGGGCTGGCAACTCCTTATGGACGAGACCTTTTCGGCGTTCATCGTCGACAAGATGAAAACCATCCGAAAGCTCAACGGCATTGTTGGCTTCGGCACCCAGTCCGCGGCGGATATCGCCAAGGCAAAAGCCTCGCATACGCTGATCGAGCAGTCGGCGACGAACATTCACTTTCCGAACCCGCGGGCCGACGAAGAGAGCTACATCAAGCGCTTTGGCCTGACGGTGAAGGAATTCAACTTCATCAAGAACACTCCACCCGAAAAGCGAACTTTCCTGATCAAGCACGGCAATGACTCGGTCATCGCTCGGCTCGATCTCTCCGCCATGCCCGATCTCGTGAAGGTGCTCTCCGGCCGCAAGGAGACCGTCGAGGAGTGCGCGGCGCTTCGGGAACAATATGGCGGCGAGCCTGAAAATTGGCTGGCTAAATTTTGCGGATGGGAGAAGGCCGAATGAGGAAGAGTCCTGCTTTGTGGGTGATTTCTGCGCTGTGGCTTGGTGCCTTCGGAACGGCGCACCCTCAGGTGCCGGTGCTTGACGGCGAGGTGCTCGAGACCGACACCAAACGCGACCAGACGACGACGGAAATCGAGAAGACGGATAGTGACCGTCATACGGTCAGCAAGAGCGTGACCTGCTCATTGTATCGTCCAGGTCGCAGCGGTGATGCCGCTTCCGCTGCAACGGCCAACCCGGAAATCACCGGCCTCGTGAAGCGAGTGGCCCAGGAAGAGGGCGTCGACGAAAGCCTCTTCATGGCGCTCGTCTACCAAGAAAGCCGGTTCAATCCCTGTGCGAAATCGCCGGTCGGCGCCATTGGCCTTTCTCAGCTCATGCCGGGTACGGCAAAGGATCTCGGGGTCAATCCATTTGACATGGAAGACAATCTTCGTGGCGGCGCGCGCTACCTGAAACAACAGCTCCGGCGCTTCAACGGCAACGCGAATCTCGCACTGGCTGCCTATAACGCAGGACCTGGCAACGTCCAGAAATATGGCGGCATTCCGCCATTTAAGGAAACGCAAGGGTATGTCGCAAACATCACCCAAAAGTGGCTCCCCGCCTTCGGCGGCTCCGACGTTGCCAACATCCCTTTGAACTATGGCGGCGGGTCTACAGCCTTCACCGGCATGCGGGATTCCACCATCAACTCCATGGCGACGTCCGAGGCGATCGGGGAAAGCAGCGGGAATGTTGCCTCCTGGCTGCAGCAGTTGGGCGCCATGTCCAGCGGGAGAATTCAGGACAGTTGGGACCATAATTCCGGCGCGCGAAATGCCAACCTCGAAATGATGAACCAGGTCATCCGCCTCGGCACGACGATGGCGGACCTCATGAATTCTCGAAGTGCGGTCGATGTGGGCAATCTTTCAGGCGCATCACGTACGAGCGACTTCAAGAAGGATGACGATGAGACGGACCGCAAAACGACTGGCATTTGCGATCCTCGCGAGGGGCTTGAATGGAGCCCGACTGAGAAGGCTTGCGTCCAGAAGCGGGAACGCGAAGCCAACGTAGATCTGATGTTGACCGCTCAATGAGGAGAACTGCCATGAAGCCTTCGATTTTGTCGGCGTGTTCGATAGCCCTTGCGTCTACAGCTTTCGCGCAAGTCCCGGTCATCGACGCTGCCAATCTTGAGATTGCGCAGAGAACGTCGAAAACCACAGACGACATTCTCGGCACCAACAAGGAAGTCCTGAAAACGGTGCAGGAGACCCTACAGGCGGTAACTGGCGATCGCGGTAGCGACGCCAATCAGATGCAGAACCTTGCCGTCGGCAATGGCTTCAGCGTCTCTCAAATGCCGTCCTTCGATAGCCTGATGTCTGGCGGCGTTCCGAACTTCGGAAGCATGGGCGGCGATGTTGCCAAGGTCGCAACGACCTTCATCAACGGCCTGCAACTGGTGAAGAACCTGTCCGGGCAGGCGGGCAGCTCGTTTTCGGGCGACAAGTCTTACGAAGAGATGGTCAACACCGTCCTCGGTGTCGCGGCGCTCGTGACTGGCTCGCAGCAGGCCGTCCAGACTCGCCGCACCTCTTTCGAGCAGGCGGGCGCAAATATCGGCCAGGCCAAAGACATCAAAGGATCGATCGATCAGAACACTCAGCTTCAGGTGCAAGCTGGCCTGACGATCAACGAATTGATCGGCGTCATGAACGGCGCCGTGTCTTCGCTTCAGGCCGATAACCAGCGACTCCTGACGGACATTTCCAACTCGAAGAAGGCGCTCACCTACAGTGACCAGTAAAAACACCACGACCGCAAAGGTTCTGTTTCTCGTCCTGATCGCGGCCGGCCTGGCCGGCTGCGGTACCGCGGCGAAGGAGAAGACCGCCCCCTGCAAGAGACCTGCCAACCTGACGTCTTACGTGCCGGATCCTCACCAAGAATGCGGCCCGATGATGAGCGTCAACGGTGACGCAGCGGCCGCCTTCGCTGCCATTGAGGCGACGGCGGCTGAATAAGGACAATTTGCAACGATGCACGATTTTCTAGGCGATCTGCTGGACAGAATTGAACAGACCGGCGCGAATTTTTCTTCCCGGGCCTATGGGATTGTCGGCGATGAGATCGTGCCGCTGCTCACCATCATGTTCATTGCATATGTGGGCTACTACGGCCTCCAGCTTTTCATGGGAACGGCTCGCGTCAGCGTCAGCGAGATCATTGGCCGCGTAGCCCGTATGCTGATCATTCTGGCGCTGGTCAGGGAGTGGAACTATTTCAACACGCTTTTCTATTCCTGGCTGAACAACACGCCAGAGGACGTCGGCCGGGCGATCCTGACCGCCACAGGCACCGGAATCACAGAGCCGACAAACGGCCTTTCGATGATCTGGAAGACGGCAAACGAGGCCGCTTCTGCCTTTGCGGAACAGTCCGGTTATTTTGCGGTGCTGCCGTCCATGATCGGTTTTCTGATCATGCTTGCGGTGGCGGTTTTCATTGCAGTGGCTCTGGCGATCCTACTCCTTGCCAAGGTGATGATGTGGGTGCTGATCGGGACCGCACCGATCTTCATCGGCTGCATGCTCTTCGAACAGACAAGAGGCATGGGCGTCGCCTGGTTCCAGCAGGTGCTGATGTATGCGCTAATCCCGCTATTCGTCTACGTCGTGGCTGCATTCCTGATCTCAGCCATGGACCCGGAACTGACAAAGGTCACGAGCGCTGCAAACCAACGGGAACTTCAGCTTAGCGACATTTCCGCTTTCCTGCTGCTTTGCGCCGCGGGCGCATTTGTACTCTTCAACATTCAGGTTCTCGCGCAGGGCATTACCGGTGGCGTGGCCGCCGGGATTGGCAACGTTGCGCGCGCCGTCGGCCGATTTGCAGGCATATCAGGACCAGTATCCGCCCTGTCGGGCGGACAACGACTGGCGGCATCAATTGGCAACGCCGGGATGCAAGCCAGGGCACGTACCCAGGAAGGCATGAGAACCAATATTCGCAACGCCGCTGCGGAGGCGATGCAGAACCGCATTAGCAGCAACAGCATGCCTCGCTGAGGACGCGAATTTAAGGGCTAGATGTAAGGGCTAGATCGAATGGCAGAAACGAATGACGCAGCTCTTCGGAGCTACTTTCAGGACGGCGATCGTTGGGAACAGGAGATCGTCAAAAAGGCCAAGCGATCGCGCTCGCTCGCATGGTTCGTCACATTGATTTTCGGCGCAATTACCCTGCTGTCGCTGACCGCATTGGTGATGCTCGTTCCGCTGAAGAGCTTTGAGCCCTACATCGTCGAGGTCGATAAGAACACCGGCTATATGGAGGTAAAAACCGGTCTAACCAGGTCTGCCAAGCTGACTGACCAACAGGCGGTCACGCAGGCGAACGTCGTGCGCTATATCCGATCTCGCGAAGGCTACGACCCCTTCGCGATCGAGCAGAATTTCGGCATCGCCGCCCTACTCTCCACTGATGATGCAGCCCGCGAGCTGCAGGAGCTTTACAGCGCCGCAAATCCCAGCAATCCCGCAAAAGTCCTCGGCAAGAACAAGAAGGTCACGGTCGACATAAAGTCCGTCACCTTCTCCAATGCGAGCACGGCCTTGGTCCGTTTTTCCACGACCGAGAAATCGGACACGGATTCGATCGTGCGTCACTACATTTCAGTCGTTCGCTATCGCTATACGGACACGCCGGCGACCAACGAATGGCGTTTTGAGAACCCCTTGGGCTTTCAGGTCTACAACTACCGTCGCGATCAAGAAACGGTTACGCCTGGAGGTGAAGAATGATCAAACGCCTCCTGCTTTCCGCGGCCTGCGCGGCCGCGATGATGACTCACGCGCATGCTGCGCAGGCACCTCGCCCGGGCAACCTCGATTCGCGCGTAACCAGCGTCGTCTATCAGTCCAATAACGTGGTGAAGGTCGCTGCCACCTACGGCATCTCCACCATGATCATCTTTGATGAGGACGAAAAGTTCGAAACGATCTCACTTGGCGACACCGACAGTTGGCAGGTTGCCCCTTCCGAGAAGGGCAACATTCTGTTCGTGAAGCCGATCGCAAAGAACGTCGCCACCAACATGAATGTTGTGACCAGCAAGAGGATCTATTTCCTCGAGCTCAACGACCATGCTCCGTCCGATGGCAAGCAGGTGTTCGGAATCCGTTTCGTCTATCCGGAGAAGGATCTAAATGCCGCGCTTCGCAAGGAAGCTGAGTACCGGGCGGCAAACCCGAACATGTCGAATGTCGATAAGGCCAACATCAACATCGACTATTCGTTTTCCGGTGATCCGGCGTTGAAGCCCTTGGTGATCTTCGACGACGGGAAAAAGACCTTCTTCAAGTTCGGCAGCCGGGTCCCGGCGATTTTTGCCGTCCAGGCCGACTTTTCCGAGACGCTGCGCAATTTCCGAAAGGAGGGCGAATACATCGTCGTCGATGGTGTCGCGACGCAATACACGCTGCGCGAGGGCAATCAATGGACCTGCATCTTTAACCTTCGCAAGCCCGACTTCGGCGCTCCGGATCCTGCCATTCTCGGTCCGGCTCCTGATGCCAAGGCGACGAAACGTAGGAGGAGCGGCAATTAATGAAGCGCAGTCCCGAACTTGAGGCCATGACGGCGGCCGATGAAACGGCCGTCAGCAACAGAAACGCTGGACGCAATCAAACCATCGGCATGGCTGCCCTGCTCCTGGGGGGCGCTGTCGCCGCCTATTTCGTGCTTGCCACGGCAGGAGAAAAGCCGCGTGATGTCGTCGATAGCGACGAAGAATTTCAGACGACCACCTTCCGGCCGCCGTCATTCGTGCGTGAGCAAGAAGAGCCGAAGCCGGAGATAGAACCTGCAGTCATCAATCTGCCGCCGCCACCTGAGCCGGTTCAAGAAACGCCCGTTGATACAACCGAGTTCAAGGTTCCTCCCCCGCCGGAGGTGGTTGAATACACGCCTGAGGCTGCGCCCGTCGAAGAGTTTCCCGAACGCTATAAGTCGGGCCTGATCTCGCTTGATCAGAAAGGCAATGGGAACGGCAACGGCGGATTTCCAGGCGAGGACGATTCCGGGCTGAGTGTCGCTGGCGAGGACCGCAACAGCAAGTACCTGGCTGCGGCCTCGAGTCTCGCCGATCGGAGCGCAAAGGCTCGGCAAATCGAACGCATCGACGCCCTGATACCGGAGGGGACGTTGATCTCCGGCATCCTCGAGACCGCGATCAACAGCGATCTCCCCGGCCAGATTCGTGCGATCACGTCGCAGGACGTCTATTCCTTTGACGGGCGGCGCATCCTCATTCCGACTGGAACGCGCCTCATTGGCGAATACCAGTCCGAGATCACCCGCGGGCAAAAACGGATTTTTGTTATCTGGACCCGGCTCATTCGCGACGACGGCGTGTCGGTGCGCCTCAACTCCATCGGCACGGATAGCTTGGGGCGCTCGGGCTTGACCGGCCACGTCGACAACAAATGGCGCGAGCGGTTCGGCTCCGCAATCATGCTTTCCGTCGTCGGCGCCGGCGCCAGCTTCCTGACCGGCTACGGAAGCGACGAGGCGTTCGGCGACAACAACAGAGAGGCACAACGTGGCGAGGAGCTCGCCCGCGAAACCATCGCCGAGACCTTCTCGGATATGGCGAACCAGGCCTTGAGCGAAAACCTGCGCATTCCTCCCACCATCAGCGTCAGCCAGGGCGAGCGGATCTTTGTCTACGTACGCCAGGACCTCGATTTCAGTGCCATGTATGACGACCCGGTCACCAAAGCGATGAAGGAGATCCAACGTGAACGTCGCCGGAGGTAACGCCACTACGATCAAGCGCGATCCCCATTATTTCCTCAACCGCGCTCTCGAACCGATCAGGGAATTTATCGACGATCCGAGGGTGGTGGAAATCGCCGTCAACAAACCGGGCCATGTCTATGTGGAGCGGTTTGGCGCCGATTACATGGAGCATCATCTAATCAACGCCCTGACGGGTGATGAAATCCAGAACATCGGCGAGCGTGTTGCGGCTGCCACGAACCAGTTCATCAGCCGCTCGAAGCCAATCCTCAGCGCCGCGCTTCCGACCGGCGAGCGTATCCAGATCGTCTTGCCGCCGGCGGCACCCGAAGGTGGCTCGATCTCGATCCGGAAGCAGGTGGTCAATAACTTCACGCTCGAGGAGTTTCGCGACAACGGTTCGCTCGATAAGGTCTCTGTGGCCGTCGGCGGCCTCAGCGACATTGATCGCGAGCTGATAAGGCATCTGCGCGCCAATCGGATTTACGATTTCATCCATACCGCCATCACCAAGCGGGTCTCTATCCTGATCAGTGGCGGCACTTCCTCCGGCAAAACGACCTTCCTCAATGCCTGCCTGAAGAGCGTCGATCCGCATGAGCGGATCATCACGCTCGAGGACACGCGTGAGCTCTTCCCACCGCAAGCAAATGCCGTTCATCTGATCGCGTCGAAGGGCGACCAGGGCACAGCGGACGTGACCATTCAAAGCCTACTCGAGTCATCGCTACGCATGCGGCCGGATCGCCTGTTCGTCGGTGAAATTCGGGGTGCAGAGGCTTTTTCCTTCCTCCGGGCAATCAACACCGGCCATCCCGGCAGCATGTCGACGGTTCACGCCGATACGCCGATGGGTGCTTATGAACAGCTCGCCATGATGATGCAGCAAGCCGGTATGTCGGCGGGTTTTTCGAAGCAGGATCTGATGTCGTATATCCAGATGGTCATCCCGATCGTCATACAGCTGCGCCGTGAAGGCGGCAAGCGCGGCGTCTCTGAGATCTTCTTCGCCCGGGATGAGTCATGACGAAGCAGCTCCAGGCGTTCTACCTGCTCTTTTGCGTCGGGATAGCGTTCGTTGTCTGGATGCTCGGGTACGGCCTGGGGCTTCAGCTCTTCTATAAGGACGGTCGGATCCTCGAAACGACGATCACGAGCAATCCCTTCGCTCCGATTCAACAGTTCTGGCACTACAAAACCAGCCCTGCCCTGCAGAAGGTCGCGCTTGGTTCGCTGGTACCGGCGATGCTGGTGGCGGGCCTTGTCGCCTGCATCGGACTGAAACCGACGAGCAGCCCATTGGGGGATGCCGCGTTTCAGGACATGGCTTCGCTACGGCGGGGAAAATGGTTCCGCAAACAGGGACACATCTTCGGCCGGGTCGGGCGGAACATACTCCGCACCAGGGACGATCGGCATCATCTGATCATTGGCCCGACACGCTCCGGTAAAGGCGCGGGCTATGTGATCCCCAATGCGCTGATGCACGAAGGCTCAATGATCGTTACCGATCTCAAGGGCGAAGTGTTCAAGGCGACCGCGGGTTATCGCCGCGAGAACGGCAGCCAAGTCTTCCTATTCGCGCCTGGCTCCGAAAAGACCAGCAGCTATAACCCGTTGGACTTTATCCGGCCGCAGCGCGGCAATCGCACGACCGACATTCAAAACATCGCCAGCATTCTTGTGCCCGAGAACACGGCATCGGAAAATTCCGTGTGGCAAGCGACCGCGCAACAGGTCCTTGCCGGCGCCATCAGCTACATCACGGAAAGCCCCTTCTACAAAGACCGGCGCAACCTCGCCGAGGTCAATTCCTTTTTTAATAGCGGCGTCGATCTCCAGGCGCTCATGAAATACATCAAGGAGAAAGAGCCCTACCTTTCGAAGTTCACAGTCGAGAGCTTCAATTCCTACATCGCTCTATCGGAACGCGCCGCCGCGTCTGCTCTCTTGGACATTCAAAAGGCGATGCGGCCTTTCAAGAACGAGAGGATTGTTGCCGCGACCAATGTCACGGACATGGATCTTCGCGCAATGAAGCGCCGGCCGATCTCGATCTACCTGGCGCCGAACATCACCGACATCACCCTGCTGCGCCCTCTCCTCACGCTTTTCGTGCAGCAGGTGATGGATATTCTCACGCTTGAGCACGATCCCAATTCGCTCCCCGTCTACTTCCTGCTCGACGAGTTCCGGCAGTTGAAGCGAATGGACGAGATCATGACCAAGCTGCCCTATGTGGCTGGCTATAATATCAAGCTCGCCTTCATCATCCAGGATCTGAAGAACCTCGATGAGATCTATGGCGAAACCTCCCGGCATTCCCTGCTCGGCAATTGTGGCTATCAGCTCGTCCTCGGCGCCAACGATCAGGCCACGGCCGAGTATGCATCACGCGCGCTCGGAAAGCGCACCATCCGCTACCAGTCGGAATCCCGCACGATCGAATTGATGGGCCTGCCTCGCCGCACGAAGGTGGAGCAGATTCGCGAACGCGATCTGATGATGCCGCAGGAGGTCCGGCAAATGCCAGAGAACAAGATGATCCTGCTCATCGAAGGACAACGGCCGATCTTCGGTGAAAAGCTTCGCTTCTTCCAGACGCAGCCCTTCAAATCAGCCGAGGCGTTTTCTCAGGCCAACATTCCGCGGGTGCCGGAAGTTGATTATCTATCACCGAAACCCGTTCCGGCGACAACTCCGGAATATGCCAAGGGGGGAGAGCCTTCGGTCGAAATTCCCTCGTCAGCAATAGAAAAGGAAGAAAAGCCAGTGGCGGCCGCGGCTATCCAGTCGGCTGCGGTCAAGGAAGAGCCTGCAGCAGACGATATGCCGTCAACGCCTGCCAAGCGCACCGTCAATAGAAAGGCGCTGCGCCCGAGCGCTAAGGCGACAGCTGCAAACACTGGTGGTGCGGAAGCATCTCCAAGCCTGGATGCAATGGAAGCCCGGATAAGGGCCATCGAGGAAGGTCTCAAACCAAAGGCCGCGCAGCTCAGGGAGGTGGTCGAGATGAAGGCCGAGAAGCTTGGCGACAAGTCTCCGACCAAGCGGCGCAACATCATGGACATCTTCAGCGCGACGGTGCCTGATCCCGTCGAAGTTGGCGTGGCGGCCGAATAGCTTGCGGAGACCGCTTCCGACCCTTCTCTGCCCTTCGTTTCGGAGAAGAGCTATGGCAAAGTATGGACCCTAAGCTGCCTTTCATGAGCCCAATTCTCCACCAGGTAGCAGCCCTTCGGCCGGACCAGAACTCCTGACCCTTGGGATCGTTGATTGCGAGCTCGTGGGGAATGCTTCGGATTGAAAGTTGGATCGTCCCCATCATTTGCCCGTCCACGCATTCAGGACGTACTCTTCCCCAAAGTACAATATCGCCGCGACTTGAACTTCATAGAATGGCCATTAGAAAAACAGCCGAGGCGCCAAAGAGAGAGTGACGGCAAATCTGCATTCATTAACGAACGGCCTGTTCCGACCGAAGTGGCTCGGACACCAGAGGGTGATGCCGTCACCATGCATGTGCATTCATTCAGAGCAGTCAGGGAGAGGAAAGCTGAGCGACAAGCAAGCAAATCCGCGCCACCAGGCCGGCCTGACGTTGTTCTGGCGGGCGGATCGCCAACTATCGCAGCGTCAACTTTCCGTGAGACATTCGGCTACCATCATCCTTCTGGGCGTCGCCGCGTGCTATCGAGGAGGCCGAGTGATATGCTGCTCCCTCTTGCTGGCTAACGGCCGCGCCGTTTTCGAACTTTTGGATCGGGCATTTTGGCGGCTACCTTAATCTTCCGGTACGCCGTGGGTTCTTGTTGGGGGATCGGGCATGCTGAAATCACGTCTTTCGTGCAGCGCTGTATCCGCGCTTATCCTTGTCGTCTCCTCGTCGGCCATGGGGCAAGAAACCCTGATGGACGCGGGCCAGATCGATCCCGCGACGGTGCAGAAATTTTTCAAGAAGCCGGGCTACTCGCCCTATGCAGGACGTAACTATCCGGCCCAGGTCTTCTGGGGCGACGAGCATGTGCATACCGGCTGGTCGGTGGACGCCGGCATGTCCGGTGCGACGCTGACGCCGGAGGACGCGGTGCGCTTCGCCCGCGGCGAAGAGGTTCTGTCCAGTACCGGCCAGCCAGCCAAGCTCGGCAGACCGCTCGACTGGATCGCCGTCACCGACCATTCTGACGGCATGGGCGTGATTTCCGAGATCAAGGCCGGCAATCCCGAGTTGATGGCCGATCCGGTGCAGAAGCGCTGGCACGACATGATGCTGGCGGGGCCGGAGCAGGCCGCTGCGGCGACGATGGAGCTGATCAACGCGCAGGCCAACAAGCAGCTTCCGGCCAGCATTATGGATCCCAAATTCGCGAAGTCCGTCTGGCTGAAGAACAGCGCGATCATGGAATAATACAATGAGCCTGGGCGGTTTACCGCCTTCATAGCCTATGAATGGACGTCGAACGCGGGCGGCGGCAACAATTTGCATCGCAACGTCATCTACCGCGACGGTAGCGACAAGGGCGACCAGATGATCCCCTACACCACCTTCCAGAGCGAGAATCCGGAGGACCTCTGGAAGTGGATGGCCAACTGGGAGGACAAGACCGGCGGCTCGCTCCTTGCCATCCCACACAACGGCAACCTCTCCAACGGCCGAATGTTCGAGCTAAAGACCTTCACCGGGGGGCCGCTGACTAAGGAGTGGGCGGAGGCACGTATTCGATGGGAGCCGCTAGTCGAGGCGATCCAGACAAAGGGCCAGAGCGAGTCGCATCCCTCGCTGTCGCCGACAGACGAGTTCGCCGTCGGTTACGAACTCTGGGATATCGGCAACCTCGCACTCGTGCGCAAGCAACCGGGCATGATCGAGCAGGAATACGCGCGCGAGGCGCTGAAGAACGGCCTCAAGCTAGAAGCGGAGCTCGGAGTCAACCCGTTCAAGTTCGGACTCGCTTCCGGCAGCGACGCGCACACCGGGCTGGCCGCCATGGAGGAGGACAATTACTTCTGCAAGTTCGTGAGCTGCGAGCCGCGCCCCGAACGCTGGAGCGAAGACG
Source organism: Sinorhizobium meliloti (assembly GCF_017876815.1). NCBI lineage: Bacteria > Pseudomonadati > Pseudomonadota > Alphaproteobacteria > Hyphomicrobiales > Rhizobiaceae > Ensifer > Ensifer meliloti. The sequence continues at coordinate 1,419,320 of NZ_JAGIOS010000003.1, read as the reverse complement.
CGATCAAGTTCGGCGAGCGGTCCATGAAGGGATGGCAGGTGGTCGCGGCCGGTTATACCGGCGTCTGGGCGACGGAGAATACGCGAGAGGCGCTCTGGGACGCCATGAAGCGCAAGGAAACCTATTCGACGAGCGGCTCTCGCATGCTCGTGCGCTTCTTCGGCGGCTTCGACTTCGTTTCCGCCGACGCCGATAGCCGAACCCCGGCGGAGGTCGGCTACGGCAAGGGCGTGCCGATGGGCGGCGACTTGCACAAGGCTCCAGAGGGCAAATCGCCCACGTTCCTGGTCGCGGCGCTCAAGGACCCGTTCGGCGGCAATCTCGACCGCATCCAGATCATCAAGGGCTGGGTCGACAAGGACGGCAACACGCAGGAGAAGATCTTCGACGTGGTCTGGGGCGACGCCGACAAGCGCCGACCGGGCGCCGACGGCAAGCTGCCGGCGGTCGGCAATACCGTCGATGTCGCAAACGCCGTCTGGACGAATACGATCGGCGATCCCGAGCTGATCACAGTCTGGACCGATCCGGAATTCGATCCCGCGCTGCGCGCCTTCTACTACGCACGCGTCCTCGAAATTCCCACGCCGCGCTGGACGGCCTACGACGCCAAGCGCTTTGGCGTGAAGATGGCCGACAACGTGCCGATGGTGACACAGGAAAGGGCGTTCACCTCGCCCATCTGGTACACGCCGTGAGGCGCTCCCGGAACCTCTTACGCGCCCGCTCGGATGGCCACGTGGTCGCCAAAATAACGGAGGAGTGCATGATGTCCGTTACGTCTCCGACCCTTCGCCGGGTCGTACTGCTTGCTGGCTGCTTCGTGGCAACAGCGGCTTGGGCTGATCAATTACCCACGAAGGAGGGCGTTGCGGACATAGCCAAGACGCAGTTTTCACCTTACGCCGGCCGAAACTTCCCGACTCGCGTCTACTTCGGCGATACGCATCTGCACACTGCCGTCTCTGTCGATGCGGGCACGATGTGCAGGATCGGCCAGGAGGATGCGTATCGTTTCGCACGCGGGGAAGAGATCACAACCACCCATGGACTGCGCGCGAAACTCTCCCGGCCACTCGATTTCCTTGTGATCTCGGACCACGCCGAGATGTACGGCCTCATGCCGCAGTTGCTCAGCGGTGATCCGGAAATCCTCTCCACCGAGGCCGGCAAGCGTTGGTACGACACACTGACGAGTGGCAACAACGAGGCGGTGTTCGCGACCGCGATGGAAATCGTCGGTTCGCTTTCAGGCGATGTGCCTCCCATCAAGAGCGACAGAGCCGTGCAGAACGCATGGCAGGCCTACACGGCCCTGGCCGACAAATACAACGAGCCGGGGCGGTTTACGGCCCTTATCGGCTACGAATGGACCGCGATCGGCGGTTACAACCTGCATCGGAACGTGATCTTCCGCGGGGATTCGACCGTGGCCAACCGAACTGTTCCCTTCTCACAGTTTGACAGCAAGAACCCGGAGGACCTCTGGAACCACCTCGCCGATTTCGAGAATGAGACCGGAGCCGACGTGTTGGCCATTCCTCACAATGGCAATCTGAGCAACGGGCGCATGTTCACGGTTGAGACCTTCGAGGGCAAGCCTCTGACTGCAGAGCTGGCAGCGATGCGCGTCAGGTTCGAACCGCTTGTGGAAGTCACCCAGATCAAGGGCGACGGAGAAGCGCACCCCATGCTCTCGCCGAACGACGAATTCGCCAATTATGAGAAATGGGACAAGTCCAACCTCAACGGCACCGAGGCGAAGACGCCTGATATGCTGCAATGGGAATACGCCCGCGAAGCCCTCAAGAACGGGCTGATGCTGGAGAAGAAGCTCGGTGTGAACCCCTACAAGTTCGGTATGGTCGGCAGCACAGATGCCCATACCGCCCTGGCTGCCGTCGAGGAGGAGAATTTCTTCGGCAAGCACTCGGGCGTCGAGCCCGAGCCTCATCGGTGGGAACACGTCGTCATTGAGGCGCCGGACCCAAAGTTCACCATCAAGGGGTGGCAGCAAGCCGCTGGAGGATATGCGGGGGTCTGGGCCACCGACAACACGCGTGAAGCGATTTTCGACGCCATGAAGCGCAAGGAAACCTACGCCACGACCGGCTCCCGAATGACGGTGCGTTTCTTCGGTGGATGGGAATTCAACGAGGACGACGCTCTGTCGCGTCTTCCGGCGACTGCCGGCTACGCCAAGGGCGTTCCGATGGGAGGTGATCTACCCAAGCGTACTACGGGCAAGCCACCCTCCTTCTTGGTCGCAGCAATGAAGGACCCACTGAGCGGCAACCTGGACCGGATCCAGATCGTAAAGGGTTGGCTTGGCGAAGACGGCAAGACCCAAGAAAAAGTCTACGATGTTGTGTGGAGCGGGGATCGGAAGCCCGGTGACGAGGGCAAGCTGCCCCCAGTCGGCGACACCGTCGATGTGGTGAACGCGACGTGGAAGAACACGATCGGTTCTCCCGAGCTCGAGGGCGTGTGGAGCGATCCGGACTTCGATCCAGCAGAACCCGCCTTCTATTATGCCCGCGTGATAGAAATACCGACACCGCGATGGACCGCCTACGAAGCGCAGCGGTTCGGGGTTAAGATGTCGCCTGACGTTCCCATGTCCACTCAGGAGCGGGCCTATACCTCGCCCATCTGGTACACGCCATGATGCGCTTGCTCCGGGAGCCGCTGCTGCATTTCCTGATCCTGGGCGCTGCCTTGTTCGGCCTCAATGCTGTCTTCGTCGGCACGGAAACTAAGGTGCCGCAGAAGATCGTTGTTTCCGCCGCGCAAATCGCCAATCTGGAGCAAACGTTTGCCCGCACGTGGCAGCGCCAGCCGGCGCCCGAAGAGCTCAAGGGTCTCGTCGAAGACTATGTCCGCGACGAAGTGTACTATCGCGAGGGCAAGGCACTCGAACTCGATCGGGACGATATCGTCATTCGCCGCCGCATCCGGCAGAAGATGGAATTCTTTGCCGAGGACATCGCGGCTGCCGAACCGACCGACAGCGAACTCAACGCCTATCTCGCCGCGCATCCGGAACAGTTCCGGATGGAGCAGAGCGTGTCGTTCCGCCAGGTCTTCCTGAGCTCGAAAAGAGGAGAGACGCTGGACGCGGATGTCCAGGAGATTGCCGCAGCGCTCTCCCATGCAAACGGGACGGAAGGGGCCTCGCTCGGCGACGGTTTGCTGCTGGGCAGCGAATTCAATGCTGTGCGGCGAAGTGAGGTCGTCAACGACTTTGGCGAAAGCTTTGCCGAGGAGTTGTTTTCCTCCGACACGAATAGTTGGCAGGGTCCCTTTGCCTCCGCCTTCGGTCTACATTTCGTGTTCGTAAGCGAACGATCCGAGGGTGGTCTGCCGAAGCTCGCCGCGGTCCGCGAGGCGGTTGCGCGGGAATGGGCGAACGCCCGTCGCGTCGAAAAGCTGGATGAGTTCTATCGCGCACTCCGCGGCCGCTACGACGTCGTGGTGGAAACGCCGCCGGCCAAACGCGAGGCGCGGGCCGATGCGGCTGGAGCGGTGCAGTGAGGCGCGCTCTGTTCCTCGTCGGCCTTCTTGCGGTGATGTTCTCATCCGCCGTCCAGGCGCACGAGGTGCGCCCAGGTTATCTGGAACTGCGCCAGACCGCCTCCGATACTTACGATGTGCTCTTCAAGGTTCCGGCGCTCGGCGAGGAACTGAGGCTTGGGCTCTATCTGAGCTTACCGGCGGGCACGCAGGATGTCGGCGCCCCACGAGCCGTCTTTGCGGGCGGCGCGCATGTCGAGCGGCGTACCATCCGGCGACCAGGAGGACTAACCGGCCAGCCAATCTCGATCGATGGCCTGTCGGCGACGTTGACCGACGTGCTCGTGCGCGTCGAGGACCTTGCCGGGACGACCCAAACCGAACGACTCACACCGGCGCGAACGTCCTTCACGATCGAGGCAGCGCCGGGCACCGGCAAAGTGGCTCTCACGTATCTGAGCCTCGGCGTCGAGCACATTTTGTTCGGCTTCGACCATCTGCTCTTCGTGCTGGCGCTGGTCATCTTGGTGCGTGAATGGCGGCGCGTGGCCATCACCGTGACGGCTTTTACGATAGCGCACAGCATCACGCTCGCAGCCGCCACACTCGGTCTCGTGCATGTGCCGGGGCCGCCTGTCGAGGCGGCGATCGCGCTCTCGATCGTTTTCGTCGCTGCCGAAATCGTCAACGCCCGGAGAGGGCAACCGAGTCTCACAGCCCGCCTACCTTGGCTCGTGGCGTTCACCTTTGGACTGTTGCACGGCTTGGGTTTCGCCGGCGCACTCGCCGAAGTCGGACTGCCGCAGCATGCGATTCCGATCGCGCTCCTGTTCTTCAACCTGGGCGTTGAGGTCGGGCAACTGGCCTTCGTGGCAGTCGTGATGACGCTCGCCTGGATGATGCAGTGGACAGCATCGCAAATCCTGGAGCCTGGAGGTGTGCGAGTGGCGTCAGCGCGGCTCGGCGTGCTCGCTGCCTACGCAATCGGCGCGATGGCCGCCTATTGGTTGATCGACCGTACCACGGGGTTGGTGTCATGAACGCGCCCCGAGGCACGCTTCGCGCCACAGGCTTGGTCGCGCTTCTTCTGGCTCCTCCGGTTGCGCAGGCATGTGGCTACGAGGACCCGAACTCCGCGACTTTTCAGCGTGGCGTTCTCAACTGGTCGTACCCGAATGCGCTTTACGTGCAGGGTGCCGTCACACAGGCGATCCTCGACCGCACCATTGAGCCCCCCGCCGCAACAAGGAAAAAGGATCTGTTCGGCTCGGGCTTTCGGAGCGCAGCAAACAGGCTCAATCAGTTTGGCTCGGAACTGCAGCCCGGCGATACCGACGAATTCGCCTTTACGCTGGTCTTGATCGAGCCCATGTTGTGGAGCCGCTACGCGGTCGGCGAAGGGACAGTCGGCGTATCAACTTGCAAATTCCGAGGCAATCCGCCCCCTGATTCCGAAATGATCTCGCCCCCCAATTCCGAGAAATAGTCGCCCCCTGATTCCGAGATGATGCCGCCCCCATCGGAAAGCATCTGGCGTGGGTGTTCTGCTGGTGTGAAGTTTCTTCCTTCGACGTGACGAGGAAGGAACGGGATGCCTGCGGAGAGACTGGAGATGCGGCGTGTCCGCGAGATATTGAGATATCGCTTCGAACAAGGACTTGGCCACAAGTCGATCGCGGTTCGGGTTGGAGCTGCGCCATCGACGGTGCGCGAGACGCTTCGGCGTGCGGCCATTGCGGAGCTATCGTGGCCGTTGGGTGACGACATCAGCGATGCAGTCCTGGAAGCGGCGCTTTACAAGGCAGCCGGGACGAAGACGGGTCATCGTCGGAGCCCTGAGCCGGACTGGGCGCAGGTCCACCGCGAGCTGAAGCGCAAGCATATGACGCTGCAGATCCTTTGGGACGAATACATCAGCCGTTATCCGGAGGGCTATCGCTACAGTCGCTTCTGTGACCTCTACCGCGGCTGGGCGATGAAGTTGCCTGTGACGATGCGGCAGGATCACGCGGCCGGCGACAAGCTGTTCGTCGACTACGCCGGCGACACGGTCACGGTTGTCGTTGATCGGCTGTCCGGCAAGACACGGCAGGCGCACCTGTTCGTGGCGGTTCTGGGAGCATCCAGCCTTTCATATGCGCAGGCACGTTGGAGCGAGACGCTTCCCGACTGGATTGAATGCCATATCCTGGCGCTGGAGTTCTTTGGCGGTGCGCCAGCCTTGCTGGTTCCCGACAATGCCAAGGTAGCGATCATCAAGGCCTGCCACTTCGATCCCCAGGTCAACCGGACGTATTGCGGGATGGCGGCCCATTATGGCAGCGCCGTCTTGCCGACGCGGCCGCGACGCCCGCGGGACAAGGCGAAAGTGGAAGCTGCGGTTCGTATCGTCGAACGTTGGCTGTTGGGCCGGCTGCGCCATCGCATCTTCTATAGTTTGGCCGAGGTCAATGCGGCGATTGGCCAATTGCTCCATGATCTCAATGATAAGCGCGTTCTGCGCCGTGTCGGCGCCACGCGCCGCCAATTGTTCGAGGAGCTTGATCGTCCGGCTTTGCGACCGCTGCCTGTCGAACGTTATGTCTTTGCCGAATGGCGTATCCGGCGCGCCGGGCTGGATTATCACGTCGAGATCGAGCGGCACTATTATTCCGTTCCCTATCGCTTTGCCCGCGAGCAGGTCGAGGCTCGTATCACCGCCAATACGATCGAGATCTTCCACAAGGGCGAGCGAATTGCCGCTCACCGGCGCTCCAGCGGCAACGGCAAGCACACGACGATCCCCGATCATATGCCCTCTGCGCATCGCCGCTTTGCCGACTGGACGATTGAACGGATTCAACGCGAAGCCTCTGCGATGGGGCCGGATGTTGCGCTGTTGTGCGAGCGCATTCTTGCCGACAGGCCTCATCCCGAGCAGGGCTTTCGAGCTTGCCTCGGCATCATCCGCCTCAACAAGAGCTTCGGCCGCGACAGGGTCAATGCCGCTTGCGGCCGTGCGTTGGAGATTGGCGCACGAACCTATGGCTCGGTGCGATCCATCCTCGACAATCACCTTGACCGGACGGCTGCCTCAAATGGAGCGGCGCCGCATGAACCGATCCATCACGCCAACATCCGCGGACCTCGCTATTACCACTAAGGAGAACGAAAGATGCTTGCCCATCCAACACTGGATAAATTGAATGCCATGGGCCTGGCCGGCATGGCAAAGGCCTTTGGCGAACTTGTTGCCAACGGCGAAGCCGAACATCTCTCGCACGCCGAATGGCTCGGACTGCTGCTCGAACGGGAGTGGAGCTCCCGTTACGATCGGAAGCTTGCGGCACGCCTCAGGTTTGCCAAGCTTCGCCACCAGGCCACCCCAGAAGATGTCGACTATCGCGCCGACCGCGGCCTCGACCGTGCTCTCTTCATGAAGCTGCTCGGTGGCGACTGGATCAACGCCCATGACAATCTGGCCATTTGCGGACCCTCGGGTGTCGGAAAGAGTTGGTTGGCTTGCGCTCTCGGCCACAAGGCTTGCCGAGACGATCGCTCAGTTCTCTATCAGCGTGTCCCAAGGCTGTTTGCCCAGCTTGCGCTCGCGCGTGGTGATGGCCGCTACGCCCGCCTGCAACGAACCTTGGGCCATGTTCAGCTCCTGATACTGGATGATTGGGGGCTCGAGCCGCTCAACGAACAGGCCCGCCACGACCTGCTGGAAATCCTCGAAGATCGCTATGGACGCAAATCAACGATCATTACCAGCCAACTTCCCGTGTCCGCATGGCACGGCGTCATTGGCGACCCAACCTACGCCGATGCCATACTCGACAGGTTGGTCCACAATGCCCACCGCATCGAATTGAGCGGCGATAGTCTGCGCCGAAATCTACCGCGCAAAGCTTGACACCTCGCCTGAATGAACTGACAACAATCATCGCCTGCAGACCCCACTAAACAGGGGGCGAGATCATCCCGGAAACCGGGGGCGCAATCATCTCGGAACAAAGGGGCGGCTTCATCGGAATCGGCAATCAACTCACGTGAAAGGCCCACAGCGGGGTGACCTTGTTGTCGTCACCGCCGAGGCGGCGCTGGAAGAGATCGTGTCGCATCGCCTGAGCTGGGAGCGTGCCGAGGAACTCGGACTCGTCCGCTTCTATGGCGATCCGGTGCAAGCCGCCCGGCTTCGCGCGCTTGCGGCCACGCCAGCAGCAAGGCAACAGTTGCCTGCGCAACCCCGGACCACACGGGCTGATTGAGCGAGCATGATCAGGGTATTGCAGAATTTTCGGTCGATGTGGAGACGAAAGGTCGGAGCTGGCCACTCAAGAGTATCCCAAGGACGTCCGCTTTGTCGCCCAAACGGAGATGTTGAGCGAGCCGGTGCGCGATTCAGCTACTCTGAAGGCCGAGATGAACGTCAAAGGACTGACTCTGGTCGCTCAGCCCGATGTCTGAAGACTTGGGTGCTTGCGCCATCCATTTATCTGCGGGCAATGACGCATTTCCGGGGAATAAGATCGGCGCGATTTGACGCCGATCTTCAAAAAAGTGAGCTTTAGTAGGGCCAGAAGCCGGCAAGATAGGTTGCGGTATCGCATTTAGCCAGATGATCATGCCACGATACCAGGCCGTAGCCGAGTCATAGGCGACCTGGACGGCGCCCAAGAACATCACAAACACGATAATTACACCCAAGAACTTCCCGAACCCTTCGTCGCCTTTGGGATCGTTGCTCTGGATGACGTATTGTTGGCGGTTATCGTTCAGCATATCCCTTTAACGATCCCGGTCGTCGCGGTCGCGTTCCCTCTGTTCAATCTGCTCCCGCTCAAGCTCCTCGAGTCGAGGAATATGCTGTTGTGCAGGGTCTGTACGTGTCGTTTCTCCGCCGCGTTGAACGGCTTCCCTATCCTTATTTAGACGATCTTGCAGGCGATTTGTAGCATCGATGGTGGAGGCCAGCTCGTGAGCGGCTCGCGCGCCGCCGTCAATTGGCTGCCGGTCTTCTTCGTGGGCACGCAGATCATGTTGCTGGTCGTCGACTGTCTCAGCATTTGAGGCCGCCTTGTCCTTCACTTCCTCCGGGCGATCGGATTTGTTCTCCTCCTGCTCGATGGCCCGTTTTAAACCAGGATCCTGCTCGGCAACGTCCCGAACGTAACTGTTTCCCTCGATAGCCAACAGCGCAGCCCGCTCCAGAGCTCGATTGAGCCCGGCCTGCATTCCTTCCTTGCGGTCGGCCGAAAACTCGCCGGCCTCGACCCTATCATTTCCCTCTCGGTAGTGCTCGATTTCTATCATTGCCTCGTTGCCGGCCTCGACAACACCCTCGCCGTGCTTGGCGATCGCAGCGTCCCACTGGTCGTTGGCCGGATCACGCAGCTCGCTGCACGCTTCGCCACCTTGTTCCGCCAACGCCTCTTTGCGCTGCTCGTAAAGGTCCACCAGCTCACGCTTCTGATTGACGAAATCTCGGGCCAGGCTGGCTATTTCGTCAAAGTCCGCCCGATCGTCTGCCGTGACCGATCGCTCCAACTTGAACAAGGCCGTCTCTACCTTCTTTTCGTAAGCCTCGAACTCTGTCCGTGATATTTCGCGCAATTCCTGACCCTCCAAAACCATCTCCTGCAACGTAGCTAAATTGATGCGGAAATTCGATCCAAAATCCGCGCGTATGATAGTGCCGCTCGTTTCCGTCTGTGCTGTCGAAACGCTTGATTCTAAATACTTTCGATGCTGCGTGGCATAGGACACGGTCTGAGGATCACCACCCGCCAGGGCGACCTTCTGCCACGATTCCTGCACCTTTATGATGTACTGTCGGCTCCGGTCGCTCTTCGCGACCGTGCGCCGGCCGCTGCGCTTGGCGTCGTATCGCGCTTGCGCAGCCTCGCTCGTCCCGACATGTTCTGTGCGGCCTTCTCGGCTCACCAGCCGGACCTGGGTGCGCGTGAATGCCGGCGGGCTGCCAAACTCGCGCCGGTCGGTCATTTCCATCTCAATGCCGTGCTCCCGCGCCTTCTCTGCCATGACGGATCGCCATTCGCGAAACACGGCAGGCGTCGTCTCGATGCGATCACCGGAATCCGATTTCATCGCCACAATCGCATGGGCATGCACATGCGGACGCTTTCCCCCTTCCCCCGCCTCTTTTGGATCGCTGGCCGGATCGTGCATAGCGAAGACATACCGGTGCCCAGCAAACTGATGCGCCAGGAAATCGCGAACCGCCCCTTCGAACGCAGCAACATCGGTTCCGGCCCGAGCCGACATGATAACGTGCATCACGTCGCGGCTCTTGCGGCTGTGGAGCTCGCCGCGCCATTCCTTCTGCACCAGGTCGCCCGCGACCTTCTCATTCGCTATCGACTGGCCGCGATCGTCGCGAACGTCGTCATGCCGATCGACCAGCCCGCGCAAGCGGCTGGCGCCGAACTCGGCGCCATTTCCGTAGCCATGAAAGGAGAACTTCGCCGCAGCCTCGCCCGCGGCCGCGCTGGTGTCGTATCGCCCCTGGATGATGCCGGCCGCCTTCACGTCGCCCGTTAGCCGCTCCCCCTGGCGGCTTCGCAATACGACAAGCCCCTGAACGGTCACAGAGCCGCCGTCATTTTTCGCGAGGGCATAGGCATAGCGCCGGTCGCCAAAGCCGCTCGTCAGGGTGCTCCTCACCTGCTCGTGCAATGCCTCTTCCGAGGCAAAGTCGGTCGCCGCGATTTCGACGGAAAAACTCCCAATGTCGCGGCTTTCTGCGCGGTTCTGAAAAAGGTGGTCCCAATCGCCACGGATGCGCGCCAATTCCTCCCGCCCCTCGAGGATCCTGCCGCTTTCGTTCTCGAGTTTCAACTCGCCGCCACGGGACACATAATTCAGCATCGCACCGACCCGAGCACCGCCGCCATAAGACACCATTTTAACGACTGCCGGCTGGCTTCCCTTTGCGACGGCCGCTAACCGCACCTCCATCGCTCGTGCGACCGTTGTCGCCGACGTCGCCTGCGCTCGAGGAGCCCCCCTCCCCTTCGATCCGGATCCACGACCACCCGAAGCGCCGCCCGAGCCTCCGCCGCCACCTGCAGCGCCAAGTCGAGCCAATTGCTTCAGGCGCTTTCGCATCTCTTTCTCTGCCCAAGCGCCTCGCCCGCCCGATGACATTTCGTGCAGCAGCGCTGCCCGCCGCTGCTCCCATTCGCTGGTGAATGCGCCGAAGAAGATCTCCAAAAGCTACTTCTCCCCTCGACGCTGATAACCAGCTCGCCGCGTCAGAGCACGCAGCTCGCTCATCACCGCCGCTTGAATCCGCTGCACGTTCTCTAGGTTGATGTCCAATTCGCTTGGGTGGACACCACGGCCGCTGTTGAGGGCCCTCGCGACTTGATTCAGGTTGATCCCGATCATCCGCATGTCTTCGAGCAGAGCCGCCATGATCAGGCGGTCATCGCCGGTCAACATCGGCCGAACCCCCGCCCCCTCCAGAAGCAGCGACCGGAAAAAGCTGGATACCGTCATGTCGGCATCCTCGGCGGCCTTCTCGATCGCCGCATGATCGTCAGCCGTGACGCGGACATGCACAGTGCGATCTTTCTTTGCCGGCTGGAGAAGAGCGTTGAATTTTCCCTCATCCATTTGGCCGTTGGCCCCTACTGGCGCTTGCGTCAGTTGATCGAGGGCTCGTCCCTCGATTGCAGGAAAAGGGCGTAGCACATTTTTCCGTATCCTGCCTCTCCAAATTGTAAGGGGAAATTCAACTAAACAACCTCGAGCTGCCCTCGCTGCGCGTACACATCATGTGTTTGTGTGTCGATTGCTAAGTGGTTTCCTAGCATGGGAGAAATTGTTCACATCATGTCGGCATGGTTTAGTCGGCTCAATTGACCGCACGGTGTGGTAGTGCGATGATTCCTCATCGTATGAACAACTGTTCGCATCGTGTGCACGTCCGACGTCGAAACGCCGGCCACACGGGCGAACCGCGGAATGACCTTGAGCCAGCAAAGGGAGTTGCGACGCTTGCCAAAGTTTATTTCTGCCGTGAGCGGCAAAGGTGGGGCTGGGAAGACAACCGCCGTCATCTTGATCGCCGGGGAATATGCGCTTCAGGGAAAGCGTGTGCTTCTCATCGACGCAGACGGCCGCCAAAATCTGCACGAATGGTGGAAGCGCTGTGAGGCAAAGGACAACCTGCCTGACAACATCGAGCTTATAACCGCCGCCCGCCAGGCGACCATTCAGCAGCTCCTCGAGAACGAGGCGAACGGGTTCGATGTGGTTTTGATCGACTCGCCCGGACAGGATACCGTTCTAAGGGACACGATCATCGCTGGTTCCGATATTGTGCTGACCCCGATCCAGCCGAACCAGGACGAGATCAAGGCGGCAGGACAGGCGGCGGCCGACACGGCCGATATTTCCGACAAGGTGGGCCGGGAAATTCCACACGTCAACGTCGTCACCAGGATCACCATGCCGGCGAAGCTGCTGGAGGCCTACCGGCTGATCAGGCCGTTCGTGCAGAACCTGCAGGAGGGGGGCTACGATTCCTATCTGCTCAAAACGGAGCTGATGGAGCGAAATTGTTATCGCGAAATTCGAAATGGCTATGGCACCGTGCAAATGCTCGACCTGACAGAGTCGGTGAAAAAAGCGAGGGCAGAAGTCATGAGCCTGGTTCGGGAGATCGAAGCGCTTTTGGCAGGCAAGAAAGAGGTAGCAGCGAATGGCTAAGGGCCAAACGACAGTTTCTGACTTTGCAGTCGCACCCCGTCGCAGCCGTCCGGTGGAGCAATCCGCGACACAGGCAGCCTCAGTGAGCACGCCGGCTGAGCTGCCGACGGAGACTAGGAATGCAAATCAGTCCCAAGAAGCTGCACCTCTCGGGTCTGAGACTAATAAGCCGGTTAATCGTCTGATCGCCCCGACAGAAGAAGCTCGGCGCGAACGGGCCACCACGAGAGCATTGCAGCGCGAAGATTCGAGAATTCGCTTGCGCGACCTGAAAAGGGCACGCGATCGAGAATCCAAGCACTACGTCAACTGCCCGCTGGACTACGACACGAAGACGCGGCTGCAAAAGGCCGCCCTTGAGAACGACGTCAAAATGACCGTTATCATGAAGGCCGCGATCGATCAGTTCCTCAAGGATAACGGCTACTGATCGATGTTAGGTCGCGGCTTTCTTCTTGGCGTGGCTGTTGGTTGCGTCCTCGGCGTGTATGTTGCTCCCCATCTCAGCCATCCGACGGTCGGGATGGGGAACGTTTCCGGGAGCATTTTGCCTCAAGTGAATGAAGCGACAGCCGTACCCGAAAAGGGTACGTGGCCGACAGACGATCAGGCCAAGACCCAGCTATTCGCATTATCCAAATGGGACCTAAATAGGCATGGCTACGGTTCCACCGTCAGCGTCAACCGTTGTATGCAAATTGTAGATCAGGAGATCGCTTGCAAGCTTTTCGCGCAGCTCAAGTGGATCGACGGCGAAACGCAAATTGAAGCGGTTTTTCAATGGCAAGACGGCTACTGGACGATGATAGCGGCAAAGAATCGGTGATTGCTTTTCTCGTCTGCTTCACCATTGTGATTGTCGGACTGTTGCCCGGATGCCCGGGGCGCAGCTGAAGCATTTCAGACCTCTGTGCGAAATTGCTTCACTGGTGCATGGTGACCGCTGAGGGGCGGTATAAAAAAAGAAGGGGTAAAGGTCGGTGACTGATTGAAAGAAACTCCGACTTTGGCGGAGCTCTGGGATATCCGCGGGTTTCGCTACGACTTTAGCGAAGTTTAAGTATTCGATAGCTCCGCGCCGACATAGCACGGAAGCGGAAGCTGCCGGGTTTGGAGAAGCCATTCGGAGCGTTTGGCAGATGGTAGGGGCATTGATGAGTTCTGCCCCAGCGGCCGTATTATCCTGCGTCAATCAGACCGCGCAGCACGGCCAAGTCCATGTTCGTTTTCGACACCACTCCCGTGTGCTCGAGGGCCGCGCGGCTCCGGGCTGCGCAACCCCGATCCGCTTCCCCCTGCGCGCGCGCTGTCGCCGTGCCTCAACGACGACCGGCGGCGTATTCCGTGCAATCCCAGACAAATCCGGCAAGCTCGGCCAGCTTTCGGAACTTCGCACAACGACGAACCCGCAAGCCCGGACTCATAGCAGACGCGAAGCTCGGAGCCGTCACCCCCGATCGCCGGGGCATTATCACTGGCGGCCCTCCAGCTCTCTGGGCCCAATCGAAAAGAGCGTTCGCTTCCGACCCGGAATTTACCTGCGGCAAACGCGACGGTAGCCTCGTCCGGCACGCGCTATCGATAAAGGACAGAGGGGCGGACGGAACGGAATGCAGGACACCACGCTTACGTCAGGCTGCCTCAGCAATATCAAGCCGAACTGTGAGTCCTGCCTGGCTCGCCAGGTTGATGAGCGTATCAAGGCTGAAATTCGTGATCCGGCCTCGAAGCAGATCATTGAGCCGGGGCTGTGTGATCCCGAGCCGGCGCGCAGCCTCTGCCTGCGTCACTTGCCAACTCCGCACGCGCTGATCGATCGCAATAAGCAGGTTGGAGCGCATCGCCATACTCGCGGCCTCAGCCGGCGTGTTCTCCAAGGCGTCCCACACGTTGGAAAAGCTCTGGCGTTCCATCGTCACACCTCCGCTAGATTTGCCGCAATCGGGCGGCGGCAAGGTCCAGATCTCGTTTGGCGGTCTGCTGCGTCTTCTTCTGGAAGGCATGCAGCACAAAAACGGCATCCTCGATTTTGGCGATGTAAATCACTCGGAATGCCCCGGCCTCGTCGCGGATGCGGATTTCCCGCACCCCTTGTCCTACACTCGCCATCGGCTTCCAATCGCTCGGCTCAAAACCTTGCTGAACCTTGTGCAACTGAACGCCGGCTTCCTTTCGGGCTGCCTCCGGAAAATCCCGCAATCGCTCCAGGGAATCTCCGAGGAAAACCAGTTCCTTCATCTCGGCCGCCTTTTATATCAGAACTTGTATAAACAGACAAGGGTTCTCTGGTGCTCAGCATTTACAAGAGCCGCCAGTGCTCGTTCGATCATCCCGGCAAGTGTGACCGCGAATCCAAGCACTACGTCAACTGCCCGCTGGATTACGACACGAAGATGCGACTGCAAAGGGCCGCCCTGGAGAACGACGTCAAGATGCCCGTGATCATGAAGGCCGCGATCGATCAGTTCCTCACGGGATGGAACGCGTTTCTGAAAGCATTTTGCCTCAGGTGAACGCAGCGACAGCCGATTTGTTGCCCCATGCTGGGCGTTCTGAAGCATTTTGCTTCACCGCCTCAAGAGGAGCCAGCGAGCGGAATTTCCCCAAAAAAGAAGGGAGTGCGCTGCGATTCTTCGGAGGTGCCTGCTCCTAAATGCTTCAAAGCGGTGCATAGTACCCGCTGAGCGGCGGAATCGAAAAAAGGGTAAAGTCCGTGACCGATGCAATGAGTTTAATGAGCGGGCGGGGTTTGGTTGAAATAACCGATCCGGAATTTGACAGGCCGGTCTTCCGCCAGCCGGGTTTCGACGGCACCCTTACCGCAAAGGAGATGGACGAAAAGATTTCGGCCTGGCTCAAGAAAACGCGCGAAGCCAAGGGTATCTCCCGCGCCGATCTAGCGCATTTGCTAGGGCTCTCCGTATCTGTCTACGGAAGGTACGAGCGAGGCTCAGAAGCTCGGCTGTCGATCCCGCGCCTGATACATCTCTGTGAGATCATGGGCTTTATGCCTCTCGATGTGATTTTTGACACAGCGCCGCACTTGTGGGGCAAGACGCTCGAGGAAGCAGAAGACCGCCAAACATTGATGAAGCTCGTCGAACAATTGCCTCAAGACACGATGCGCGATCTGATCCGGCTTCTGAGACGCATGACCCCAGCAGAACCAGCCGCCGACGCTGTCGCCACCAGCATGAGCGAAGGGCGCTAGGCGGCGCACCTCCTTTTCAAGTCAGGGCTGGGAGGCAGTGAAAAGCGGCAGCCGCCCCACTCCCGTTTACCACAGGCTTCTCTATTCGGCGTGTCGAGGTCAAGCACTTCCAGCTTATGTCATCGACATCTACAGATGTGTCCTTACGGGCTCGCGCTTCTCTCCGGAATCGGCACTCGCTGGCCCTTCCACGATGGGATCAGATGGAACAAGCGGAACAATCTCCGGCGCGTCCCTCAAGCCAGGACAATGGCCCGGGAACAGCCTGTGGTGCGAACTCGCCTATCCTCCGTCCCGCAAGGGACATCTTTCCGCCGGCGACCGTATGCGTACAGCCTCGGCGGCGATCTCGATTGCGAATGCCAGTCAGGCGCCGGCTGGGAGTTTCTCCCTGGACCAGCAGAATTCAGTGCCGTCGCTCCACATGCGATGCATGATCACCGCCAGACGGCGGGCCAGCGCCACCATGGCTTTTTGCAGGCCGCGCCGTTTGGCGACGCTCATCGCCCATGCCTTCAGCCACGACCACTTTGCCACCCGATTGAGAAGAACCTGTGCAGCGTCGTAAAGCAAGGTTCGCATCATGCCGTCGCCGCACAGGGAGACGCGGCCGACGCGGTGACTCTCACCGGACTGGTTGAGCACTGGCGTCAGTCCCAGGATTGGTCCCACTGCCTTGGAGTTTTTGAACCGCTGAGGGATGTCGATTGTCGCGGTATAGGCCACAGCAACAACAGGACCTACACCCGGGATCGTCATCAGCAGTGGGCAGACCTCATCGTCCCGCGCGATCATCAAAAGCTTCCGATGCAGGGTCGCAAAGTGCTCCCGCAGATTCCGGCGCGCGTCAAGCAAGGGCTCGACAATCTCGACCAGGTTAAGGGTGCCCTCGACGAGCTCGCGAATGCGCGCCTCGAACTTCGCGGATCCGACCACGCCGACCTTGAGCCCAAAGTTGCGCAGCAGCCCGCGCAGGTCGTTCTCAATGGCGATTGCTTTGTCCTGCAAGAGCTTGCGCGCCGTCAGCAGCGCTCGACGCTTCTGGCTGGTCAGCGTCTTCACATGCACCGCCCGATACAAGTGCACGCGCATCATCTGCGCGATGCCGCGCGCGTCGTTGCGGTCGCTCTTGCTCGGTTGCGCTTTTAGAAACGCCTTGGTGTGGCGGGTCTCGATGCAGATCACGGGTAGGCCGGCCCTGGCAAGACCTTCAAACAGCCATTGCGACAGGGGCCCGGCCTCAAGCCCGATCCGCTCCATGTTCCAGGCAGGATCCTTAAGTACCGCGATGAGATCGTCGGGATGGCTGGTGACTTTCACCTCGCGGCAGATTTTGCCCGTTTGATCAACAATGCAAATGGAGGTCTCTTTCACCGACACATCGAGTCCGGCATAATATTTCATGGTATGCGGCGTCCACGCCCCATCGATTATTCAGTTGCGGCGATCTGAGGTTGATCGACGGGCCGTCAAATGAGCTCACCGAAGAGTATCTGACGAGCTCATTGTGAGGCCTGGATGCGAGCGGCATAGGCCCATGGCATCAGGGCATCGATGTCTTTGGCGAGGTGGCCGTTTGCGAGGCGGGTGAAGAGGTTGCACAGATAGGCGTAGGGCTCAACGCCGTTCATTTTACAAGTGCCGATCAGGCTGGCAAACCGGGCCCAATTGCGGCCCCCTTCATCGTGCCCCGCAAAGAGCGCATTGCGGCGGTTCATGGCGGGTCGGCGGATCGCGTTTTCCACCAGGTTGGAGTCGATATCGACGTGGCCGTCGTCCAGGTACAGCCGGAAGCCGTCCTGCCGCGTTAGCATATAGGCCAGGGCTTTTCCGAGGTCAGACTTGCGTGAGATGCGCTTGGCTTGCGCTGCCAGCCAGGTGAAGAACGCGTCCACCAGCGGGAGGGACAGCTCCTGTCGAACTGCCCGGCGATGTTCGGGATCTGAGCCACGGATGCTGTCTTCGATCTTGTAGAGCGCGGCGATCCGCACCAGCGCCTCGTCGACGATGGGCGATCCACTCTTTGGCGTGGCCTTGATCAGCTTTCTGCGCCCGTGCGCCCAACAGAAAGCCAGCCTCAAGGGATCGCCACCCACCCGGTCCGACGTGGCGAGGTGAGAGTAACCACCGTAGGCATCCACTTGGATTGTCCCGTTAAACCCGTCGAGGATTTCAGCGGCATATTCGCCTTTACGCCCGGGCCGGTAATGGAACACCACGCCTGGCGGCGCAGAGCCATTCCAGCCGCGATCGTCACGCAACACGGCCCATAGATAACCGGTCTTCGTTTTGCCTCGCCCCGGATCAAGCACCGGAGCCGTTGTCTCGTCGACATAAAGCCGCGTGCTTTCCCACAGCAGCCGTTTGGCCATATGGTCGACCACCGGCGCGATCGCAGCACCCGTCCTGCCCATCCAATCGGCCAGGACGGTGCGGTCTATCGGCACCCCGTGTCGCGCCATGACCTCGGCCTGCCGGTTGAGCGGCATATGTTCGGAATGCTTGGAGACGGCAATCTCAGCCAGAAGGGCTTCGGTCGGCCAGCTCCCTTCTAAGAGATGCGCCGGCGCTCTGGCCTGGACGATGCCCGTTCGACCCTTGGGGCAGGCGTATTTCGGGCGGATCGTGACGATCACCTCGTAGCGCGCCGGAATCCGGTCGAGCCGTTCCGTCCGGTCTTCGCCGATCCGGACCATGTTGCCGCAACCGCAGGGACAAACGATGCTCTCAGGCTCGATCACCCGCTCGACCCGCGGCAAATGTTCGGGCAGTGCACGGGCCTTACGCTCCTTGCGAGGAGCGACTTTTTCCGGATCAGATGCGCTGGCTTCGATCTTTTTCTCGACGGCGGCAATCCGCGCCTGTGTTTCGGCAATTGCCGTTTCAAGGTCTTCCAGCGCCAGTTCCATCTGCGCCGGATCGAGCTTTTCCGATTTCGGCCCGAACTTCGTGCGCCGATAGTCGTGAACCTGACCTTCAAGCTTCTCGACCAGTTCCTTCAGCTCGGCGATGAACGCATCCTTTTCGGCAACCACAGCCTGCTCATGCTGACGTGCAGCACGCTCGACCGACAGCTCGAACTGCATCGCCGCAAACGCCTTCACCACCTCGGGCGGAAGGTTCGGAAACAGGCTGAGATCAAGGGGTGACGACATGCGGCCTTATAGCAAGGCAGCACAAAAAAGCCAAATAAAACAATGCAAAGGCAGCCGTATATTTACCCTGCCGCCGACGGCGCGGTCACCCGTTGCGCCATGACCCGTCGCCAATCAAGACCTTCGAACAAAGCTTCGTATTGCCCCCTGGAAAGACGCATCGTCCCATCCTGCACCTTGGGCCAGGCAAAGCTTCCATGTTCAAGAATTTTGTAGGTTAGCACCATGCCGGTGCCATCCCATACCAGGATTTTCAGACGATCACCGCGCTTCGACCGGAAGATCACCGTCACCCCGGAATGCGGGTCGAGCTTCAACTCGGTCTGCATCATCAGAGCCAGCGCCTGATGCCCACAGCGGAAGTCCACCGGCCGCGTTGCAACCAGGATCGGCAGTCGTTGGCCCGCGACGATCATGCCGTCCCTCGAATGGCGCGCACCAGGGCCGCCACACGTTCAACCGATACATCGCCGGGAACCCGCATCACAACGTCCGGGCCGATCGTGAGCGTCAAGACTGACGAAACCGCCTCCCGCAGTTTCAGCGGCGCCAAAACATTCACAGCCTCGCTCGGCTCTGCCGCAATCGCCAAAGGCACAAATGCAGGCTCGGCATCGCCGCTCTCCGATAGGCCCGGCATAGACTCAAAAGGCAGCGCCAAAATGCCCTCGCGCGCTTGCCGACGCCAGAAGGAAAGCTGGTGCGGAACAACGTCATGACGGCGCGCGACATCAACAACTCGAACACCCGGCTCAAGGCTCTCCGCGACAATCCGCGCCTTCACATCATCGGGCCAACGCCGGTTTCCGCGGCGCGGCTCGACAACTTCGTAGCGCCCAACAAATCCATCATCTGCCATGCAAATCTCCAGATAGTCCTGGAAACCTTCTCGCACGCCCAGCCAGCCTCAAAATACAGCCTATCCAATGGGGCGGAGACGGCGCTTACATTTCATGCTGCGCGTCCTTTCGTGAGGTTCGTGGTTAGGTCCAATAGGGCCACGTTACACCTTCAGCTCGAGGGACAGCACATTCACTCCGTCGTTCGGAGGCTGGCTCAAGCCGAATACCCCATCTCCGGCCTTCTCTTCGGCGCAAATTGAAAGCGCGTTCAGGCCTCCGCCTGCTTCGCTCCGCCCCTTTGGGCGGAGTGGAAAACGGGAGTGCGCCGGAACTCTTCTATTCGGGTCGTCTTTGCAGGCCCTACTGAAGTTCGCCCAGCGCGACGAAACGGCATCACACACGCCACAAAGCACTGAGCGAGAAGGGAGTCGTACAGCGGAGTGGCGCCGACTCCCCGAGCGTCGCATCAAATTCATGAATCGTTTGGCGATCATAGATTCATAAATGTTGTTGGACAGCTGGACCTTAAGCGACGAATCTTGAGGGCATGACCCAGCACTGGTTCCGCTTATATGCTCAACGAATCGACACCACTAAAAACATGGCACGCTTTTACGCCATGTCGATCGAACCGGATCTCTTCGGCGGCTCCGCGCTGGTCCGTCGCTGGGGTCGCATCGGCACTCGCGGTCAGGAGCGCATTGATTTGTTTGAGGATGACCTCCAAGCGATCAGCCACTTCCTTTTCTTGGCTCGCCAGAAGCGAGCCCGTGGCTACATGCCCCAACCGCTCTCTTGATCTCTGAAGGCGT
The DNA here is from genome assembly GCF_017876815.1 of Sinorhizobium meliloti. Taxonomy (NCBI): domain Bacteria; kingdom Pseudomonadati; phylum Pseudomonadota; class Alphaproteobacteria; order Hyphomicrobiales; family Rhizobiaceae; genus Ensifer; species Ensifer meliloti. Next base: position 1,399,072 of record NZ_JAGIOS010000003.1, on the reverse strand, counting down.
GCCTGCCTCTGATATTGAGTTCGTTCGGACCCTGCGGCGGGTCGCCATGTTCGGTGGTGCGGTGGGCTGATGCCAGACGCGTCCGATTGGCTCAAAGTAGCCGCACCCCCTTCAGTAGTGTAACGCCACGACGACACGGCGGTGACGCCAGCGGGTTTCTTTGCGCCGAGGCCAGTGTTGCGGCCTCGCTATTCGGCGTCAAATCGTGACAGCATCTTCTTCAGCCGAAGGTTCTGTGCACGAAGCTGTTCAGCCAGTAACCGCTTGAGGCGCTTGTTGTCTACGTCCAGCGTGGCAAGCTCGTCGACGGAGATCGAATTGTCGACAGTCCCGGCCTGCTTTCGATCCTAGTTCCCAACCTCCGAATTGTGCGCGATCGCGTGCGCGAGGGTGCGCTTTCGAGGAGTGCCGGTTGATGTCGTTCGACGCTGGTGTCGCTTGGTATTTGATTAGAGATTGCTGTACCAATGATTTCATTTGGTTGGGGTGTCAACCTCTTCTACCGCAACATGCCGCGGCACTCGGTTTCGACCTGACCTATCTGTCGATCCATGACCGCGAAACAACGCTGAAAAACATCGACACGATTCTTGAGCACATCCGCGAGGACCTGCCGCGCAATTTTGCGTGGTGTGAGCGTCCAGAGGATCGCCGGCGCTGGAAACAACGACACTCGCGTTCTCGTCCGGCAAGGTCCCCTGATGGCTCTGAACGCCCAAACGGGCTGTAACTTTCCCGCCTAATCAATCCAAATCGGTCGTGACACAAAACTGCGGCGCAGCATTTTGGCGCTAGGCGCGAGGGACAACACCCATGCCGTCGATACCTAACCTTTGTTCAATTTTTTCATGATGCCACCAGTCCGCGTAGATCCGCTTTCGCGAGCGATGGATCTTCGCAGGAAGCATATTGACTTCTAGCATTCTATCGGTCCGGAAATACCGATACGCTTCCCGAAGCTCGCACCACGCGGCGAGCACCCGGACGCGATCGAAGAATGCAATAACGATTGGCCAAATAACGCGCCGCCCAGGCTCACGGTCCGCGGCGTGGTACAGTATTTCTACCTTGCGATTAGCCTTCATCGCACCTCGCAATTGGAGCAGCACGGGGCCGTCCTCCGGTAAGACCTCCGGCCCAGGCGCAAGTAAGGGGGCGTTCAAGAATTCAGAACGCTTTGCATCCGGCAAAATGGCAGCGATCTTGGCGACAACGTCGCGCGCTGTGGTATTGATTTCTATGTCTCCCCGCGCTCCGACCATGCGTAATCCCAGCATGACGATCTCCAACTCGTCCGTCGAAAACATCAGTGGTGGCAGATCGTAGCCATCCTGCAGCACGTACCCGACGCTCGGCTCGCCCAAAATCGGCACGCCGGATGCTTCCAGCGCCGCGATATCGCGGTAAATCGTTCGCAAGGACACCTCCAGTTCCGACGCGATGATGCGGCCACTGATCGGTCTGCGTTCGCGGCGTAGGATCTGTATGATCTGAAGTAGTCTGTCTGCTCTACGCATAACGTCCCTTTTGCTTCCCAGTGAGATGGGCCGACCTCACGTCGTGAGGCCGTTCAACTAATCGATCGCTTATGGCTGCCTATGCTGACACCATGGTGACAGCATGTCTGTTGTAAAGGTACAGAAAATCGAACACTAGGAGTATTATTCGATGGAAATCACTCGGAGGGACGCACTTAAGATGGCTTCGTCTGCTGCAATTGTTGGAGGCCCTAGCGCGGCGACGGCACACGATGCTACCGCCAAAGCCGTCCCGCAGGGTGCCGATCTGGAGTTCGACCTCGGAATTCCAACGCCAGATACGGTCGAGAAGCTCTATGATACGATGGATTTCCAACGCGCAGTGCAGGGCTATCTCTGGGCGGTTCCGATCGTCGGAATGGAAGGTGCGCGCCGGATGCTTGTCGACAACGCCGAAGCGAGGAGCGGCGATCTCGTGCTTGTTGCCGGGTATCGGGACGTCAGCGTCATGCTCGGGTCGAATGTGACGACGCCCTATGTGTTCGCGTGGTTTGATCTTACAGAAGGACCGATTGTCATCGACTATCCCGAAGGCGCCACGGCCGGTTCACTGATCGACTGGTGGGATCGTCCGCTCATTGATGTCGGCGTTTCGGGCCCAGATGGCGGCAAGGGAGCGAAATTCGTAGTGGTTGGTCCGGCGCATGAAGCGCCGGAAAATCCCCCCGCTGGCGCAAAACTGCTGCGTTCCCGCACCAACAAAGTCCTGATGTTCTGCCGGGGCCTCGATAGTGACCTCAAGAAGGTCGAGGCTGTTTTCTCTAAGACTCAGGTCTATCCGCTTGGCGCCACAGGGAATGGAGTGACCGCGCTTCTTAGATTCAAGACGGAGGGCCAGTTGACCAGCATGGCTCATCCTAAAGGCCTCGCATACTGGCAGTCGTTGATTCAGGCGCTGGATGGTGAGCAGATCGAGGATCGAGACCGCTTCTTTGCCGCTATGTTGAAGCCGCTCGGCGTTACCTATGGCGGATCGTTCTCTCCGAACGACCGGCAGACAGAGCTACTTGACAACGCTGCGAACCTCGGCGAAGCGATGGCGAAGGCCAGTGCTTTCAGCAAGCGCATTCCAGGGATGCGCTATAGGGAGGATACGCATTGGGAATATTTGATCCCTCAGGACTTTGTCAACGAACAGGACGGGCCGGATGGTACTCTGCTTGATCAACGTACGGCGTTCTTCTACGAGGTCACAGGCACTTCCGCCGCCGTTCTCACCAAGACACCCGGAACTGGCTCGGCATACCTCACCGCCTACAGTGATCCCGACGGACACGCTTTCGACGGCGCAAAATCTTACCGGTTGCGGGTTCCAGCCAATGTCCCCGCCAAGACCTTTTGGTCGATCACGCTCTACGACACCGAGACGCGCGGTCTCATTCAGAACAAGCAACAGATCGTGGATCGTTCCTCACGGCAAAAGCTTAAGGTCCAGGACGACGGCTCGATTGAGATTGTTATGGGACCGCAGACTCCGGAAGGCCTGGAGCAGAACTGGATACCGACAACGCCAGGTAAGGCTTGGTTTGTGTATTTCCGCTTGTTCGGTCCGCTTGAGCCATATTTCGACAAGTCGTGGCGCCTGCCTGACATTGAGAAGGCCATTTAGCGGCATTTCTGGAAACGGCTGCACTTCTCCTTAAGAGGGGCCAGTTTTGGTCGAGCCGGTGAGAAGGACAAGCTGTCGCAAGGATCCCTTTGCGACGGCGCAACAGGCGCGTGTGCCTTCGGCGGGTACAGGCAGTTTTGCTGGAGAGCCCGAAAGACGTCGGCGATAGTCGGCGGATGAGCGTGCAGAAATTCGAGCCGGCGAAAGTCGTTGACATTCCGACTGTCAAGCGAATCGAGGAATTGACCCCCTCAGTTTTTCATTTCGCCCGACACCGACTGCCGGCGCGGTCGAAGGTCGGGCCTTCACCCAGTAAGAGCTGGGACGGCAGGAGTCGTTTGCTAGCGAGAATCAACGGGGAGCAAATATAGGCCTCTGGTGCATACGCAGGACACAAATGTGCCTCGCGCACACCCGTTTCTGGTTAGTCCAGACCGAGCCTTTTGCGAAGTTCGGCATTTTCCCCTCGCAGCTTCTCCGCCAGTCGCTTGCGGAGCTTCTGGTTCTCCGCTTCCAGCTCGACAAGATCTGCCAACTCGTCGCCGGCTGATAGGGGCTCGGTGGCCTTATCGTCTTTTTGCGCGGAAATCTTCGCAGCACCTTTCCAATGATAGTAGGTTTGCTCTGGTATGCCGGCGCTCTGTATGGCGTTCTTGAGGGTGTTGCCTTCGCTGACTTGCGTCTCGATCAGCTTAAGCTTGTCGTTTCTCTCTTGTTCGCTATACCTCCTGGGTTTAGCGGCTGGCGCCTTTGGTCGAGCTGGTTCGGCAGCCGCCTTCTGAGGCCGTGGCGACCTCAGCTTCTTGGCCGTTGGTGCTTTCACTTCAGCGCCCGCCTCTACAGCCGCAGCAACTGGTCCTGTATTACTCTCGTCAGCCATCAGCAATTCCCTCCTTTAATCATCGCCTGTTTTCGGCCGAGTGCCCGACAGAGTCAACACAACCATCAGAGTCCTGCTTTACGGATCGTTGATGTTGGTTCAGACTTAGCGCCTGACGATCTAGGGTCACCGGCCACGCAAGTCTGTATAAGCTGAAGCGCTCGCAGCAAAGCTGATCAATGCTTATAACGCAGGGTCGGCGACCACCTGGGCTTGAGTATTGTTGCTGGGCTGTCCTGGGGCGCAGCGCGTCGGCGAATACACGCTGCGGCGATTGCTGTTCCCACAGTCATTCAATTTGAATAGCGGCGAACGCTTCCCGCCGAGTAAAGATGAGCAAGTTCGCACTTGAAACCAGCTCCCCCGACCTCACGTAATTCCGAGTCGCTCAAGCATCGTCTTCAGCTGAACGTTCTGCAGATGAAGCTTTTGAGCGAGTTGAATCCTAAGCGCTTTGATTTCTTCGTCGAGTGTTGCCAGTTCATGAAGAAACAACTCACGTGAAGACCTTGCTTGCAGGTTGTCGTGACGCTTTGGGGCGGCGGCGCTCTGCGCAGCCACGCGGGCGGCGTTGGCACTCTTCCCGCGTTCTCCACGCCTGATCCGCGGTTTGCTTTGCGACTTTGCGCTTGGCGCGCTCTTCTCAACCAGCGAACTCGCTTCGGTGCCCGAATCGCCGGCTTCATCACGCACGCTTGCTTGAGCCTCGTCAGCACCGGCCGGAGGTTCTAACACCTGTGCGACATCATTTCTGCCTTCCGCCTTGTCCGATGCGATCGGCCCTTGATCAATTGAGACGTCCTCATCTTGAACAGGTGGGTTGGCAGCCACAGTCGGACTCGATGGGAGCGCGGACGTATGCTCCACTTCGATCTCGAGAGTTTTGGAACCGGTTTCATTCCCGGATGAACTCGGTTGCGCTTTCGCCGATGACCGCCCCAAGTTCAATCGCGCAAGGAATTTCCACGGTGTTTTCATAATGTCCCCACCTGAGCAAGCCGGACTGCTATCCTGTTGAGCTTTCGCACTCACCGGTAATCTTTTGTGTTCGGCAGGGCTGCTTCTTTGAGCCCGTGCCACAAGTTCATCGGTACATGATGCGATGACGAGAGTACAGAATAGGCGACACTGCACGGCATTCGATTTTAAGGCAGCTACGACGCTCGGCCAAAACCTAGCTTCCGCAGGACCGCTTGTGCACGCTCAAATGCGGCTAGGAGAGCGCGTTCAGCGTCTACCAATTCACGCAATAGACTGCAACGTTGCTCCACAATTATCCGATACCTGGCTGCAACTGCGTCCAGCTCTGTTGCAGGCGCCTTCGCAGCCTGACGATCAACCCATACCTGCAGTAGCGCTCGCGCTTGCCCATCGAGCTCGTGCTTCCGCTGTCGAAGTCGGTCGGCGTGGCATTCTGCCTTATTGTACCGTTTAAGCGCCGTCGCAGCTTCAAGTCTCAATCTCACCGGGAGTGCCCCGACAAGAGGGTTGGCTTTTCCCATAAACCCAGCTCCGCCTATCCGCAGGACTTCCTTTTTTGGACATTGTTCACAAACTGGAACAAGATTACTAGCGCAACACCGGACGAGGCTAGCCGGTAAGAGACCCCGGGCGGCAATGACGCGCGGTATTTCTGAAGTGTTGAATGCAGCGGACCGGTCTATCTCAGAGGGGCTGCTCAGGACCGCGGCTCTTTAGCTTTTGCTTGAATTACCGGTCCACCCTGGAGACCGTTCTCGCCTTCGAATTCGTTCGGCGCCAAAGGGGGCTGGCCCGCTTTGACAACCAGAGCTGTCCTGCTTTCCTAACCCGACCGTTCCGCCTATGAGGAAGACCCGATCTTTTGAGATGCCGCTGCTCGTGAGCTTTAGTAGACCCGTCGCCGGTCCGCTTGTCCTTATAGATCGAGCAGAGAAAACCAATCGTGGACGCTCAGTCCCGATCGTTCGAGCTGGGACGCCAGCGTCTTTGCTGGGTCACCGCCCCCGGCGCTGTAACTCGGAAGGGATCGATTTTGGTCGCCCAATGGGAAAAGCGCGGCGTGGCGCTCCAACACCGCGACGGCGCCGATCTCTCCGCCCGCTGCAGAGGAATTGGCCTCTGCCACGACGCTCGGAGCGAAGTAGCCGCCGCGAGCATAGCCCAGGCCGTTCAAGCCGCTGCTTTGGAAGGCCGTCACGCGACCGACCATCATGACATGGTCGCCCGCCTCGATGACATCATGCATCGAACATTCAAACCACGCCGCCACCTGCGCGAATATCGGACAGCCGTTCGGACCCCTCGCCCAGTCGACAGCAGCGAAGCGATCTTCGGCGAGGCGGGCAAATTTAATGGACACATCCTTCTGCGCCTCTGACAGTATGTTGATCGCGAAGTGCTCGGCTGCGGTCATTGTCGAGTAGTCGCGCGCAGTCTTGGCAAGGCAAACGAGCAGCAGCGGCGGATCCAAGGATACAGACGTAAAGGAGCTGGCAGTGGAACCAACCGGTCTGTCCGCCGGATCGCTGGCTGTTATGACCGTCACTGCGGTTGGAAACGCTCCAAACGCCTCGCGCAAAGCTCTCGGGTCGAAAACGTCCGCCTTCATGTCATTCCCTCCTTGCGCGCCAGCCATTCTGCCATCGTCGCATAGACGGCTTCCTCAGGCAGATTCACCATGTGCCCGGCCCGCCGGGGGTCGCCAACCATAGGGCCGTTCTGTCGACTTGAGGACCTCCCGCACTTCCCCTGCGTGTAGTGCTCCTTCTAAATTATGTCTTATGGTATGCCATATTATGTAGCTGTCAAGCGACTCTTCAATGCGGGACCTGATCCCCGACCAAGCGCCTCACCGCGTCGACAAAAAAATTTGTAGGCGCTTCAAATTGGCGCCAAGCAGTGGGTGGGTGATTTCTATCTCGGAGGTGGCTTGCGACAATCTTACAAGGCGTTGTTGAGCGCTCCTCTTCGTGGTCATTCAACGCGGCTTCGAGACGATCTTGGAAACCTGTGCCCCTTGTCGAGGGCGCCTGACTACCAAGGAACCGGTACAATTGTGCTCATGCCGTCATCCGGCAAATCACGAGCCGGGGCCCGTTTTTCGGCGCCAGCTTCTCGGCTCGCGTATCACCTGTCCGCTTTGCGGCGGCCTGCTCCGGCGCCGGTTTTTCTCGTGTTTGGCTCACACTCCAACGACCTGGCACGACTCTTGAGTGACTTACTAGCGAGAAGCGCAAACTGCCGACGGCCATTCACGTCACCTAAGACAGAAATGGTTCAAACAGCGAGGAAATATCGAGATTCTAGGGGAAAGGACGGCATGTAGTCATGATCATCGGGGCGGGATCGGCCGGATGATACAGCCGCCATCTGGGTTGCCGGCGTCAACCCCAAACAGTTCCTTCGTGAGGCGGGCCGGCGGCCAGGTCATCATCACGACGGATGTGGAGAACTTCCCAGGTTTCGCTGGATCAATCGAAGGACCTTTACTGATGGAGCAGATGCGCACGTACATCGCCGAGGCAACCCTCATCGCAACGGGAGCCCAGGCTCGCTGGCTTGACCTTCCCTCGGAAATGACATGCAAAGGATTTGGCGTGCCTTCTTGCGCCACCTGTGATCGCTTTTTCTACCAGAAGCAAGGTCGTTGTCGGGGGCGCCAGCACAGCAGTGCAGGAGGCGCTCCATCTGTCGAATCTTGCCTCCAAGGTCACGGTCGTTCATCCATCGACATCGCTTCCGAGCAGAGTCGATCCTGCGGGACCGCCTCTTGGCTCAAAGCTAAGGTTAGAGTCATCTGGAACCGAGTGATCGACGAAGTTCTCAGAGAGCGCGAGCCGCCGGAAATCAGTGACCGCCGTTCGGATCCGAAACGTGCATACAGGCTAAGTGAAGGAGCTGCCCACACGCGGCTTCGTCTTGTCACGATCCAGCAACCGCGTGGTTTCGCGGTCACGTAGAGGTGGGCCGGACCGGCTACATCAAGATCGATACCTGGCCGACGATGACAACCTCGGCAGGGTCCTCGCAGCCGGCGATGTTATCCACCCCGTGTTCCGTCAGGCGATCAGCGCCGCCAGCCGCCCTGGAAGCCGGTGACTTCATGACCGAGCATCCGCCTGCGCCTGTCTCGCAGGGATTTTGCTCTGAACTTGATCTCCGTGCCGGCAATCCGATCCAGATCGTTCTAAGGAAGGTTAATTCAAGTGGACAATCAACACAGAGCGGGCGGCTACGACAGCCTCCGAATCAATCGCGACGGCCCGGCAGAAGCCTTCGATGCCATTGGCGCTCACTATGATGAAGCCTTTCCAAACAAACAGGGTCAAGTCTCAGCGGGCGATTGGCTGATCAGGTCCTTGCCGACCGGGGCTCGGGTTCTGGATCTGGGCTGCGGTACCGGCTTACCAACTGCGCGCCAGCTCGTGGCCTCCGGTTTCGAGGTCGTGGGGATCGATCTTTCAGGCGAGATGGTGAAACTCGCCCGGGAGTGTGTCCCCGGCGCGACATTCCACCAGATGGACATTGCCGACTTGTTGCGGATGGCGGAACATGGCCAGTAGGCCGAATTTGATCTGCGCGACGGTGGTCTCGTGCCCCGCCACCAGCATGCCAGCCGCCGGGCCGATCGCCTCCTCTTCGGTCGCCTTGCCCTCACGGACCGCCGCGCTTCGCAAGTTTCAGAAAAGAGTCCGAACCAGAAGCGGTACTCTAGGAAGTGTGGACTCTTGGGATTCCCAAGGCTGAGCAAATCAGATTCAAGACTGTCTTTTGGAGGCAGTCATGGGTGTTTTGGATCGTCTGATCCTTCGGGACGAGCAGTGGGAACGGATATCGCATCACATCATTGGTGACGAGCGCACGCGCGGTTCGTCGGGCCGCGACAATCGCATGTTTGTGGAAGCGGTGCTTTGGATTGTGCGTACCGGCTCGCCCTGGCGTGACCTGCCGGAAGTGTTCGGCGAGTGGAACAGTGTCTTCCGCCGTTTCAGCCGCTGGAGCCAGAAGGGCATCTGGTGGCGCATGTTCGCCGCGATGTCGGACGATCCGGACTTAGAATACCTGATAGTTGATTCCACTATCATCCGCGCCCATCAGCACGCCGCCGGCGCAAAAAAGGGGCTGAAGATCAAGCCCTTGGCCGTTCTCGCGGCGGCCTGAGCACCAAGATCCACATGGCTGTGCGTGGTCTCGGCTGCCCGGTCCGCTTCAGGCTGACCGCGGGCCAGAAGGGCGAAGCGCCGCAAGCCGATGCTCTGATCGAGGGCCTACCCGCCGACATCGTCATGGCCGACACCGCTTATGACAGCGATCGCCTGCGCAACGCTATCGCTGATAAAGGCGCTGTGGCGGTGATCCCCAACAATCCTTCCCGCGCGCAAAAATACCCGCTGGACAAGCATCTCTATGCCCAGCGCCACCTGATCGAATGCCGTTTCTCGAGACTCAAGCAGTTCCGCAGGGTCGCCACACGCTTCGAAAAAACGGCCGAAAACTACCTCGCAGTCGTCACTATCGCAGCAATCGTCCTATGGATCAGATAACTGTCCACACTTCCTAGCGTGTCCACTCCACTACGCTTCAAGAGCGCAGTAGGCTACCGATGTCCGTGGCGTCTTTTCCGTGCTCGCCCACCGCCGTGTGAATAGCATCTTCTTCGGTCAGGTCTCGCCAGTCGGTCATTGGATTTCCCTCCTTTGGTGACGTACCCGCTTGCGATCGGTACTCTCGCCTCACGGTATCAGCCGAACTTCAGACCGATCTTACCGCTTGCAGAGACGGGGAGAGCTTTGCCGCCGATTTCTTTCCCAGGCCGGTCGCGCGTGCGAGCTCGGATCGCTTTCTGGCATAGTTCGGAGCTACCATCGGGTACTCGGCCGGGAGCTTCCACTTTTCTCGATACTGCTCAGGCGTGAGAGCGAATTTTGCCATCAAGTGTCGCTTCAGAGATTTGAAACTCTTGCCGTCCTCAAGGCAGACGATGAAGTCGTCGGTCACAGACTTCTTGATCGGCACGGCGGGGCGTTGCTCCTCGACTGTGGCTGGAGTTTTCGCTGGTTCAGAAGTCTTGCCCAGCGAGCCGTAGGTTTGCTGAATAAGATGGGGGAGTTCGCTGGGAGCAATGACATTGCGGCTCAAGTAAGCGGACACGATGCGGCTGGTGAGCTCAAGCCTTAGTTCGTTTGAGCGCGATTCCGTCAATGATCTTCTCCACAAGCTGTTACAAATTGAGATCGAGCATGCAACCTGCAGATATTTCGGTCGGAAGGAAGGCAGTGTACGAGAAAGCAAGACTTATCGACAGGTTCTGCCGGGGACTGTCAGGAATTCTGTGCGTGAGGCGGCCGCTCTCGTCATTGACTGACGAATCTCTCGCCGAAGACAGCGGCGAACTGGGTCTTGGCCTCGAACCATTCGCGCGGCGGTCGGCAAGTCTGACGCCACACGAAGGGGATCCGAGGGGAAGAAGCTCAGGCTCAAGACGGAGGCGCTGAACGAAAGACGCGGTCACCGATGAAGCGCGTCTCCATCAGATCCGTAGCGATCTCCTGTTTTCTGTTCGCTGCCCCATCATTCGCCGCCGCAGACAAGGCTCTGTGCTCTTCTGACGATGGCAGCTTAGTCGTTTTCGGCGATACTTCCTGCGCCTTAATTTTGGCGAAGCGTTGCTGTCCGGCGTCGTTATCTTTGGAGGCATCCGGCAGATTGCCCGTGTTGCTGAAATCATCGTGCCGTTCATGGCGGTCACGTATCTGCTCATGGCGGTTTATGTGCTGATCGCCAATGCGGCGCTGGTGCCTCACGTTCTCTGGACGATAGTTTCGAGCGCCTTCGGCCTGCAGGAAGCAGCCGGTGGCGTCACAGGTGGAATTGCAGCGGCGATGCTTAACGGCGTCAAACGCGGTCTTTTCTCCAACGAGGCCGGCATGGGTTCGGCTCCAAACATTGCGGCCGTTGCCACTCCTGTGCCGCATCATCCTTCCTCACAGGGCTTCGTTCAGTCTCTCGGTGTCTTCATCGACACGATTCTGATCTGCACGGCGACATCGGTGATGATCCTGCTTTCGGGAACGCTTGACCCCGGTTCCAGCATCACCGGAACGCAGCTCACGCAAGCCGCAATGAATGTCCACATTGGCGCCGCCGGAACCTATTTCATCGCAATCGCGATGTGCCGGCAATCGCCTGGGTTTGACGATCATGCGCTGCGCCACGCTAGTGATGGTGGTCTGGGGCGCCTACGAGAGCATTGCTACCGTTTTCGACGCAGCCGATGCCTCGATGGGCCTGATGGCGACGATAAATCTCATCGCGATCCTGCTCCTCTCAGGCACCATCGCGAAATTGACGAAGGACTATTTCAAGCAGCGGAAGCAGGGTCTCGCACCGGTTTTCCACGCTGCGGATTACCCGGAGCTGCAAGGCAAGATCGACCACGGGATCTGGTCACGCGTCTGATGCGGCGGTGCCAACCGGCGGCACATGTCCCCGCGCTGAGCACGCGGCAGGTGCAAAGCTTTCGCGAACCGCATGCATCCGCTCTCGCGCGCTTAGTCGGCGCGCTCGATCAACGCCATGACGGCTTTGTCGAAGCTCAAGCTCGGTTTCTACCGCCATTCGGCGACTGCGATTGCAGATCTGAGCAAGGCGGTCCGCATAGCCAGCGCTCAGAGAGACTGATTCATCCGAGTAAAAAAAACTTGCCGTCAAAGCGCAAGACTCGGTCGCCTAAACCGGGCGGCTGGCGCGCTTGCGGCGCATACCAGCGACGGGCCTAAGATTGCCGTCCGACCCGTCCGACAGCAGCATTTCACAACCATCGCACCCGTTCCCGACCGGGAGGCCCTCTGTAACTTAGTCGGGCGCTTTGTAAAATGGTATTCGAACGAAACGGATGAGCGGCGCTAAAATTCCGAACCACCGGGCCGCCTGAGCTCGATCGCCTGACGCCTTGCCGGTAAACGATAGCAAGGAGCTTTGCGGAAGCAGATTTCTAGTGGCGGGAAATCTATCGAAGCGCTTGTTTGAGCATGCGCATCAGTAACCCTTTCAGTTCCGGCTCCTGCACACGCCTGGCGGCCTCGACTGGAGACAGCCACGCCACCTCCCTCTCTCCTCGTTCCGGGAACTCGAGGTGCAGTTCGTCCACCTTCAGTCTGAACACCTCAACGACCGATGGCGTTGTTTGTCCGTCGCCGAGAGTTTTTAGATACGTGAAATAGCCCAGAGCTCGCTTCTTCGCTTTTCCGGCTACGCCAGCCTCCTCCCACGCTTCTCTTTCTGCCGCCTGATGTGGCTTCAGGTTCTTAATGGGCCAACCTTTCGGAATCGTCCACCGCCCAGAATCGCGGGTTGTGATCAACAAGACTTCAACGGCGCCCGTTTCGTTGGTCCGGTAACAGATTGCTCCGATCTGATGGGCGGCACCACCTTTCATCAGTGAGCTCGCATGGGGCGCAAGTCTCGCGAGGTAGCGATCCGCTTTTTTCATTGCGGCGCACCAGCTAGGGTGCTGCGTAATCAAAGAAATGTCTTTGCCGGAGAACCGATTATAGAACCCACACAAAACGTCGCGTCGAAGTTCACGCTGCAGAAGTTTCATGAGTTCTCCGTCCTTGCGTCCGAGCAATGGATCAGAAAGAGGGTCACAAGTCGAGCCTGGAGGCCGCCGATTTGGCGGCCGCCACCCATGGGGCCTCGCGTGCACGCCATCAGTGTAGAAGCGCAGCTGCCAGGAAAGCGGACGCCGTGCTTGCAAACACGATGATCGCGCATCCGCGCAGTATCTTCCGCCGGCGCGTTTGCTTGCCGGTCCAATCGTAGCCCATCAGCGCCTCCGAACGGCATCATGCCGCTCCTCTGATGTTCTGGCCAAATATCCCTAACAAAAGGAAAACTTCACGCCGATACCATTTCGAGCCATTGAAGCACGTCGGCGCCTCCTGCCATCCGAATTGGGGAACAGGCATTCGAGCAAAATACCTAGCTTAGCTAAAAGTCATCGAAGGATTTGCTCGCCTTGAGACCTCTTGCCGTCCCGGGCATTGACCGGTATTGCGAGGGATGCTCAGCAACCAACGAGGACAAGATGGCAACTGGCACCGTAAAATTCTTCGCCCAAGACAAGGGCTTTGGCTTCATTACCCCTGACAGTGGCGGCCCAGACGTATTCGTTCACATCTCGGCGCTCGGTTTTGGCGGTTCTCTTCAGGATGGCCAGAAGGTCAGCTACGAGCTGGGACAAGACCGCAAGACCGGCAAGTCGAAAGCCGAGAACGTCAGCATTCTTTGAAGCAGGGTCGCCCCGGCCCGTCTTGCGGCAATGTACATTTGCCGCAAGACGGGCTACTAACATCGTAGCGCAAAACGAAAAACGCGGGATTCCCGCTTCCGTGATTGCATACCGGTCCGGTGTCGCGCCAAATTGCTAGCGAAAGAAATTTCGCGAGCAGATCGATGGCGGAACTAACGACTACCGACATGGCGTTGCTCGACCGCGTCCCCACCGGATCGGTCTCGCCAGGCCGAGTAATGAACACAGCGCCAAGCCCCATTTCGAGACCGGCCCCTATGTCCACTACTGTGAGCACCGGGGCTGCACCAGAGCTTCGGCTCCGCCGTCGGTCGGTCGGAGCCGTCTCGGTTCTGCTTTAAGCATCGGCCCGATTGGAAAACCGGACTGACCACCCAGGCGCCATTGACCGCGCGAGCGACGCGCGGAATAAGCGAGCTATGACAGTAACAGTTACAGAAGAACAACGTGAAGCCGCCGACAATTTGCGCGAGTCAATGCGGATCTTCAACAATGCCATTCGCACAGCAGCCTATCGGGGCCTGCACGAGCAACCATGAAGGATAGGAGCCGACCGGCTGCCGACAAGGGTGGGAACCTCATGCCTGGTGACGTGTTCACCTGCCGAGGAGGCGGATTATGGCCGACAAAGAGAAGTTGAAGCAGCTGATCTGGGATTGCCAGAAGGACATCGCCGTATACCTTCCGCCGGAGAGCGGCATTTCAGAGCACGAGCTGCTCAGATGCTCATCGCGCGTCTCGACGGTAGCTAGGCAAAGGCAGTGCTTGGCGACGACTGGCAAGGGTAGTGACCTGATGAAGATGATGACGACGGAGATGGCAGCCGAACGCCTCGGAAGAGAGCGCTCCAGCCAGCCTGAGTTGTCGCAACCATCCGAGGACAAAATCGAGAACTGGTTGATCAACTCGGCCTGCGCAACTAGGTTGCACCAGGAATAGTTAGCGCGGGGCGCAATGAGTGACGTTCTGAAGACACTGGCCGATCTATCGGCGGCCGCAACAGCAATCATAACAATCCTTTACCTACTGGCGCTTTTGGGCAAGGGCGTCATGTATGCGATCAGCATCCCCGGGCGGGTACGCCGTAAACTCTACAAGCCCATGTTTATCGTTCTCCCGACACCTGAAGAGGTCGCCATCTATTGTGTGAAAAACGACAATACCCTCTTCGGCAGCGAGGCTGAGTGGCTCGAGGAGCGACAGGGCGGGGAAACTCGCCTCTATGAGGCCTGGATCCGCAAATCTAAGGAGAGGATAGCGATGTTCTACTACGGGACGTATGTCGCTGGCGCTCTCATCATCGGTAGAATGCTGGCGCTCAATTGGAGCGAAACCGACCTGAAGAAGAATGCAGCGACAGGGCTGTTCAGCTTCCTTTTTTTGTATCTCTGGGTTGCGTTCTTCCCGCTTCTTAATCGGCCCCGCCGGCCAAAGAAGCGCCTGTCCACAGCTTGGCCCAGGATATGGAATGGCTAAGCCGCGCACAAAAAGGCCCCATGGCTGAGGCCGCAGGCAATAGCGCGTTCAGGCCGCTCAGCCTTTGCCTGTCGAGTTTCGCCGCAAACCACCGCATGAACAGCACCTCGGACCCGCGCGGCCCGAGATAGGCGAGCGCAGCAATGAGTCCCGTTGCCATCGGTTGCTCCAGCGCCAACCACGACGCCAAAAACCTCGCCGATGAAGGCCATGCCGACGGCGATCGGCATTTCCCAGAGCAGCTCCTTTCCGAAGAACTTCCGGCGCATCTTCCGGACTTCGTTCGTGTGCCACATCAGCCGGCCGACCATCGCGCCGATCATCGTCGTCGCCGCGCCGCCGAACCAGGCATTGAGCAGCTCGATCAGAGACGAATATTTCTGCGACATTCAGCGCCCTTCCCCGTGTCTAGCGCATTCCGCTTTCGTCCAAATCGCCGCCGCGCAGATGCCGACGACGGTCCGGTCGATCTTGCGCTGATCCTCCGGCGTCGCACCGCGCGCGCCGATCAGATCAGTGCGCACCACCCGGCGGAGACCGTCGGCACTTGCCGGCGGCGAAGTCCCACATCCCTGCAGGGCAAAGGTCAAAGCGAGTACGGACATCGTCCGCAGTGCGGCCAGCTTCATTGTTCTGCCTTTCGATGGAGGTTCTGACGTCATCGTCGCCATGCCGGTAGATCCAAGCAACGACGGCGACAACGATGGCGAGAGCGGCCGCAGCCGCGATGAGGCGAGGCGTGGAGAACATCACGCCATCCCCTCGACCTGTTTCGCCACGGCCTTCCGATCAGCGTTCTTGCGCCAGTAGAGGAAGCCGGCAATGCCGCCGAAGGCGACGAGGATCAGGAGAAGGTTCTGCCAAGGTATGCCGCCGATCGCCGTGACCAGCGAAGCGCCGCCGCCGATGACAGAGGGCGTGATCACCTCTTTCGACTTCCACCACGGCGCATCGAGGCTCGGCGGTGTTACAGGAACCGGGACCGGCTTCTCCTCGGTCACCGGCGCGGCTTTGACCTCCGGCCGTGCCGCTTCGCCCGGGGTGAGAGCTACAAGCGCCGTATGCATCGCAGCACGGGTTTTCGGTCCGACATCGCCGTCCACCTGCAGGCGCTGGTCAGCCTGGAACTGAAGGACGTTATCGGCGCGGTAGCCGAGGAGCACGAGCGAAATCCGCGCAAGCCGGTCGAAGCGATCGGAGAGGCCGTTCTTTCCGCCGTTGATCTTTCTCGTAACGGTCTCACAGTCCCCTTCGTCGGCCCAGCGGTTCAGATCCCGGGTGTCCCAGTAGAACAGAGGCACCAGGCCTTCCCAAGGATCGGTGTTGACCGCATCCGGATCCTTGACGAAGTCCGGGCAGCTGAGGCCAGCCGCGCGGCACCAGTTGCGGAACTGGCGATAGTTGTCCTTCCCGGTGAGCTGCATGCCGGTGCAGCCGCGGTAGCGAAAGCCGTCTCCGTCATTCTCAGGCGTGTTGCCGAGATCGGTGCGCGTGTCGTAGCGCTGCTGCGCCGGCGTCGGACCCCAGATCTCGCGATCGTAGCGGAAGTCTCCGCTCTCATGCATGAGCTGGGCGAAATACTGGGCGAGCCGGTGCGGCCGATCCATGCCGAACCGGTCGCCGTATCTGTCCAGCGCCACAAGCACGGACGCGAGATAGCTCTCGCGGCAGCGCGAACGTGCTGAGCGGTGATGGCGCTCATTCGTTTCTCCTGATTGTCGTTGGGGAAGCTTGCGGCTAGCCACACACACTGGTGCATGGCGGGGGGCAGCGTTCGGGTTTAGACTGACGTTGGTCGCTTTGACCCCCCTCGCAGGCGCCCGGGAGGCTCGTCATCGGCCCGCGGGCCCTTGACGGGCCGCGCCATTGATCCACATCAATGGAAATGGGGACTTGGAAATGGACGATAGCGAACCAAAAAGCGCCGGCCGAATAGAGCCGGCTTCTGACCTCTTAGAGGCTGCCTCAAAAAGAATTGAGTGATTTCAGCCAGTTGTGATTCCGTCGGATTTGCAAAGATTCGATGGAGATCACGATGGCCTGGACTGAAACCACCCGGCGCAATTATGTCCGGCGGACGAGCGGATATGCAAGCGATGTCACGGATCGCGAATGGGATTTTGTTGCACCGTTCATGCCTGCGCCACGGCGTCTGGGTCGTCCGCGCAAGACTGATTTGCGCGATGTTTTAAACGCCCTTCTCTATATCGCTTCGACAGGCTGCCAGTGGCGGATGCTGCCGAAGGACTTTCCGCCCTGTTCGACGGTGCAGCGATATTTCTATGAATGGCGGGCAATGGGTCTTTGGCCACGGATCAACCATCACCTCGTCATGGAGGCGCGGGAATTGGAGGGGAAAGAAGCCTCGCCGACAGCGGGCGCGATCGACAGCCAAAGCGTTAAAACGACGGAAAGCGGCGGTATCCGTGGCTTTGATGCAGGCAAGAAGATTAAGGGCCGCAAGCGCCACATCATTGTCGACACGCTCGGGCTGATGGTCGGCCTCATGGTGCACAGCGCCGATATTCAGGATCGCGACGGCGCTCCCGATCTCCTGAAATCCATCAAAAACCGGTGGCCGTGGTTGCTTCATGTCTTCGCTGATGGCGGCTATGCGGGCGACAAGCTCAAAAAGCGGCTGCAGAAAATCGGGAAATGGACACTCGAAATCATCAAACGTTCCGACAAGGCCAAGGGTTTTGAAATCCTGCCGCGCCGCTGGGTCGTCGAGCGGACCTTCGCCTGGCTGGGTCGATGCCGCAGACTGGCCAAGGACTTCGAAAAATCCGTCGCTTCAGCAGAAGCGTGGATCACCATCGCTCACATCCGCATGCTCACCAGACGCCTTGCAAGATATGGATATCGTTGAAACCTTTTCGAGTCCGACTCTTAGAGATCGCGGCACATAGCGCCGTTTCGAATCTTTTGGACGTTGCGGCACAGCTTGCCGGCCTCGCCGAGGACCTCAAAGCCCTATCGTCTAGGCCGATCGAACCCAGACCGACATTGGCCGAGCCCGACGATCAGCCTGAATCAGGATTCTCCGGCATCATTTGAAAATCGAGCCATCAAGACAGTAACGCGGCAATGAAGGCCGCTACGAAAACGACTGCTGCGAGAGCTGCAGCCCGTCTATTATCTTGACGCGCTCGGCAGGAAGCATCGCTCTCCTCCTTCGGTGAACCCCTGAAAACGAAACGCTCCGCAACAAAGATCGTTGCTCGGACATGAGTTCGAACCGACGGGAAGAGTTTCCCGAGCCATAATAGTCGTGGTTGGTGCTTGTGATAAAGACAGATGAGCTGGATCGCCCGGCTTGGATGCTGCGAAGAGGCCTGCCATGGAAGATAGTGGAACTGACGCGGGGCACACGGACGAATCCGATTTACTCGATGCCCAGATGACCTCAGGAATACCGCTGATCGGGGCAGGTCGAGCGCGCCTCATCTGTACGCGGTGCTTGCATTTGCGCTCCGAAAACGCGAGATATACTCCTGCCTGTGAACTCGAACGATCGGGCAAAAGGCCTCTCTTGCCAGACCGGCGGGAGGGCCTTTTTCAGTTTTATAGCCATCTGTGACCGCAGAAGCTCTCTCGAGAGCGCTCCCGATAAGCGCCGATCAACGCGATGGCGCGCACATGCGGCGCTGCCTTCCCTGCCGCTGATGCGGTTGGCTTCTAGCGAAGCGACAACCATCTTCTGCCGAGATATACCGCAGCCCCAGGCGACCGGGATCGGCTCCGCGGTGCCCACAGACTTCCGACGCATCGCAAGAGTTGTCTCTTGGGCTGATACGGTATTCTCGTCGGTCAATGCACTTTGTTCCGGTAGCTCGTGATTTTGTCGGTCCTGCATTATTCGTTCCTAGCTTACAGGTGGTGGCGCCTCAAAGCTGCGTAGAAGGGACTGCTTGTGCAGCTCTGAGGGCATCATTCACCGAGCGGCTGACGAGTGCCGCCCGGACTGACAACTCCGGATTATTCAAAAGGTTTCGCTCGGCGGGAAGCTAAGACCTTCGCCATTGATGAGCCGGCGTAAGGCTCCATATTTGCACTGCTGGAAAGGCAGCGCTCCCTAGCACAACTTAGAAGGAGCGCTGCAGTTGGTCGACGTCGTGTATGGATGGCGAGGCGGCTGTTCTCGACGACAAGGGCCGCTCCGATTTCGGGATGCTGAAGCGGGCGCTCGGGCGGCTCCCTTCGCCGGTCGAATCTGACGTCATCCTCTGCTACGGCTTCGACCTCCTTATCGACTGCGGCTGCGGTTCCTAGGCAGGTTGCTGTCGCCTGATGAGGAAATATATCGAAATATAAACTGCGTACTGATTTGACATAGATCAAGGTATCGAATAGCACGCGTCCTATAACAACTGGACACTGCCCGTCCGGACGGAGAATGCAATGCCTACTTTGAAAGTCGATACTTCCAATTTCCAGAAAGAGGTTCTGAACTCGGCCGAACCGGTCGTAGTTGACTTCTGGGCACCATGGTGCGGCCCGTGCAAGATGATTGCACCCAGCCTCGAAGAAATCTCCACCGAGCTTGCCGGCAAGGTCAAGCTCGTTAAGCTCAATATCGATGAAAATCCCGAGCTGACGGCCGAGTATGGCGTCCGCTCGATCCCCATGCTTGCAATGTTCAAGGCAGGGGAAGTAGCCGACACCAGGGTCGGAGCCGCACCGAAGACGGCACTCATCTCCTGGATTTTGAACGCAATAGGTTGAGCCATTTAGACCTAGAATTGCAAAATACGAGCGCCCGGTTTGGCCGGGCCCTTTCTTGCCCTCGAACAATCGTGGCCGAGAATAGCGATTGCGCCCTTCCTCACCCGTGCAAGGGACCGCGACGTCGCAAATGACGCTCGCCGTTTCATAAATGTATCCACTACGACCGCTTTCTCTTCGACTACTCTATGGGGCTCTCAAACAGCGGATCCGACGAGCTCATTGGTTGGGTGAGCGACTTGCTCCACGGCAATGATGTTAAACGTACCGAAGCGGCCCAATCAATCGTAAGTTTCATCGACGAACTTGCAGCGAGCCGTCGGAAGCAATCGGCTGCCGATTTCATGACATACATCGTGCAGGCGCAGGTCCAGGGTCGTAGCGTAACAGATGAGGAAGTCCGGGGCATCGGTGTACTCTTCTTTATTGCCGGACTCGACACGGTCGCTGCCGCGTTAGGCTTTGACCTGGCCAATCTCCCGCAATCTGGAGGATCAGGAATCGCTGCGGAGAGAGCCGACCGATGACCTATGGGGGTCATGTATTCGGGCTCAAAAATTTAATTTTGACTGGTTCTAACAAACTCAGCGATGGTGGGAAAAACAATGGACGAGGCCAATATCAGTGAGCTACTCGACCGCGAGGCCATCAGAGACTGCCTCTACCGGTATTGCCGCGGGATCGACCGGGGGGATGAGGCAGCGCTGCGCAGCACGTACTGGCCGGATGCGCATGACAACCATGGGGGCTATTCTGGTCCATCCGAGGGCTTTATCCGACTTGCGCTTGGCATCTTCAAGACCGAGCCGCGCAATGTTCATCAGATAGCGAATATACTGATTGAATTCTCCAGCCCATCAGAGGCCACGGTCGAGAGCTATTTCACGGCGCTTCAACGTGGACCGGACGCAGGCGGTGAGATACGGCAGGTGCTCCTGTGCGGCCGCTACGGCGATCTGTTCCACAAGCGGGAAGGGGAGTGGCGCATCATAGCCCGAACAGTGATTTACGATTGGATTGAGCAGCAGATCCCACCCGGACTGCCTGAAAGCGAAAGGTTCGCTTCACGGCGGCCAATTGGAGCGCCGTATCCGAATGATCCGATTTATGCGCTTCTCAAAGGCACCAGTCCGAGATGTGGACCAACATCGGAGGCGAACGACCATGATTGATCTGCAACATCGACGCCGCTTGCTTTCTGGCTTCGGCTGACGCTTCCTACATCACCGGCTCGATCCTCAATGTGGATGGCGGGTTGACTTCAAACTTCGGGCCGAGTTGCGTCAGCAAATCTGATCTAACTGGCAATCGCTATGTGATGACGATCGCACGAAGCTGAGGATTCCAGGGGTTTAAGTCCAGGCCAGCACACTCGGGCGCAAAGTGCATGCTGCGGCATTTTTCGATGGAACGTTTCCTTGAATCCGCAGACACGCTCTGCGGTTCAAGGCAAATGGCAGAGGCAGCTTCTCGCGAGATGGCCGCTTACTCGATCGTCGAAAGCTGGATTGGCTAAGGCTTTACGACCTGCGTCCTACATCGGGTCTTCCCGATAGCGAACAAAGGAGACTGCATGGAGTTCGCGACATTCATTCTTGCCACCCAGCGCGGCTATCACCAAACGTCGGACAGCGTCATCCACGACGCCATTGAACAAACCGTCCTTTCTGAGCAGGCAGGCTTCGATACCGCTTGGTTCGCCGAACATCACTTTAATAACTACAGCCTGGTCCCGTCGCCGCTGATGATGGTCGCTCATTGCGCCGGCGTGACAAAAAGAATTCGTCTTGGGACTGCTGTCTGCGTCCTGCCGCTTTATCAGCCGCAGCGCTTGCTCGCCGAAATCGGTTTTGCCGATGTAGTTTCGAACGGCCGCCTCGAGCTCGGTGTTGGCTCAGGGTATCAGCAGTTCGAATTCGAGCGCTTCGGCGTCAACATTGATAACGCGCCAGCCATGTTTTCGGAATATCTTGATATTGTGCTCAAAGGTCTCAGTCAGAAAATCTTCTCGCACAGCGGCCACTTTATGCAGATCCCTCCGACTGCGATCTCGGTCCGAACTATTCAAAAGCCCTCGCCGCCGATCTGGATCGCAACGGGGTCTCCGAGCAGTATGCGGCGGGCTTATCGTGAGAGACATAATCTCCTCGTAACCGCGCTACACAACGGATTGGAGACTTTGGGTGCTTTGCGAGGAATGATCCAGGAGGCAGCAGCTGCCGAGTTCAAGAGCCCTGGCGACGCGAAGATATCATTGCTGCGCTGCTGTTACGCGAGCGCTGACGGAGCGGAGATCAACCGCTATCTCGACAACGCACGTTTCCAGCGCCAGCTATCCGAAGCGCTTCATCAGCGTCGTCAGCAGAGCCACGATGGCTATATGCTGCAGGCAACGCCGACGCAGCTGGATTTGTCTCTCGAGACTATGCGGGAGAACCTGCCGATCGGTAGCATAAATAAAGTCATTGACCGCCTCCTGCAAGAAATCGAAATTCTGAAGCCGGACCAGATTGCGATTCAGACCCAACTGGGAGACCTCGATCAGACTACGATGCTGCGTCAGATAGAGCTCTGGGGAGATAAGATCATTCCAGCAGTCAATAAGTCCCTCAGTCACCTCAACGTTTGACTATCGTCGCGCGTTGCTCGCAATTCGGCTGCACCTCACGCAACTGTATACCTGATATTGCGTCAACGCAGGTCGTAGATCGGCACACCAATCGCGAGTCTGACACCAGACAGCGAACTCAAGCCAATATTGTCACCTTTGTCGGGTTCTCGACAGAACTGCATCCCTCGATCCACGCGGTTTTGGGCAGCGAATGCTTTTTTTAGCTCAATCAAGCTGGTTGGCGCGATTCTTGAAACACTTCTTGCGAGTTGGCGGAAACCTGTCGGCGGCCTTCGCAAAGCGGAACGACCATAATGGCAATGGTGCCGGGAGAGGTGCGACGAAACGGAACGCTCGTGGTCGCCTCGGCTCGCGATCTTGGTGAACTGCGACGCTTTGCCTGTCGCACGACGGGTTATGAATGGCTGGAAGAGGCGGCGATCGCGACGCTGGAACCCTCGCTTGCCGGGCGGTTCCGGCACGGGCTGTTCTTCGCCGCGAAGCCCATCTCGATCCCCGGCGAGTGTTGTGTCTGCTGCGCACCAAGCTGACGGCTCAGGGGGTCACCTTCGTGGGCAAGAGCCCGCACGAGAGCTTCGACAGTGTAGTCGATTGCACGGGCGCAGCGCGCATCGGCGAGGCCGAGGACTTACGCGGCGTCCGCGGCGAAATGCTTTACCTTAGAAGCTGAGACGTGGACCTCTCCCGGCCGGTCCGCCTGCTCAATCCGCGTTTCCCCGTCTACATCGTTCCGCGTGGAGACGGTCTGTTCATGGTCGGCGCGACGATGATCGAGACGGAATTCGACGGGCCGATTGTCGCCCGCTCACTGATGGAACTGCTCAACGCTGCGTACACGCTATTTCCGGCCTTTGCCGATGCAACCATAATCGAAACGGGTGTCGGAATCCGCCCAGCCTTTCCGGACAATCTTCCACGTGCAAGCCATCAGGGAAAGGTGATCTCGCTCAACGGCCTCTACCGCCACGGCTTTCTGCTCGCGCCGGCCATGGCGGCCGAGGCGGCTGAACTTGTTTCCAACCAACATACCACGGGAAGGAATGCCCCATGAAATTGATCGTTAACGGCGAGGCTCTGGATGTCGCGGCTGAGACGCTGTCGGAGCTTTTAGTCCTGATGGAATACGAGGGTGACTGGCTGGCGACAGCCATCAACGATGAGTTGGTCCATCGCGAAGACCGGTTCGATCGTTCGCTCAACGACAATGACAAGATCGAAATCCTGTCGCCGATGCAGGGAGGCTGACGGATGCTGACGCTTTATGGGTCCGAAATAAACTCCCGTCTGCTGCTCGGCACAGCGCGATATCCCTCTCCTGCCGTCCTCTCCGAGGCCGTCAGGCAATCGGCGACGGAAATCGTCACCGTCTCACTTCGTCATCAGATGTCTGGTGATCTGAACCCTTCAAACTGGACCAGTTTTGGTTAAAGTTTTCCGGTGCATTTTCCTGGCTGGGAAAGGAACGGAAGACGATGAAGGCATCGCAGTTTTCGGACGCCCAGAAGGCGTTCATCCTGAAGCAGGGTGATGAAGGTGTGCCAGTCGCTGAGATCTGCCGGAAGGCGGGGATCAGCCAGGCGACGTATTTCAACTGGAAGAAAAAGTATGCCGGCATGTTGCCGCCGGAGATGAAGAAGCTGAAGCAGCTCAAGGACGAGAATGCGCGGCTGAAGAAGATCGTCGCGGACCTGACGTTGGACCGCGAAATGCTGCAGGGTGTTATTCGCCGAAAGCTTTAAGGCCTGCTCGCAAGCGTGAGGTGGTGAAGGGCATGTGCCGGGACTGGGCAATCTCGATCCGGCGTGCCTATGGAGCGTTGAACTTCGATCGGTCGACCTACCACTACACCTCTCGCCGTGCCGATCAGGCCGGCCTGGAACGTCGTATTCGCGAGATCTGCGAGACCCGTGTGCGCTACGGCTATCGGCGCGTGCATGTGCTGCTGGAACGCGAAGGTTGGGGCACCAACATCAAGCAAACCTATCGCATTTACAGGGACTTGGGCCTGCAGCTGCGCAACAAGACTCCAAAGCGCAGGGTCAAGGCAAAGCTGCGGGAAGATCGGCAGACAGCCATCGGCCCGAACGATGTCTGGGCGATGGATTTCGTGCACGACCAACTCGCGACCGGAAAGAAGCTGCGGGTTCTGACGGTGGTCGACACCTTCTCACGTTATGTGCCGGTGCTTGATCCGCGTCACAGCTATCGCGGCGAAGACGTGGTGCAGACATTGGAGCGGGTATGCCGGCAAGTCGGCTATCCGAGGACGATCCGCGTCGATCAGGGGACGGAGTTTGTGTCTCGCGATCTCGACCTATGGACCTATGCCAAGGGCGTCACCCTGGACTTCTCACGTCCGGGAAAGCCCACGGACAACGCCTTCATCGAAGCCTTCAACGCCCGCTTCCGGGCGGAATGCCTGAACCAGCACTGGTTCCTGACCCTTGCGGATGCGCGCGAAAAGATGGAGGATTGGCGTCGATACTACAACGAGGAACGGCCTCATGGCGCGATCGGCAATAAGGTGCCGATCTCGCTGATGAATTCCGGAGGCGCAACCAGCCCGCCTCCCTGAACGAAGCCGGAAAACTCTAGCCTCCGCTGGTCCAGAAACCTGGGGCGGTTCAAAAACCGCCGAGGCTCTCTTATGTTCATTTGCAAGCTCCTTAATCATGACTCTTTCCTTTCCGGCCTTGAGGACGAAAGCACGCATGCGTGAAGCTGTTGAACAAAGGAGGAGGCAGGGCATTTTGACGACGGCTGGCAAACTCTTATGCGCGGGTTGGGTACCGCATTTCCGTGTATTCGTCTGGGGCTGCCTCTGTCTAATCTCGGGCTTGGAATTGTCCGCCACATAGAGCCTGCGAGGGTTCCCCACCGGAGCCCTGCCTCCATCTTTGTCCAACAGAAGATGATTTCAATTTTCGGGTTAAGCTTTTTTGTTCGAGCTGGGCATTCGCCTTTAGGCTTTTGCTGTGGGAGCGACCTCCTGCCCGATCGCCCATAGGAACGCTGCCATTTCTCGCGCAAGGGCGGTGACCGCGACGACCTTCGGCTTGCCTGCCGCGATTAGTTTTCGATAGCCTGCGCAAAGCCTTACCTGGGCTTTCCAAGCAATCTCGCGAACCGTTCTTGGCAGGTCGTCCAGCCGCGCCTGGATCTTCGGGCTCACGCGAGCCGGAAAGCGATATGTCCAAGCGCCTTCAATGAGTACCCTTCGCGCTCTTGTGTTGCCCGCCTTGGTGATCCCGCCACGCTTGACCCGTTCGCCGGTTGAGCTTTCCGACGGCACGAGACCGAGATACGCCATCAGCTGGCGAGGATTATCAAAGCGCCTGACATCGCCGATTTCGACGACAAAGGTGACCGCCGTCATGAACGCGACGCCGCGCATCGCCTGATAGGCGGCCACAACCGGGGCCATTGACCAGGATGCCGCGGTCTCGACGACCAGCTTGGTCAGCCGATCCAGGCGCACGCTGGCATCCGCGACAGCCTGGCAATATTCCGCCAGCAGGATTTGGTGGGCGGGATGATCGAAGGCCTGGCACGTTAGCCATCTTCGATGGGCACGCGTCCATGGTTCGCGGCCGGCATAGATCCTGCCATGACGCAACAAGAAGGACTGAAGTTGCTGACGGGCCTGCTTCAGCGCGTCGCTGGCCGCCTCGCGCGCCCGCACCAGATCGCGGATCGCCTCATGGCCTTCATCTGGGACCCAGACCGCGGTCAGTTCGCCCGCCCGGTGCAGGCGCGCCAGACTCATGGCATCCCGGCGGTTTGTCTTCACCCGATCGCCCGCACGCTTGGGGACCAGTGACGGCGCCACGACCACGCAATCATGCCCCAGTTCGACAATCTGCCGGTAAAGACCGTAACCCGTGGGACCGGCTTCATAGCAAAAGTGAAGCTTAGCTCCGCGCTTGGAAAGCTTGCTGACCATCGATGCTACTGATGCCGGCTCCGAGGAAATGTCGCCGAAAAACCGTACCTCGCCGTTGCGGCTTCCATCGGCTATCGCCACAGAAATCTTCAGCTTCGAAGTATCCAGGCCGATGAAAATTACGCTATCTTCTTTCATGGTTCGCCCTCGCTAAGCATGGGGCAAGGCTCCGGCCTATCCAGAGCAACCCCCGATTTAGCTTACCGCGGGGGCGGGCCACCTTCATCCCGCGAACATACGGTCCAATCGCCGCTGGATGAAAGTTCAGTGGCAGGTCACTGGCGGCCGCAGTGGGCACCTTTTTCGAGATGATCCGCGCGCTCGGCGTTCGTATCCTAACCAACACCGCAGGTTGCCACAGCGTCGCGGAAGCGGTGCTGACCGCAAGGATAGCACGCGAGCTGTTCGCCACCGACTGGATCAAGCTCGAGGTCATCGGCAACCATGATACGCTACAGCCGGATGTCTTCGGCCCCGTCGAGGCGGCTCGCATTCTCGTCAGCGAAGGTTTCGAAGTCTTCCCGTACACATCAGTTCTTCCTGATCGTCGACAGCGCCGAGTGGATTGCCCGGCTGGTACCCCTCGGCTTCAAGCTGGTGCAGTGGCGCATCAAGGATCGTCCGGAGACTGAACTATGCACAGACTACAAATAACCTCGCCATGGAGTGCCTCCATCGTGTGAACGGTGAGACCGTATGTTTGATGCACAGAGCGTGGAGCCGGTGATGTCAGAAAAAGTCGCCTGACATCCGCTGTCTGCGCGGAACCGACAATAGATGCTGCATCCACAATAGCTGCCGACGACGCTAGAAGGGCAACCTCGCGTTCTCCTTGACTTCCTTCATCACGAAGAAGGTGCGCGTCTGGCGCACGCCTGGGAGGGCGATCAGCTTCTGGCCGTGTAGCTTGTTGAAATCGGCCATGTCGCGGACGCGTATTTTCAGGAGATAATCGAAATCTCCGGCGACCAAATTGCAGTCCAGTACTTCCTTCAGCTCCATGACCGCGCCCTCAAAGGCACCAAAGCTCTCAGGCGTGGAGCGATCCAGTACCACGCCAACCATAACCATCGCGCCGAGGCCTACGGCGCCCGGCGCGACTTCCGCCCGCACGCCGGTAATGTAGCCCTCCTCGAAGAGGCGCTGAGTTCGCCTGTGGCAAGTTGCAGCACTGACATTCACGCGCTTGGCGAGATCGGCATTGCTCAGCCGGCCCTCCGATTGCAAGGCGCGCAAAATCTTGAGGTCTATCCTATCGACATCCTCTGTGGGAGACTCTTTCATTTTACCTCATATAATTGAAGACTTGGGTTCTCCAATCGAACAATTATGCCGATAAAGAAAACTTTTAAAGCAAAATTAGAGAGCACCTTTCAAACTATATCTACTAGCCTTCGGCCACAAATTCGGCACGGAGGCCCTGATCGATGTCACTGTTGGAAAAGTTCGAACGCTACCCGCTCACCTTCGGCCCGACGCCGATCGAGCACCTGCCGCGGCTGACTGCGGCGCTGGGCGGCAAGGTCGAGATCTATGCCAAGCGCGACGACTGCAATTCCGGCCTCGCCATGGGCGGCAACAAGCTCAGGAAGCTCGAATATATCGTGCCCGACGCGATCGCCTCCGGCGCGGATACGCTGGTGTCGATCGGTGGGGTCCAGTCGAATCATACCCGCATGGTGGCTGCGACTGCGGCGAAGATCGGCATGAAATGTGTCGTCATCCAGGAGAAATGGGTACCGCACTACGATGCGGTCTATGACCGTGTCGGCAATATCCTGATGACGAAACTGATGGGCGCCGACAGCCGGCTGGTCGAGGATGGGTTCGACATCGGCATCCGCAAGAGTTGGGAGGATGCGATTCAGTCGGTAGAGGATGCGGGCGGCAAGCCCTATGCGATCCCGGCTGGCGCTTCGGTACACAAGTTCGGAGGCCTCGGCTATGTCGGCTTCGCCGAGGAAGTCGCGGCACAGGAGAAGGACCTCGGCTTCATCTTCGACTATATCATCGTTTGCGTTGTCACCGGTTCAACCCAGGGCGGAATGATCGTCGGCTTTGCCGCACTAGACAGGGCCGACCGGGTCATTGGCATCGATGCCTCGGGCACCCTCCAGCAGACGCGGGATCAGGTGCGGAAGATCGTCGATGCCACCTCGGAACTCGTGAACCTTGGTCGGTCGGTGCGTGAAGACGAGATCGTCATCAACCCTGACTACGCCTATCCCGCCTATGGAGTGCCCTCGGAGGAGACCAACGAGGCGATCCGGCTCGCGGCGCGCACCGAGGCGATGATTACCGACCCGGTCTATGAGGGAAAGTCGATGCAGGGGATGATCGATCTCGCGCGCAAGGGCTTCTTCCCCGAGGGCTCGAAGGTGCTCTACGCCCATCTCGGCGGCGCCCCGGCGCTCAACGGCTATAGCTATTACTACAGGGACGGCTGATTGGCACCGTCAGGTTAACCGGCCCGGTATCGCATTACATAGCTGAATGGCAAGCCGAGCCGATTATGATCACGCCTCCGCAGTTCGATCTCCAGTCGATCCGACAGTGAAAACGAATAGTGTCGGATCAGGCTGTCCTCGTCGACTGTTATAACGAAAAACTTCCGTGGATCCGCGCACGTTTCCCCAGGGATGAGATAACCCCAGCGCGGACCAAACGGATAGACGGCTTAGAACAGCAATTTGCCTTCGGCCTTTGTAACCGCTGACCAGCATGGCGTGTTAGGAAACCCGATACGTCTCTTTCCAACTCCGAATGTGTCTGTCGCAGTACCAATCAAGGATAACGGAGATTCCGTCGTAGCTCGCGGCAGATCGTCGAAGGGTCTCGGCCAAGGGGGCGGGCGCGATCTCCGCCTGACTGATCTTCTTCTCATGCATCCGCCGGCTGGTTCGATCGCGTTGGCGCGCGGGGGAATGACGATGACGGTAGCCGGACTGTGGTCGGTGACCGCGTCGTAGGTGGGCTTCCCGTCGTAGGCGCCGTCGGCTGTGAACTGCCCGATCCGACCATCGATCTGGTTGAGCAACGGCTCCACCTGCGATGCGTCGCCCGCGTCCTGGTCGGTCATCGTATGTGCAATGATCTCGCTGCTATCGGCATCCAGTGCCACATGCAGCGTTCGCCAACCACGGCGGGATCTGGCGCCATGCTTCTCCTCCAACCATTGGCCCGCGCCGTAGACCTGCAGTCCAGTGCTGTCGACAAGAATATGCACTGGCCCGTCCGGTCGACCCTGGAGGTCATGCGCCTTGTTGGGGCGATTGCCATGTTCGCGCCCGACGGCCCAGGGTGGTATGATCGGGGATAGCGAGCGCCAAGCCCATCAAGGGCAGCACCGATCCTAATAATCCTTCGACCTGACGCAGCCGCAAGCCGAACACCAGGCCCAGCGTCAAGGCGGTCTCGATGGCTAGATCGGAATAACGCGGCTGGCCACCACGCGTCGTTCGGCGTGGAGCAAGCCACATGGCAAGCGCCTCCGGTGTCAGCCACAGGGTCAAGCTGCCACGTCGCCGTAACCCGGCCTCATATTCCGGCCAGTTCGTCACCTTGAATTTCATCCTGCCGATGTGATGGCGGCGGGCGGCGTTATGTTTGAAAGGCATCAAGGTCACAGATCGGTTATTGAGGTTGCCGATCGCCTACACCACGACCGCTAAACGATCCGTGCACCAACGCGGCCCGGCTCCGCACAGCGGTTCGCACCGAGTACCGTCTTCGACGCGCCGACGGGAATTACGCCTGCGTCATTGACGTCGGACAGCCACGATTTGCATCGGACGGAGCCTTCCTCGGTTATGTCGGCAGTGTCCTCGACATAACGGAACGGCGGCAGGCCGAACTTGCCCGGGAGGAGAGCGAAGCCTTGATCCAAGCGTGTTTGAAAGCACGCCCGATTGCATCCGCCTGCTTGATATCGATGGCCGTCCCCTGCTTATGAACCGCGCGGGAAGGCAACTGTTTGGGCTCGATGAGAACGCGACACTCGAAGATGTCGCGTGGCGAGATCTGGTGCACCGAAGTGCGGAAGGGCCGGACGACGCGTGTCGAAACGGCGGGACAGCGCGGGTTTCAAACGATACATGGACGTCATCACCGCTCCGGTGTTCGGTGCTTCCGGTAAGCCCATCCGCATGCTGGCAATCTGGCGCGACGTGACCGAAGCTCGGAAGGCAAGGGACGAGGCGGAAGCCGCGCGCCACGAAGCCGAACGCCTGGCTGAACGGCTCTCAGCGGTGCTCGAGAGCACGATGGACAGCGTGCTGGTCGTCGACCGAAGCTGGCGCATCAGCTATTTCCAAAGCCATGCGCCTCCTGCAACTTGATAAACACGCGATCGGGCTCGATTTATGGAAGGTTTTTCCTGCGGACGGAAACTCGGTATTTGCGATCGAGTTCCGGTGGGCGATGGCGGATCGCAGTAACGTAAGCTTCGAAGAATATCTGGAGCCACGTGGGATCTGGCTCGAAATGCATGCCGCGCCGACTTCGGAGGGTATGTCGCTGTTCTTCAGGGACATAACGTAACGGCGCAAGGCGGAGCAGGAGTGCTCCCTCGCCCACAGGCAAATTCATCATATGGCCCGGCACGACGCCCTGACCGGCTTGGCTAATCGTCAGTTTCTGCGCGAGGCATTCGAACGGCTATTGGACGAGTCGCAGGGAAAGGCCACAACGGCAATTCTCAACCTGGACCTCGACGGCTTCAAGGCAGTCAATGACGCCTATGGCCATCCGGCTGGCGATTTGTTGCTACGTCGCGTGGCCGAACGTCTGCGCGCCTGCGCCAATGAGAACGACGTTGTTGCTCGGCAGGGAGGCGACGAGTTCGTTGTCCTGAGGGCCGACCTCCACAATGAGGAAGAAGCAATTAGCCTGGCAAAGAGCATCATAGATTTGGTTGGAGCACCCTATGATCTCGATGGAACGCATGCAGATGTCGGAGTAAGTGTCGGGCTTGCCTTTGCCCCGAAGGATGGCCGGTCCGCGGATGAGCTGATCAAGGCTGCCGACATTGCCCTTTACCGGGCGAAAGCAAACGGCCGCGGCACCTACAGGCAATTTGCCCCGGGCATGGACGCTCACCTGCGAGCCAAGCAAGAAATGAAAATCGAACTTCGTCGCGCCCTCGAGAGGGGCGAGCTGGAAGCTGTTCTATCAGCCGCTGATAAACCTCGGAACTAAGCAGATCACGACCTGCGAGGCGCTCGTGCGCTGGAGACATCCAGATAAAGGATTGATCTCGCCTGTCGAGTTCATTCCGATAGCGGAGGAAACGGGACTGATCATTCCGCTTGGGGACCCTGGGCGAGGAGTGCAGGGAAGCCGCCAAATGGCCGCCGCACATCAGCGTGGCGGTAAATCTTTCGCCACTGCAATTTCGAAATCGTAAACTTGCCGCTCTCGTGGCAGATTCACTTCGAGAGGCCGGATTGGATGCTTCGCGCCTACAGCTCGAAATATAGGAGTCGGTGCTGCTCGACGAAAGTGACAATAACCTGCATCTCCTACAGGAAATCAGGCAGGTCGGCGCCAAAATCGCGATGGATGATTTTGGAACTGGCTACTCCTCTCTCAGTTGTCAGGGCCGTGGCAGGTATTGGACGAAGTTTAGGAATAACCACCACTGTGGAGGGCGTGGAGACACAGACCCAGCTAGCCGCCGTCAACGCCGAAGGGTTCGATGAGGCGCAGGGATATCTATTCGCCCGCCCTCTTTCTGCGGAGCAGGTGTTCGAAGTGATACAAGCCGGGCAGATCGAGTGACAGCGCCCACCCCACCTTCCCCACAGATCGGTAATCGAGAAAATGCCGCACTCTAGGAAGCGGCCTCAGCCAATGCCGCTGTTTTGCCTGGAATCGGCACCATGGCTTTGCTCTTGCCGGGCCGAGATCGCCGGCCGGACGCGCGCAAGCTGCTCGACGTCCTCTGCGCGGCCCACATATTTGGCATAGTCCGAAATCGGGCGGGGCCGGCCCACAAGATAACCTTGTACCTGATCGCAGCTCTCGCGGGTCAGGAATGCAAGCTGATCCGTCGATTCCACGCCTTCAGCGATGATGGGCAGATCGAGGCCGCGCCCAAGTCCGATTACGGCTCGGATGATTGCTGAAGATTGGGAAAGCCCGATGTTGCGGACAAACGACTGGTCGATCTTGATTTTGTCAAACGGAAAGGATTGCAGATACGAAAGCGAGGAATAGCCGGTCCCGAAATCGTCCATTGCGATCCGCACACCCAGCGCCTTCAGATGCCCCAGCGTCGAGATCGCACGTTCCAGGTCGTCGATCAAAACGCCTTCTGTGATCTCGAGCTCCAACCGTTCTGGCTCAAGTCCCGTTTCGATCAGAACTGACTTTACGAGCCTATCGAGATCGCCGTGTTTGAATTGCACCGGAGAGAGGTTGACGGCAACCGAAAGCTTCCGTGGCCAAGCAGCTGCCTCTCGGCAGGCCTCTCGTAGCACCCACTCGCCGATCTCGATCATCAAACTGCTCTCTTCGGCGATCGGAATGAAGACTGAAGGCGGGATATTGCCACGGGTCGGATGGTTCCACCGCAGCAGTGCTTCGAAGCCAATGACATCGCCGCCGATGTCAGCCTGTGGCTGATAAACAATAGACAGCTGCTGCTGAGAAATCGCAGCCTGCAGATCTCGTTGCAGTGCTCGCCGCTCGCGTAGCCATTTATCCATTTGCGGTTCGAAGAAACGGGCCGTACCGCGTCCGTCAGCCTTCGCACGATAGAGAGCTGCGTCGGCATTGCCCATGAGTTCGGCGGCGTTGTCCCCGTCGGCGGGGAAGATTGCTACGCCAAGGCTCGTACCCATGCGGATCCGGGTGCCCTCGATTTCGGCGTCCTCGCTCAGAATGGTGATGATCAGGTCGGCAAGCTGTGCCGCGTAGCTCGCGTCAGCTTCTGCCAAGACCATGAATTCGTCGCCACCCAGGCGCGCGACGAATGCACCCACCGCAGTTGCGCAAAGGCGTTTGGCAGCCAGGCACAAAACTTGATCCCCGACATGGTGACCGAAGAGGTCATTGACCTCCTTGAAGCGGTCGAGGTCGAGGCACAGGACCGCAAACTGGGTGCCTTGCTTTTGGTGCTGCTCGAGCAGTGTATCGAGTTTCTGCTTCAACGCGGCGCGGTTGGGCAAGTCGGTCAACGGATCATGCAGCGCCAGACGCGCTATCTGCCGTTCGGCGTTTCGGTGCTCGGTAATATCCTCGTGCGTGGAAACCCATCCGCCGTCGGATGTCCTCTCGTGATGGACGCGAATGGCCTTGCCCGACTTCAGCTCCATCGACCAATCTTGCGGGGATGACTTGGAATTGATCGCATCGCACCAGGCCAGATATTCATCATGCGGCACGACCGGGCAGGCACCGACCGCATAGCGCAGTTCGGTGATCTCGCTTAAAGTCATGCCCGGCTTGATCATCTCCGGTGGTAGGCCGTATACCTCCGCATACCGCCGATTTGATAGAATCAGCCGCTGGTCCGCGTCGAAAAAGCAGACCCCCTGGCCGATATTTTCGAGGGTTGTGGCGAATTGCATGTTGCGCTGGTCAAGCTGTTTCTGCGCCTGCTGCAGGTCGAGACGGCCTTTTACACGTGCCAGCAGTTCTTCTGTCAACACAGGTTTGACAACGCAGTCCACCGCACCCGCGGCAAAGGCGTTCTCTCTCTCTCGGCGGCACTCGAAACGAGATGGATCATTGGAACAGATTGAAACTCCTCCCAACGTTTTGCATCTCTCAAGAATTCGCCATGGATATCGCTATCCAGCAATAGGAGGTCCGGCTTTACCAGGCGCGCATGTTGCTCAAAGGTCCGGTAGTCTGGAGAGCAAACGCACGAATACCCGATTTCCCGAAGGCTGCGGGCGACCGACGAGGCTTCCTCATAGCTCCCGCCAGCAAGAATGATCAAAGGATTCGAAGAACGTGTAGGGCTGGCGGAGATCAGCATGGAATGCTCCCTTGCATTCATGAAGTGATGCAGAACCCCATCGAGCAGGGCAGATCCGTAAATGCATAATACAACGCACGATCTGATCATAAGCAACCCTCCACTTATAGAGGGTTTCTTTTTGATCCGTTCGGAGTTTTGTTAGATTTTCGACGCTCGCGACAGCGGCCCTGGTCGGCCCCAACGAAGAACGGCGACCAGCTGAGGCGTTTCGGAACAACGGGCTTAAGCACCGTCGCCTTCCATCCGATCGAGACCGCTTGACACCGAAGCCTACTTCGGGGAGCGCCTGTTCGAAACCAAGCAGCAATAACGCCTCATCCTCCGCGAGCACTGTTGCTGGCTGCTGCAGACCACGATGATGAACAACGTCGATCCGCTTACCTCGTTCACTCAGACCCCTTGAGTGCATTGCCAGTGGGTGGCCGAGCCGGAATAGACGCGCTCATGCCTTGAAACTACGCCGCCTGAAGGGCTCAGCTTGCAGCTATTCATTATCAGTCCTCCCACGAATTGAATTTTGTGACCTCGTATTGCCGCGCAGCAGCCACTGAAACAGAACGACCGCCGATCATCGATCGACTGCCGACAGCTGTCCTACCGTGAGGATACAATCTTGGGAACGCAGCCCTGCGCCACCGAAGCTTCTCGCCTCCCGGCTCTCGACATCCTTGCTCCCGACTTTGTCATTCTACTCGTGCTGCGCCTGTTATGCGCCGTGGGAGTGTCGGACAGATATCGCACACCAGCTCAGAAACGTGGCGAGCGATCGTTCTCGCTCAAGCGCCAGCGTCGACGCCGACCTCACCTGAAACCGGAGCGGCTGGACGAGTCAAATGGTCTCGCGGATGGCGGTCAATCTCACTGCGAAGCGAAGCCAGATCAATGAAATGATCCGCTTGTCTGCGCAACTCGTCAGCGATCATCGGCGGCTGTGTTGACATGGTCGAGACCACGGAAACCTTGCGCCCCTTGCGCTGCAGAGTTTCGACGAGTGTGGTGAAATCACCATCGCCCGAAAAGATCACGAGATGATCGGCGGTTCGCGATTGCTCCATGGCATCGATTGCCAGTTCGATGTCCATGTTTCCCTTGATCTTGCGTCGGCCTTGGGCGTCGGTAAATTCCTTGGCTGGTTTGGTGACCACGGTGTAGCCGTTGTAATCAAGCCAGTCGATCAGCGGCCGAATTGAGGAGAATTCCAGGTCTTCGATGATGGCCGTGTAATAATAGGCCCGCAAGAGGTAGGCGCGGTTGCGAAAAGCCTGGAGCAGTTTGCAATAATCGATGTCGAAGCCCAGGCTTTTGGATGCGGCGAAAAGATTGGCGCCGTCGATAAAGAGCGCTATTTTCTCGCGAGGATCGAACATAATGAAACCTCTACTTGGCAGCCCTCAGCGGCTCGTCGAGCGGGCAGGACCGGAGATGCTGCAAATGCTGCGCGGCCAAATGATGGGTCAGAACCAAGTGCGATTCAGCAGCACTATCGACGAGATCATCACCCGTACATGCCGATCGGTGGCGTCTTCGCAATTGCAGTTGTTTTGACAATCCCGTCGCTCGGATTCTCATCTTTAAATGCCAAACCTGCCTGAAACAGCCGCATTCTCACATTTATCTGCCAAGCGACACCTCTAACCAGTTCCTGTTCCTCCCACATCCGATAATGTCTGCTGCCAGGATAACCGGCGACAGTCAAATTAGGGTCAGGCTGCTGATGTTCTGTGACCACTCCAAGTCGGAGCGGTTGGACTTTGTAGATCGGCTCGGCCAGTCGCAGGACGGCAATGTCCCAGGTTCTGTCATGACCTACCTTGAACACGCGCTTGATGAAAGCGCAATCCACCTCAACTCCGGTCGTCACGGGCGGCATCTCCGAATTGTAGGCGCGGTGAAAGCTGGCCGACACTGCGGCCTGCCCCTTAGAAAATACGTTGTGAGCGCACGTCAACAGACATCGCTCGTCAATGAGTAACGCGGTTCCCCATGCCCCGAGACTGCCGAAGCGAATCTGCAGCAATCCGATTGCGTTATAGGTGGAACGTTAGCATCCGTCACATGTGGCATTTTGGAGTCCCCTTCACTTCATCGGCACACTAGCGATTAGGTATTTCGGACGATTGCCAAGTTTCGCTATGACCGAGTTTCGCACTTTCGAGTAAATGCTCTCGTTCAGTTCCATGGTCACGATCGATGTCGTGATGTTGAAGTTGACGTCCCACCTTAAAAAACCTGCCACTTCTTTCTCAAATGTGAACTTTAGAAGTGCGATTGCCATATTTGGGTTGTCGCCAGAAATGTAACTCGGCCCGACAATGACGACCCCTTCGTCACCAACCAAGGCTGCATTGCTCCATATGCGGATTGCACTGCTTGTGGTGGGCAGCTGTTGAGATGCCGCGATGCTGGAGAGCACGAGTTGATCCACATTTTCCGGCATGTACGATGTAATCAGCTCCGCCCAGTCGACCGGTGATGCCGCAACTTCAGTTCTTTCGCTCAAGCTGCCAGTTATCCATCCCATCACTGAAAGCGTGCCGAAGAAAGTCCTTTGCCAATCGCCCGTCGCTGTATGCCTGTTGAACTGTTTGTCAGCAGCCAGCTGTGCGAAGAGAAGTGAGTTGCTGATATCATCGATCATTTGCTTTGGAAGAGCGCTGTCGAAAGCCAACAGTGCTCCTTCATTAATCTGCGCTGAAGCCGTTCCTACCAGTGAGAACTGGGTAGTCTCGGGTGGTGAAGCGGTCTCAAGTGCGCGCTCCCGCGCGGAAAGCTCAGGGAGCGTGATCGCATCGAAATGTACGGACATCATAAGCCTCATGCTTGATTTGGGCGTCACGCAAGCGGCACTCTCGGCACAGACTTGCAAAGGACCCAGGTGGGACGACGGTTCACGCAACGATCGTCGTGGCCGTCCCGGATGCAAAGGCAGTGCATCTTTGACGGTCACGACGTTGAGTCTGCGCCTGGCGTTAAATTGGAATGTCGGCGACCAGCTGCTGGGCGCGCTCGCCGAGTTTATCGATAATGGCCTGCCGAACTTGTGAATAGACGCTTTCGTTGAGCACAAATTTGTTAGCAGCTCGCTGTATGCGGATGCTCGTAGACTCCCATGTCCACCACAAGAACCGGCCATGGCTAGTGGATGCATTAAACTGCATCCCATCAAGCACCATCACAACGTCACCGTTGGGTAGCGCGTCAACGGGGAATATCTGAAAATTTCCGTTGTTGCCGTCACTGGACTTTGCATCCCAAATAGTCATTTGCTTCGAATCGTCGCTAAGACCTTTAAGCCCCTCCATCGTAGCGGCCACCATGGCGACTTCGTCTCCGGTTGCAATCGCTGCGAGAATACCAAGAACGGCCTCGTCGAGCTTTACCGTGGAACCGCCAGATGTGTAGGTATCAAAGGCAAAGGCTGGCTGGTTCCAACCAATCTGACCCAGGACATTGATATAGTTTCTGTACCAGTCCATGGGGGCCCTATAACGATCGAAAGCTCTGTCTGATGCTAACTGGGCAAAAAGGGTTGAGTTCTGCACGTCGGCTTTGTTTTCGCCAGAAAGATTCTGGGTGAAGGAAGTCAGGCTTCCCGCGTTAACCTGGGCAGTTTGTGTATTGTCTGCCAGAGAACGGAGCGGCGCGGAATAGCCAGCAGCACCCCGCAGCTTGTCCAGCAGCTCCCCAAGATCATCGTCTGTTGGAAGTTTCGTTACTGATATGAATTTCAAAGCAGCAGAAGTCATTTACCAGTCTCCTATCCCTAGAGTGGCGCAGAGATTTTACGGCACTATATGATTCATTTGCATGCGAATGCAGCAGATCGCAGACGTGCTTTGACCGTCGATTATACTCCCTGGAGAGAGTTCATTTTATCGGATTGCTGAGCCCTCAGCGTCAACTCACGGGCGAGCCTTGCACGTTGAATACACTAACAGAGCGCCACTTTTTTTGCAACCATAAATTAGTACCCCTGAATATTACAGGGATCACAGATAGTACCCCCAACAATCTACGGAGTGCACCTCAAGACGCCATTCATCGCCGACCTCGGACGGATATGGGAGCGATCCATTAGCACGCCCTGCCGCCGGCAAACGCTTTCGCCCGCAATCAGGGCCATCAACATCGGCCCCGCGAAAACTTGCCGCACTCAGCCTTGCGCGTCAGATCGCGCAGGTAACCGCCGGCCGAGTTGATGTGCCCTGCCCTTTCGAGGATGCGGGCCGTGACCGCGGCGGCGTTCTCCGGTCCAAGGATCTCGCAATCCTCCTGATAGGCGCTCGGACTGAGCCCGAGCATCGATCTGACTGTGGCTTGGCATTCAATTAGGGCCTTCCTCAATTTGTGTGGTTCACTCGCCGTTAGACATGATGCCGCTATAGGCGGGTATGCGAACGAAAATGAAATGGTCGCCCGGCCGAGGGGCAAAAGTTCTGGGTGTCGCGCTCACAGATGACGAAAGTTGGGTTGTTTCCGCTGCCGGGCCAGCTTTCGGCATCTGCCCTGATTGCGGACGGCGGACCCGATATCGGCATGGCTGGTCCAACCGAAGCCTCCAAGGTCTGCCGGTCCAGGGCAAAACCGTAACGGTAAAGCTTCGGTTGAGCCGCTGGCGGTGCGCGCATCAGAAATGTGAACGACAAACGTTCACCGACCGACTGCCGACGATTGCTTCCCCTTATGCGCGCCGGACAAGGAGGGTCTCCGAGATTGTCGGTCTGCTCGGCCATAGCGCAGGCGGCCGTCCCGGTGGATCGGCTTATACCCACTGGTTCCGCCCGCAGATACCGAAGCTCATCGTCGAGTGCTCTTCCGCAATCTCGATCCACAAGGATCTCGGGCCGCCGTCTGCCGTCCGACCAGCGATAGCCGGGCGCCTTCAGATGGTCTTTCATGTCGAAGGGGCTGTTTTCCGCGCGCTTAGTGCGATGGTGTGCGGAGCGAGGCGTGATCAGCGTCGCTCCGGAAGTAGCGCGCCGCCGCCTCCGTCCGGTTGCGCACGTTCATCTTCTTGTAGATGTTGCGGACATGCACCTTGACGGTGTTTTCGGAAAGCCCGAGACGATCGGCGATGATCTTGTTCTGCATGCCAACGCATATGAGATCGAGAATCTGGGTCTCGCGCATCGTCAGGAGGTCTTGGCCAAAGTCGATCTTGCGTTCTAGATCGATGTCTTCCAAAGACGCCTGTTTTTGCGCGACAAGGCCGCCCCCTGCCAGCCCTCTTGGCGCCGGGCGCCGAAGCAAAGCGGCGGGAAAATGCTCGCCGCCCTTCATCAAGAGATCGATGGCGGTAAGGCATAGGTCGAGATTGAGATTCAGGGGCAGGACGCCGTTGACCGACCCTTCGTCGACAAAACCCGCGATCGACGGGTCAAGCTCGTCCGCGTTCTGCACCATCAGGCCGATCGCGGCCTTGGGATGGAACTCGTGGATCGTCCTGATGATCGACGGGAATGCTGCCGCCGGCAGGCGGTAGAGCATGACCAGGCTTACGTCGATAAGATTGCCGTCCAGGAGATCGTCGGCATCGGAAAGGCTTACGATGTCCTGATCGTGAAAACGCGCGCTGATCGCCTGTGTCAAACATTCGGCGAACAGGTCGTTCTTTGCGAGCATTACAATCTTGCTTTTCTTCGGCAATACCTTGTTGCTATCTTCAAAGTCGGTCGATCTCGTCGGGTACATTTGTCCCTCCTTGGCACTCCCTATAGATTCCGGGTTCTGTGTCACTGTCTGAGTGCGTTAAAATTCCTACAGAGAACATTTCCTAAATATTTCGGAAGAATCCTTCAGTACGATATTGATCCAGTGTTGTAATTAATTCGTTATTGAAATTAAATACGTTCAGATCAGGCTAGCGCCGTCACCAATACTTGGTACTAATTATGTTTTATCAATACAATCGTCGAGCGCCATTGTCATTACCGCCCAGTTCCGATAGTTATCGCTCCGTTCATTTCTACTCAAAATGGACTAGCTCAGACCGTCCTCAACAAGCTTGCAGAGCGTTCGATTGTTGCGGTCCAAATCGCTGGAAGTCCAATTGGGACAGCGCGCGGCGTGTCCGACGCTTCGAGGTCTCCTTTGACCCTCCTGCGACTTACGGCAACGGGTATATTCGACTTCATTTTAGACGATCGGGTAGACCGGCCGATAGCGGCTATCTCAAGGGGCGCTCACAGGTCCACGCAACGAGCAGCATCAGGAGACCTCTTCGGGCCCTACGCATGGCGAAGAGTTTGAGTGTGCTCATCAGTTCGAGAACCTGCGTTCGACCTCCTGGACATGATGACATTTGAGTTGCGTTCAGCTACCCCTGGGGCGGGTGCAGAGGGAATGATTGTGTTTCTTGGAACAGGTGGGGCTGAATGCAGTCTGCCTTGACGATGCCAAGAAATTCAAATCGCTGAAGCGGCACCTGATGGCAAAGTACGCTCTGACGCCGGAGCAGTATCGAGAAAGGTGGAAGCTCCCGGCCGAATACCCGATGGTAGCTCCGAACTATGCCAGACAACGCTCGGAACTCGCACGCGCGTCTGGGCTAGGAAAGAACACGGCATCGACGCCCATCGATCCTCCAGCATCTGGTCGCAAGGAGATGGCCCGAAGTTCGGTTGAAAACTCGGCCTGAGGTGGCATGTCGGACCGGGAAGTAGATTGATCAAATTGGGCGGTTCTTAGCTCGACCACGGCAACAAGAAGGAAATCGCATGCCTGTCGTCGCCTCTTTCATGTATCGCGACGGAAAGCGCGCAGAGGATTTACCGCTCTCCCCCACGCCGATTTCCTTCAGGGACAATGAGTTCGCGTGGATTGGTTTGCAAGCCCCGACGGCCGAGGAGATGGGCGTCCTCCAGCAGGCTTACTCTCTTCATCAACTTGCGGTCGAGGACGCGGTCCATTCGCAGCAAATTCCGAAGGTCGACGTTTACGGCGAGCAACTGTTCGTGGTCGCCAAGACCGCACACCTCGAAGGCGATAAAATCGCCTATGGCGAGACAGCGCTGTTCGTCGGACGACACCACATCATTTCCGTCAGGCAAGGGTCAGCGCGTGCGCATTCCCAGCTTCGTTCTCAACTCGAAGCCTCGCCGCAACTGTTGCAGAAGGGACCAGATTACGTTCTGCATGCGATTATCGACTTCATCGTCGATGGCTATCTTCCGGTCGTACAGACGATCGAGGACAAGGTCCTGGCGATGGAAAAGCACATGCTTGTGGCCTTTCTTGAGCGCGATCAGATCCGTCGTATATTTCGCCTGCGTCGACAAGTGATCCTGTTTCAGCGCATTCTTGGACCCATGTCGGAAGTGGTGGGCAAGCTGGTACACTTGGACTTGCCGTGCATTGACGACCACGCAAAGCCCTATTTCCGCGACGTCCA
The DNA here is from genome assembly GCF_017876815.1 of Sinorhizobium meliloti. Classification (NCBI taxonomy): domain Bacteria; kingdom Pseudomonadati; phylum Pseudomonadota; class Alphaproteobacteria; order Hyphomicrobiales; family Rhizobiaceae; genus Ensifer; species Ensifer meliloti. Next base: position 1,357,597 of record NZ_JAGIOS010000003.1, on the reverse strand, counting down.
TGACCACGTCATGCGCGTCGAAGGCATGGTCAATGGTCTGCGCGAGGTGATTACCTCAGTGTTCGAGGCGAGCAACCTGCTAGAACAGCAGCGGCAGGGCACCATCACCCGCCAACTTGCCGCTTGGGCCGCCATCCTCGCCGTTCCGACGGCAATAGCAGGAATTTACGGCATGAATTTCGAGTATATGCCCGAGTTGAAGACGCGGTACGGCTATTTCGCTGTCCTTGCAACGATTGCCGGGCTTTGCGCCTTCCTTTTCTACCGATTCAAGAAATCCGGGTGGCTCTGAGCTGGTGCTAACTCCTATGCTTGAAAGGCGAGCGCATTCCATGAGATCCGAGGCAGATTCGCGCTGCTACAAGTCACGTGTCAAGTTTGGATAGCGGATGTCTCTTGTCCGCGGATCAGAACGCGGCTACCGGTCAAGCGGAGTCACGCTCCGGTCCATCAAATCCAGTTGCAGCATCAATCCGGTGCTGCAATCGACTTTTTTTATCAAGGCGGCGGGCTTCGGGGACGGGGCAGGCGTCAACCGGTCGTGTCGCAAATTTTCTTGGTTAACGGCATGTTGACGATCGGCTGAGAAATTCCCGTTCCAGTGTCGTGGAGCGTACAGATGATTCTGAATGCCATTGCCGAGAAGCTGAAGCGCCAGTCTAAGGACGATTTCAAGGGTCGACATTTCGAGGCGTGGCTGATCGTCCAGGCGGTTGCGTGGTACTTGCGCTACCCGCTCAGCTACCGAAACCTTGAGGAGATGTTCCGAGAGCGTGGATCGAAGTAGACCACAGCACGATCAACCGATGGGTCCTCGCCTATGCGCCGATGATCGAAAAGCGGCTGCGCCAGTTTCGCCGACCCCATTGCGGTTCGGTCCGGATTGACGAGACCTACATCAAGATCCGCGGCAGGTGGCGCTATCTGTATCGCGCTATCGACAAGCACGGAAGCCCGGTTGATTTCCTGCTCACTGCAAAGCGCGACCTCGATGCCGCCAAGCGGTTCTTCCGTAAAATGCTCAAGGAGGAGCCGCTACTCTGGCCCGAAAAGATCGGCACGGACGGCGCCAATACATTTCCGTCGGCGATCAAAACGTCAGTCGATGATGGGCTCCTGCATCCAGACCCGACCAAGCATCTGCAGCAAGGCATCGAGAGCGACCATTTCAGAGTGAAGAAGAACATGCCGAAGATCGGCGGCTTTCAATCCTTCCAAACGGCGCGGCGGACGATCGCGGGTTTCGAAGCGATGTTGTGGCTGCGGAAAGGCTTCGGCTTCGCCGGAGGCTGGACCGTCAACGATCAGAACGATCTGCTCGCGCGCCTCTTCGGACTTCAAAAGGTTAACAAAGCGTGAAGGCAGGGTGCATCTCGGCTCAACGCGTCCTATCGCCAGCTTGCGACACGGCCCTTTTAACCGGCAAACGACAGCTCCCGATTTCGCTCCGATCGAACAGTTTGCCAAGATCGAGCCCTTGGTGCTCCGAGCGGTCATACGGTGGAATTTCACTGTTGCACAATCCACCCCGTTACCGAGACCAGTTCCTGTTCGGTCGGCGCCCGTGGTAAGGAGCTTCCGGCGTCAAGCATGTCCGCAAAGATTTCCAGTCGGGAGCCATTGAGATAGCGGCCGGGAAGCGATAGCTGGAATACCAGTTGGTTCTTGGGATCGGCCCTGCCGAATGGAGTGGCGGAACCGATAGGGCGGCCGGAGGTGGTTCGAAAGCGGATTTCCGCACCAAGCGGTAACGGACCGGTCACGATATTGAGCCCCACGATCTCGTCGGGCTGCGGCGCCCGCGGCAGGTTGATGACAATTCTTCGTTGATCGGCCATCTCCGCCTTAAATCCCAAGCAGCGCGCTGCCGTTTATCTCTGTGCCAGGCAGCGTGAAACCGCGAGCATGTTTTGCGACCAGCGCATCACCGAAAACATAACCCGCGGATTTCTGTGCCTCGCGCGGTTCAGAACGAGCCCACCTGAATGTCGGTCAGCTGTGCCTTCGCCGGCATGCTGCCTTCAACACGCTTGCCCTCTTGCGCGACCACAACGGCGAAGTCGATCGGTTCGCCTGCTTTGAGCCTACCATCGTCGATCAGCCTGTCGAGCGCCTTGTCGATCGGTATGGTGAAGCTGACCGTGTCGGTATGATGATGACGAACACCGAAGAACTCGAAACTGCCGGCGAAATCCGGTCCGTCCGGGTTGAGATCAGGCGTCGTTCCCTCGGGGGAAATGAAAACGAGGAAATTCAGTCCGCCAACGTCCATAGGCGGCGCGATGCTGACCTTCGCGAATTGACGCGACTGTTCCGAAGGCTTCGCGGCAACATCCACGAGCTCCTGCGAAACGGTGAGCTTGGCAGTCGCCGGTTTGTTTATGGCCACGGCCGCGGACGCAGACACGGCTGCTTCCAATGCCGGAATGGGGGCCGAGCGGCCGGCGGTTGCAACCGGGATCACCTCTTCGCCGCTGCCAGGCTCATAATCATAGTCAAAGTCGCCGATTTCGAGATAGTCGGCGGCCCTGGTCTTGTCGCTGACCGGGCTGCCGTCAGCGTTGACATAAAAGAGATAGGGTTCCGGATCGTACTGCGTCTGTTGGTCAGCCGTTGGCCCGACGGGCAGGCCCATCGCCTGCTGCTTGCGGGTCCAGACATCCCACAGCCGATCGATGTTGCAATGATGCAGAAAGAAGATCGGGTCGAGCGGTGACAGGTTCTGTGACATCAGCCCATAGGGAGCGCTCTGGCCGCCGACGCTCATATGGACGCGGTTATGCGGCTGGCCTTCAAGAATGGAGAAGCCGACCGGTGCCACCTGGTGGCTGGACGATACCGGACTGTTGAAAGCGAGACCCGGAGCGCCCGCGTCGTTGGCGAAGGTTGTTGGCGCCAGCGATGCCTTGATGGTGTCGATGTCGACTGCGGTTTGGGTGGCGGGATTGAGTTTCGGATTCTGCGCCGTCAGGAAGCGGGCGTTCGGCTGGTTGGCGAAGCTCGCCATTGCGTCGCTCCATAGCGCATCAAAATCCGGATAGCCGCGCAGGTTCTGCTGCTGCAATTGGGCGGAGCTGAGACTGTCCCAATAGGCCTTGATCGGCTCCTGCATGATGTCCTGGAAGCGGTTGTGGTCGGGAATGTAGGCGGAGCTGTTGACGGGATCGAGAATCGTGCCGAACAGCGGCGGCAGAACCTCGGGATTGGCCGTCCAGTCCCAATATGGGAGGGCGAAATCCGGATTGCCGCTCAGTTCGCGGCAAGTCTCTTCGAAATAGCCAAGATAGCCGCGGTGCCAGCTGGTGAACCACCAGTCGCCATGGGGGCAGTCCATCAGGTGGATGAAGCCATTGCGGTACCAGTTGCGCGGATCCGAAGGCGGAAGCTTCAGCATCGCGGTCACGGCATCCATATAAGTTTGCAAGTCCTTCTGCCCATCGGCGCTGGTCATGTTCTTGCGCCTATGCTTGGTCGCCGCCCGCAGAATGCTTGGTGCGAAAAGGGCTGTACCGGCGGCAGCGGTTGCGCCTTTGACGAAAGAGCGGCGTGAAACCGTCAGAAATCGCGTGCGTGTCATCGAGATTATCCCCTGAACAGGTGTTAGACAGAATGTCTTGCAGCTACGGCAAGGGGTGGAACATCACTGCCGCACGGCATACCAAGAGGCGACGTAGCCGGCCGCAGCAGTCCCGTGCGAATGCGGGACGTCGCGGACGACGCTGCCGACAATGGCATCTCTCTGGTCGACGCCGTTCGGCCAGTTCGGCACGACGTAGCCGCGATAACTGTAGATCCAGGTCTCTCCGGCCACCTCGCCTTTTCCGGTAAATTGCAGTTCGACCGGGTCGCCCGGCTGCACGGCGCCGGTCAATTCTAACGACCAGCCCGGCCCGCCGATGGTTCCGCCAACCCTGCCCGGCTCCAACTCGGTTAGCACCAGCGTTCCCTGACCAAATTCCAGGGCACTGAAATCGGTCGACAGGTCGGGATTGTTGATCAGGCTCCGATAACTCCAAGTGCCGACGAAGCTCATATGTCCTCCCAAAAGGCGATCAGCTATCTAGTGATGGCCGGTAACGGTGCCGCCATGGCCGTCCGGCAGGGTGATCCTGACGTTCTGCATCATCCCCTGGTCCTCATGATCGAGAATGTGGCAATGCAAGACGAACTCGCCGATGTAGCGCTGGTAGCGCGTCCGCACGGTAATCGTGTAACTCGTCGAGGGGTCGGTGCCGGGATTCTTAATCCACAGCGTGTCCTTCCAGACATTCTTCAGTCCCGCATATTGCGGGTCGCCGTCATCATTGGCACCAAGGGCGCTGACATCATTGCCGGCCGCATCGACGATCTTGATGATTTGGAACGGATTGACATGGATATGGAACGGATGGCTGACGAAATCCGACCTGAGCGTCCATTCATCGACTCCGCCAAGCGGCAGCGTCCGGTCGATGCGGCTCGTATCATAGGGCTTACCGTCAATCTCGAAGAAGGTGCCGCCCGGCTGCTTGACATCAATGTTGAACACCAGCTGCTGCTCGCCCGTGACCTCCCCCGGTGCGATGTCCGGATGGGGAATGAAACTTGAAAGCCGCATTTCACCCTTGAGGTCGTCGATGACCTTGCCGGCAACATCCTGCGCCATGGTGCGCTCAGCCGCCGAAATCAGCCAATCCTGCAGATAGGCGCCAATCTCGCCGTTGACGGCATCGCCTTCCACTGCAGTGACTATGCCGAGAAGTCGGCGGCTCGGACCAAGCTGATTGACGCTGGCCGCTGCTGGCGCGGCGGCATCGACGAGGCAGTATTCACCCGCTCCGGGCAGCACCACAAGCGCGTCAACCCTGTAGCCCGGCTGCAGGACCGCCTGCTGCCGCATCTGCACCTGCGCCATTGTCAGCCCGTCCTGGGCCACCACGCCATACGGGATGGCATCCTTGCCGCAATTCTGGTCAATCCATCTGTGGGTGTCCGCCGCGGTAAGCGTGCGCAATGCGGCCGTACCGGTCTTCCGCCGGATCTCGAAATTGATGGTGTCGCGAACACCGGCATGGATCATCCGCCAGCGCTCGATCGATCCAGCCACCGCCGGCGCCAATTGGCCCAGCACCTGACCGTTGATGCTGGTGAAGCGACCCGAGGCCGGCCAACTGCCAGGTCCGAACTGATCGTAGCTTTCGATGCCCCCCACCTGCCCTGGCTTGCAATCATAGGTGATGCCGCCGTCGCTGTCGGTGCAAGCATATTGGATCTGCTGTAGCACCAGGACCCGCTCGGGGATATCGGAGCCGTCTGGCTGCTTTAGCAGGCGGTCGAGATCTCCGGTTTCAGTCGGGGTCGGCATGCGATCGCCACGGATAATCAGCGCTCCCGACATGCCGCTCGACACCTGCAATGCGGTCGATCCGTGCAGGTGCGGGTGATACCAGAAGGTGCCCGCGGGATGATCGGCGGGGATGTTGTATTCATATTGGAACTCGACGCCGGGGCGGATCGAAACCAGCACATTGTCGCCATTGCCCGACGGATTTACCCAGAGACCGTGAGAATGCAGGTTCGTACCGTTGAAGCAATGGGGGGTATTAGCACTGCCCCCGCCGATGCCGCAGGTCGAATCCTGAGGGAGCATGTTGTTCAGTGTTGTCCGCACCGTCTCACCTGGGCGCACATCGATCGTCGGCCCGACCAGCGGCGTGTCGGCACCGGATGGGCGGGCTTGGCGGGCGTCCTGATAGCCGCGGAGCCTCACTCGGTCATATCGCGCGGTGGCCGGATTGTAGACCTGACGGTCGAGGTATGTGACGTTCATATCAAGCAGAACCTCGCCCGGGAAGGTCGCCCGGTTCTGCGCGAAGGTTTCCAGCTTCGCCCGCGATTTCGTGATCGGCTCCAATATGTAGGTTGGTGGGTTACTCACAGTCCGGGCCTCTTGAGCAACAGCCGATAGCACATGGGCGGCCGAAAGAACGCTCGCCACACCGAAGAGCGCAATTTTGTGAGATACAAACAATCAAACCTCCCAAACGAGCAAGAGCGAGACAGCGGGTATTGTCTATGACGTTAGTGATACACACACAGGCCCTCAGCTTGAGGTCTGAAGATCACTTCATCTCCGTATGTTTATAGAAGGAAGTTGTCCGATCCAATCTTCTCACCAATGAGAAGTTACCCATCAGAACCAGAGGGTCATCCGATGGTTACAGGTGCATTACGTTTCAGCCTCGCAAACTATATAGCGCAAAGCGGTGTCTCGCACACCCCTGTAAAACTACTGATTGCGCCGAGTCGGTGCTTACAATGCTTTCGGATGCAAAATCCGCTAGCCAGAAGATTCGAAAATTCTTCAGAAGCTCCCGGCTCCCGTTCGCCCCCTGAAGGCGACAGCCTTTGTAGCTATGCTGACTGAAGCAGAAAAGCAGAGGGACGCAGTCCTCGCCCGCGCTACCAATGTCACTTTAGGTAAACGCGGTAACGGTTTACGACGGCAAAATGGGGGTCCATGAAGGCCCCGTAACCGATAGGATTGGCCCGAATTGTTGCGGGCCCGTTCGGACGCGCCCACGGCGTCTCCCTGTAGCCAGTGCCGCTGTTCGGGATACGCCAGCATCGCAAGGACCGCGTGGTCGATGGTCGCAGCAGTGGTGGCGAAGCCGCCCAGCAGCATGCCCCATAGCATGCTGATCAACTCCGCATCCGACAGCGTGTCGGCATCGTCGTCGTGTGCGCCTACCAGCATCGATACGATGTCGTGGCACGGATCGGTGCGCTTGCGCTGTATGAGGTCGCCGAAGTAGGCCTGCACCCTGGCGCTGGCCGCGTCCGCCGCGGCGAGCTGGGGATCGCTGGCGTGCGGGCTTAGGCCTTCGAGAATCGCGCCGATGCCGGCGGCGAGCCCGAACATGTCGTCCTGGGGCAGGCGAAGACCAGCATGGGCAAGGCCAGCGCGAATTCCCGATGCAGGTCCACCACCTCCCCGCGCTCCAGCGTGGACGCCATGCCGTCCAGGCGCGCTGCGACGATGCGCGCGATGCTCGGCCGCAGGTTGTCGATCTGGCGCCTGGTGAAATCGCGCGAGATCAGCCGACGCAGACGCGTATGCGCCTTGAGCGCCCAGTGGATGTCGGCGTGGCGGCTCAACAGAAAGAGCCCCGACTCCGCGCGATGCACCGGATCATGCTCGCGCAACCACCGCATGAACGGATACGGGTCGTGGATGCAGGTTGGCGAAGCCATTTCGGCGAAGGCGTCCCGGCATGCTGCCGTGGTTTCTGGCACGTCCATCTTGATTACCTCTTGGCTGGCTGATCCGGGCGGTGCGCGCCAGGCGCCCCGGCAAATTGCGGAAAAGATCGCGATGCGCGGCGGCGTCCGCGCATCACCAGAGCACCGGGAACGCTTCGAACCCGCCCGTGATGATCGCCTTGCGCAGCTTCAGTTCTTCGGGTGCCACGGCCAGGCGCAGCGCGGGAAATCGCTGGAAGATAGAACCGAACACCACCCTGAGTTCCAGCCTGGCCAGCTCCACGCCGATGCAGTAGTGCGGGCCGTAGGAGAAGGCCAGATGCGGCTTTTCCTCGCGTCCGACGTCGAAGATTTCCGGGTCGTCAAAATGGCGCGGATCGAACGATGTCGCCGGCAGACCGACAAGCACCTTGCTCTCTGCGGGAATATGTACGCCCGCGATGGTCACGTCGGTCCTCGGATAGCGCATGATGCCGTCCCAGCCCGCGCCCGGCGGGTACATGCGCAGGATTTCCTCCACCGCCTTGTCCACCAGAGATGGATCGCCGACCAGGCGTTCGCGCTGTTGCGGATGGCGGAACATGGCCAGTAGGCCGAATTCGATCTGCGCGACAGTGGTCTCGTGGCCGGCCACCAGCATGCCAGCCGCCAGGCCGATCGCCTCTTCCTCGGTCGCCTTGCCCTGGTCGACCGCCGCGAGTAGATCCGTCAGCAGGTTGTCGCCCGGATCCTGGCGCTTGTCTCGCATCTTGCCGCGAATGTAGGCGCGCAATTCTTCCCAGGCCAGGCGCGCCGCGCTGCGCGGGCCGCTTTCATGCTGGTGCGTCATCACCTTGTCGGACAGCCCGGCGAAAAAGGCGTGATCCTCATAGAGCACGCCCATCAGCGCGCTGATGACCATGGCCGGAAGCGGAAAGGAGAGGTGGCGGCGCAGGTCGGCGGGCTGCGGCTGGGCCGCCAGCGTCTCGAACAACTCCGCTGCGATCGCCTCGACCTGCTGCGCGAGCAGCTTCACCCTGCCGCTGCTGAAGGCCGGCGCCACGATCGTGCGTAGCCTGGCATGCTCGCTCCCCTCGTGCGAGCCCAGCCACCCCGGCGAACCGAGAATCACCGTAGCCGAGGTGACTGCCGCTGGCGGCATTCCCGAGGGCCGGAACGCCGCGTCGGACAGTACCGCCTTGGCCTCGTCGTAGCCTGTCACCCACCAGCCTTCGTCCCCGGACGGGAAGCGCACGCGGTGGATCGGACCTTTGACGCGTAGCGCCAACATCTCGGGCGAGGGCTCGATGTGATCGACGCGCCACATCGGCAGCATCGGTAAGGGTTGTTCGGACATGGTGGCACTTCACTCTCTAAGCGATGGAAGGGCGGGACCGGCATGCGCTGGGCAGCGAATGACGTAAGACGAAGCTCTACTAGTAGTACTTGTTTAAGGCAAGAGGAGCAGAGATGTATTTAAGAAAATATTCTGTTATTTGATAGTGCGACAATACGTCTTCTATATATCGTCAAGATCCGGAAACGTACGAAAAATATATTTAAAAATATTCTCCTGTTTTATTGTCTCAACTAAGAGTCGGACTCGAAAAGGTTTCAACGATATCCATATCTTGCAAGGCGTCTGGTGAGCATGCCGATGTGGGCGATGGTGATCCACGCTTCTGCTTGAAGCGACGGATTTTTCGAAGTCCTTGGCCAGTCTGCGGCATCGACCCAGCCAGGCGAAGGTCCGCTCGACGAACCCAGCGGCGCGGCAGGATTTCAAAACCTTTGGCCTTGTCGGAACGTTTGATGATTTCGAGTGTCCATTTCCCGATTTTCTGCAGCCGCTTTTTGAGCTTGTCGCCCGCATAGCCGCCATCAGCGAAGACATGAAGCAACCACGGCCACCGGTTTTTGATGGATTTCAGGAGATCGGGAGCGCCGTCGCGATCCTGAATATCGGCGCTGTGCACCATGAGGCCGACCATCAGCCCGAGCGTGTCGACAATGATGTGGCGCTTGCGGCCCTTAATCTTCTTGCCTGCATCAAAGCCACGAATACCGCCGCTTTCCGTCGTTTTAACGCTTTGGCTGTCGATCGCGCCCGCTGTCGGCGAGGCTTCTTTCCCCTCCAATTCCCGCGCCTCCATGACGAGGTGATGGTTGATCCGTGGCCAAAGACCCATTGCCCGCCATTCATAGAAATATCGCTGCACCGTCGAACAGGGCGGAAAGTCCTTCGGCAGCATCCGCTACTGGCAGCCTGTCGAAGCGATATAGAGAAGGGCGTTTAAAACATCGCGCAATTCAGTCTTGCGCGGACGACCCAGACGCCGTGGCGCAGGCATGAACGGTGCAACAAAATCCCATTCGCGATCCGTGACATCGCTTGCATATCCGCTCGTCCGCCGGACATAATTGCGCCGGGTGGTTTCAGTCCAGGCCATCGTGATCTCCATCAAATCTTTGCAAATCCGACGGAATCACAACTGGCTGAAATCACTCAATTCTTTTTGAGGCAGCCTCTGATGGATTTGACGTGATACATGCCGGGAATCGCGGCGGTTGATTGACAAGAAAGAGATTGGGACACGAACGATGGAGACCATGCTGGCGCGGGGACATCCTCGACCACATGGCAGAGCTCGTGAACGGCCTTTTTGCTCAGGACCTGCCGACAGTCCTCAGAGTGTTCGAGCATTCAAAACCGTCGTTTTGAATTCGTCGACGAGATTTCCTGCTGATAGCGACCTGAGCCGAGCGAGATGATTGCTGTGATCGCAATGTGCCCGGCCTCAGTTGTCTTGTTAGGTGCAGGCCGTCATCCCTCTTGCTGTGCAATGGGGATCTGCGGCACCTGCAACTTCCGCAAGACCGAGGGGCCCGGTTCATATGGTGCACAATGGCGGCATCACCGATGAGGATGTCGAGGACGGCTATATCCTCGCCTGCTGCTCAAAGCCGTTGGGACGCCTAAGCGACGAGGTATAGCTCGTATCATTTCTGGATTGGCCCGTGAGAGGCAGGACACACTATACCGGATTTTGGCGACGGATAGCGTCACGGCTTCGTATGTCATCACAGCTCCAATGCGACCTCGTCGAAGGCGTAGGCTCCTGCCGCGGAGCCGCGATCGCCGACCTGCTTGATCCGATGGCCGCCCACGATGTTCATCCTATGCCAGGGCAGAGGCGGTACTTCCGGTAAAGCCTTCACCATATCTCGTCAGCGCCATCACCAGAAACATGTTACGCTTGACAAAACCTAACCAGGGCTTTGTTCTACTATCCGCGCATCTGCATGGCTAAACACCTGATCAACCTTGAAGCTCTCGGAGATTGCGAGATCCGCGGTCACGCCATACCTCAAGGCACGTATCAGGGCGTGACGATTGATCAGCCAGATGTGAAAGCTGAAGGCGGCAGGGCGCAGGCCGTATTTTTGTGCCTGACCGCTGACAAATATGTTGATGCTGATAAAGCTCTCAATGCCAGCTCAGTGAATGTTACGGACTTGATGCAACAGGGCCTCATCGTCGAGAGTTGATCAGGCGACCCTGAGCTGGCATGTGCCGCAAGCGTGGGCAATAATCTTAGCCAGGGCTATCTCTGGCGGGCGGTTAGCGGCATCTACGATCGCGCGGACACCAGCTGCATCTGCGCCATAGCGCCGAACAACGCCGACGAACTCTTCCACGTCATGTCCGCGGATAGTGAAGACGGGGCGCCCTGTCGACCGGCCGAACTTCGGAGCACCGAATGCATCCGTCTCTTGGGCGGCGTGGTAGAGCTCGTGCTCGACGAGCGCCATGAATTCTGCATCGCCACATGCCCGGCAGTATTCGGCATCGAGCGTGATGATGAAATCCGGGACGAAGCCGAACCACTGCCTTACCTGCATCTCTGCTCGGGCGCGGGGCCATTTGCCCATGGCGCCCTGAGGTTTTCCCTCCTCGCAGTCGCCGATGATGCGGCGGCCTTTGCGGCTGTTCTCGACTACGGTCCAGAGAAAGCCGATCTCGGCATATGCAAGGTGAGCGTGCTGCTCGTTGTGGAGGGTGAGCGAAGGATTGAGGAAGGTCGCCTTTATCCATTCTGGCATATTTTCGGCGGGAATGAAGGCCGGGGAGCTGATATTCTCGAAGAGCGAGATCGGAGGTTGCAGCCTCAAAGCCCGGCGCCCCAATCAGGCAGTTCGTCCTTACCTGCCATGGTGATCTCTTGCGTTTGCCGGCCGGATGGGTGAAGAGACGTCCGATTCCCCATATTTTCTGAATTGGGGCAGGAGTAACAATGCCATGAAAGAAGGTACTATCCTTCTCCTCTCCGTCCTTGCCGCCGTCGTCCTATTTACAATGCTGGCATTGCACTAACCGGGCATCGTTCACATAAGGGTTGCCTAAATAACTAGGAACAAGAAGTGAACTCGTTCGAGGACATTGCTGCTGGATGGCTCCTGATGGAAAGCCCGACTTGGGGCGGACGTGGAACCAGACTTCACGATGGCGAACTGATCACCCGCCTCCCGAGGCGGGTTTTAAGTCTTCCTGGGAAACTGTCAGGTCCGCCAGAATTCCCGCGGGCGCAAACAATCTCACCGGTAGTCGGTGGGAACCAGCGCCTGCGTATTCGGGCGCGCTTCTATCGATGTTCGATCGACTGCCAGGATGCTCAACACGAGAGAGATGAGGACGAGTATTAAACCCATAAATGCGATGCCTGCCTTATCCATCCCCCATCACGATCGATGAATGCGAGCAAAGCAAGGCGACACCGGTGAAGTTCCCTCACCGGGGCCTGTCATAGTTGATGGTGGCCAGCGCGAATGGCGCACAGTATGCGTGCTAAGCAGCGCTAAGCTCACGGCCCTCCCATATAACAAGTCCCGCTGCCGCTCGAAGAAGCGTACCGAGCGGGCTACTCCCACACAAAGAGGCCACCATGCCCTACCGCGTCGTTGAATACGATTCCGACCCTACGGGTATGCCGGGCATGGAAGTGCTCATCAACGAGTGGGCGGCCAAGGGCTATTCGTTCCACCAGGCAGTGCGGGAAAGCAATCGGTGGGTGCTGTTCACCTCTGCCTTCTCGCTCATGTGGCTGGTCTTTGCGCGCTGCTGAGCGAGGAAAAGATCAGTACCCACCGGTATTTGCTTTCCGGCACTGCCTGGTGGAGCGCATATCCTTCTGCTGCCTTCTCTCGTTTATGAAGGCCTGCATGCTCTTGAGGCCGTCTGGGCCTCGAAGGGCTCGACGAGTATTCGGGCATCCTCATCTCCTCATCCGTGGGCCCTTTGCCGTCGCGCCGATCCTTCAGCGGATAGGTATACGTGATGTATTCTTTTGTCCTACCTTGCGCTTCGAATGCTGCTTGGGCGGCCAGGTTGTTGGCGTGCGTACGGGAGTCGATTGAAACGATATTTCCTTGCTTTGTGGCTCTGTCGACAAGGGCATTGAAGAGAACGATGTGGGTACCTTTCCGTCGATGATCGGGTGGCCGTGTAGCCGAGCGTGATTTCCTCCCCGACGCAGACGTAGGTGAGCAAGGCCATTGCCTTGCCGTCTTCACCGATAGCTGCCACGCAGCGTTCCTCGTAAATCGGCAGAGTGGGTGTCCGGTCGGCGAACCCTTTCTCTTGATCTCACTTATTGCCTGCGGCACCAAACACGACGCTGGCGAATGGTTGCATTTCTCATAGAAGTGGACGCGGTATGGGCCCTCAGAGATGCGCTGGTCGCTCTTCGGGAAGGGGTGTTCATTTACGCTCCTGAAAACGAAAAACCGTCACCGATGGGCGGGCGCGGGCTGAGAGCTACCCTCCAGGCGCCTATACAATGCGCCACTCGCGCTGGCCACCTTGGCTGAGGCTTCGTCCAACCATCTTAACGTTATTTAATGTGAGGAAGAGCCGCCGTCGCCTTCCTTTTACTCATCAGCATCCCCATCGCTCTCATGGTGAGCATACTTTGGTTCGTTCCAGAGAATGAGGTGCCCCCCGATGTACCGGAAGTGGTTCCTCAGACGCCCCTAAGATGAAACGGGGTGGCCGGTTTGTGTGTTGGTTGCAGGCCCGGGAATCGAACCCGGTCTTTCGTGGTTGTGTGAGCCACGCGGCTTACCAGATGCCCTGTCTGCGACGTCGAGATTAATGGTATAGAGAAAAGCGATGATTATGCTCACGTCTCGGTGCCCGAGCAGGCCGGGAGAAGCGTGATCATGCTTTAAGGGAGGACACCGGTGGAAAAATCCAGCGCGGACGTCTCTAACCGTATAAGAGCAATAATCGTCGAGCAGTTGGGCGTCGACCCTGCCCATGCTGTGGACGACGCGTCTCTGGTCGATGACCTCGGCGCCGACTTTCTCGAAGTCGCTCAAATCGTCATGATGATTCAGGACGAGTTCAATATCGAACTTTCAGATGACGTGGCAAAGGCCGTGATCACGGTCGGAGATGCAATTTACGTGGTTACGTCGAAAACCAAGCGCGTCCGATGAAAGCGGAATCGGCGTGAGGATTCCTTTTCAGAGCGTTCTGTGATTCCCTCCTGCTGTCTTTGATTTGTCGGAGGGAATATGGCCCGAGCATTGAGTGATGATCTTCGCCACCGGGTTCTGGCTGCGTCGGCTGGTGGGATGTCCGCGCGGTCGACTGCAGCGCGGCTCGGGATCGGGATTTCGACGGCGATTGCCTGGATCGCGAGCGCCCGGCAGGGTCAGGTGAGCGCTGCCAAGCAGGGTCGACCTGGAGGTTCCCGTCTCGACGATCATGAGGCTTTCATCATCGGCATGATCGAGGCGTCGAAGGACATCACGCTGAACGAGATGGTTTTGCGTCTGGAAGAGGACCGATCCGTCTCTATCGGCCGCAGCACCCTCGACGTCTGGCTGCGCAAGCGCGGCTTCACATTCAAAAAAAGACCGCACATGCATTGGAGCAGGAGCGGCCAGACCTCCTGAAGCGGCGTCAGGACTGGTTCGATGCACAGCTTGATCTCGATCCAGCCCGCCTCGTCTTCATAGACGAGACGGGTCTTTCCACGAAGATGTCCCGACTTCGCGGTCGCTCTCCGCGCGGAGAGCGTTGCCGATCGGGCGTTCCGCACGGTCATTGGAAAACTACGACGTTCACCGGGGCGCTCAGGCTCTCCGGCATGACCGCGCCAATGGTCCTTGACGGGGCGATGAACGGAGTTGCTTTCAAGGCCTATGTCGAGCAGGTTCTCGTGCCAACCTTCACGCCCGGCGACATCGTCGTCATGGACAACCTGCCGGCCCACAAGGCAGATGGCATCCGACAGGCCATAGAAACCGCTGGCTGCACGCTGCTCTATCTCCCGCCCTATAGCCCCGACTTCAACCCGATCGAAAACGCCTTCTCAAAGCTCAAGGCGCTTCTGCGGGCAAGGGCCGAACGCTCCGTCGACGCCCTGTGGAACACCGTTGGCGACATCGTCAAGCTCTTCGAGCCGCAAGAGTGTGCGAACTACTTCGCAGCAGCAGGATATGACCCGGATTAAAGTGGACGTGCTCTAGCCGCAGCAAGGGTAAAATGAGTCGTGCTGGGACGAAGGTGGAGTTTTCCCATCCCTTCACTGTCTCGCGCTTCCGAACAGGTCTCAAAGCTGTCCTGCAATGATGTCCCGCGACGACAGATCTGCGACGAACGTATCTCAGCCACGGAGCTAGCACTCTCGTGTGAAGAGTGCTAACAACCACCACCGGGTCGTTCAAAATCCGCAGTGTCAATGATCGAGGGATTAGACAATGGCAAGCACCAATTTCCGTCCGCTGCACGACCGCGTTGTCGTCCGCCGCGTCGAGTCTGAAGAAAAGACCAAGGGCGGCATCATCATTCCGGACACCGCTAAGGAAAAGCCGCAGGAAGGCGAAATCGTCGCTGTCGGTTCGGGTGCCCGTGACGAAAGCGGCAAGGTTGTTCCGCTCGACGTCAAGGCCGGCGACCGCATCCTGTTCGGCAAGTGGTCCGGCAGCGAAGTCAAGATCAACGGCGAAGACCTTCTGATCATGAAGGAAGCCGACATCATGGGTGTCATCGGCTGATCGCCGGCAACCCTTCAAACTTCCGCAATTTGAAACCGGACCAGTTCCGGAATTTCGAAACCAGGAGCTTTCAAAATGGCAGCTAAAGAAGTCAAGTTCGGCCGCAGCGCGCGCGAAAAGATGCTGCGCGGCGTCGACATCCTCGCCGACGCAGTCAAGGTGACGCTCGGCCCGAAGGGCCGCAACGTCGTTATCGACAAGTCGTTCGGCGCGCCGCGCATCACCAAGGACGGCGTCACCGTCGCCAAGGAGATCGAACTCGAAGACAAGTTCGAGAACATGGGCGCCCAGATGGTCCGCGAAGTCGCTTCGAAGACCAACGACATTGCCGGTGACGGCACGACGACTGCAACCGTTCTCGCCCAGGCGATCGTTCGCGAAGGCGCGAAGGCCGTTGCCGCCGGCATGAACCCGATGGACCTGAAGCGCGGTATCGACCTGGCTGTCGCCGAAGTGGTCAAGGACCTGCTCGCCAAGGCCAAGACGATCAACACCTCGGACGAAGTCGCCCAGGTCGGCACGATCTCGGCAAACGGCGAAAAGCAGATCGGCCTCGACATTGCCGAAGCGATGCAGAAGGTCGGCAACGAAGGCGTCATCACGGTTGAAGAAGCCAAGACCGCCGAGACCGAGCTCGAAGTCGTCGAAGGCATGCAGTTCGACCGCGGCTACCTGTCGCCCTACTTCGTCACCAACCCGGAAAAGATGGTCGCCGACCTCGAAGACGCTTTCATTCTCCTGCACGAGAAGAAGCTCTCCAACCTCCAGGCGATGCTCCCGGTTCTCGAAGCCGTCGTGCAGACCGGCAAGCCGCTCCTCATCATCGCTGAAGACGTCGAAGGCGAAGCACTCGCAACGCTCGTCGTCAACAAGCTGCGTGGCGGCCTGAAGATCGCTGCCGTCAAGGCCCCGGGCTTCGGCGACCGCCGCAAGGCCATGCTCGAAGACATCGCCATCCTGACGGGCGGCACGGTGATCTCGGAAGACCTCGGCATCAAACTCGAAAGCGTCACGCTCGACATGCTCGGCCGCGCTAAGAAGGTTTCGATCACCAAGGAAAACACGACGATCGTCGACGGCGCCGGCCAGAAGTCCGACATCGAAGGCCGCGTCGCTCAGATCAAGGCCCAGATCGAAGAAACCACCTCCGACTACGACCGTGAGAAGCTGCAGGAGCGCCTTGCCAAGCTCGCCGGCGGCGTCGCTGTCATCCGCGTCGGCGGTGCGACGGAAGTCGAAGTGAAGGAAAAGAAGGACCGCATCGACGACGCCCTCAACGCGACGCGGGCTGCCGTTCAGGAAGGCATCGTACCGGGCGGCGGCGTTGCCCTGCTGCGTTCCTCCGTCAAGATCACCGTTAAGGGTGAAAACGACGACCAGGATGCCGGCGTCAACATCGTTCGCCGCGCTCTGCAGTCTCCGGCCCGCCAGATCGTCGAAAACGCTGGCGACGAAGCATCCATCGTTGTCGGCAAGATCCTCGAGAAGGACACCGACGACTTCGGTTACAACGCACAGACCGGCGAATATGGCGACATGATCGCCATGGGCATTATCGACCCGGTCAAGGTCGTTCGCACCGCGCTTCAGGACGCAGCCTCGGTTGCTTCGCTGCTCATCACCACCGAAGCCATGATCGCCGAACTGCCGAAGAAGGACGCTCCGGCAATGCCTGGCGGCATGGGCGGAATGGGTGGAATGGACATGATGTGATAAGGCGACAGCCTTAGCACGATCCATCCGGATCCGAAGGGCGGCTCTCGGGCCGCCCTTTTTTGTACGCAACAAAGAGACGCGAGCGATCTCGTTGAGACAGGTCGATCCGACGCTGATCATCCGGTCTGCTGGCCACCTTCTTGGATGTGAATCTCTGCATGAGGATCGTCTCGGGGCCGGCCGTCATCCCGCCCGGCGGCCGGCTGTCGGATTGTCACCTTCCAAGCCGCAGGGCCGTGGGGAGCGGCACCACAGCCGGATCTTCGTCTGCCCCGTGCGGTTGCCGGAACTTTGAGGCTTGTATCCAGGACAGGGGCGATGGCGCGAGGTCCAGGGAAGGGAAGGATCATCAATATGAAGGCAGGGGTCACAACCGAAACTCTGAAGCGGGAATCTCCTAGACTTCAGCTTCGAGTTGCGAGGGGGGTTATGCCGAACGCGATATCTTTTCCAAATTCCAAGGGAGGTCTCGCGCGGTCAAGACGCTAATAAGCCATCGAGGCGCAAGCCGCGTGTTACTCGTCGCTAAGGAGCCCGTATCCGGCAGAATGGAAAGCGCTCCTTTGGGCGGAAGGGTACAAGCCTCCCCCAAGCGTTGGCGAATACTCCTCAGATTGTACAATTACTGCGGGTGATTTGTTTGAGGTATATCTTCGAAATCGTTGATGATGAAGGACAGAGTCGCGCGTATGTCGCCTCATACATGTATCGCAAAGCACATAAACTGATCGTGCTTCATCGTGGCGCGGAGGTCGGCATCGACATATGTCGGATTTGCGACTGGTGCGCAGTCGACGAGGATGAAGTGCAACGGTCGGGGACCGCCCAAACTGGTTGGCTGCATGATTGTTGAAGTGCGCCCAGCGCGCGTTCAGTACGGCCCCTGCAGCGTCATCCCTACCCTGAGAGTCGTAGGCACCATACCCGGCGCGTCGTCGGCCGCAGCAACGGCGAGCATTCCAGTCGATACATGGCCTTTTTCTACCAAAGACAGCGACTGCTGATTCAACGTGAGCGATGGGGTGGACGCTCCCACTCTACGGCATCTTCGTACCAGAATGGTTGTGTTGGAACCATTACAAGGGAGAGCGTCCATGGAAAAGGTTAGCATAATCGGTTTGGATTTGGCCAAGAGCATAATTCAAGTTCACGCGGCCAATGTAGATGGATCGGTGCTTTTTCGGCGGAAGATTTCAAGCAAGAAGTTGCTTTGAAGTCGAGTCGAAGCGATCCCCTGCACCGAAACTGTCAACAATTGTGAACATCAGCAGGCTCGGCGCTGCGCGCGGGCGCTGGGAATCCACCCGCAGAAGCAACCATTTCAACACGCGCGAGGCCGCTACGGAGTCCGGTGCTGTTAGGCGCCCACTGCGGCGCGGCTGACGACAAATGACGACGTCAGGAAGCGCGAAAGTTTTGCGCCGGGGTGGAAACGACGAAAAAAGGGAGGGCCGCAGCAACTCGGCTGTGTCGGACGTGCTTCTATTTAGCCCAAATTCGACTCAGGGCACGCTCGGCAAGGTGTTTGCGAATCTCACCACGCAGAGAAAACGCGCTGTACGGCTTCGCCCGTGGAAGCGGCAGAACCGGGGGGCATCAATCCCGCAAGCCTCCCTCAAGTACCCTGAGAACACCGTGGGTCGTGGTCAGGCGAGGATGTCTCGTAGTAGGCGAGAAGGTCTATCGCAGCTTGAACGAACGCCCGCGTTGGCTCATTTGCCTGTTCCAATTTCGGTATCCAATCGCCGCGGTCGAGTCAAGTGCCTCATCCCAGCCCTGGCGGAACTCGGCGCGAGGGAGGACAACGAGCATCATGAGCCGTTTGATCAGGGACTTCGTCACCATGTTCTCGCCCTGGACCTTAATCCGTTGCTTGTTGAGCCTCTCTGCAACCTCGCTGAGGTAGCTGATTGCGCTCTCATTATCGCGGATAGGTTGGCATGAATTTATCCTTTGGTATGCTGCACTAGGGGAGGCGCGAAGATACACAACCATCATGCTCTGCCAGCATCAGCATGATGATGCGTTCCGTTTTGTGCGGACCGCACGCGCGCCTCGCACGGCAGGACGAACCTTCCTCGCCAGGTGTCCCGCTTTGCCGCAACAGGGCCAATCTGCCGCGTTGCCACTCTCAACCAGCCAGCGATTGACCTCGCGACCGTCGGCGCGAAAGCAAATGCTGACCCGGCGCTTGTATCGAGTGCGCTCGACGAGCTCGCAACGAATAGGGCGCGACGGGGCAACAGAACTGTCTAGCGCGTAAGCGGCCTCTTTACCGCAGCGATAGGTACCGCCGTCGCCGTCTTCGCATCCTCGCCAGCTTTCCGGAGCATCGACGCCGTGCAAGCGGATGCGCTCGCCTCTGATTTCGATTGTATCTCCGTCGATCACCCTTGAGCGGCCGGTAATGGTTTCGGCAGTCGTCGCGAGGCTGGCCGACAAGAGCAGCGCCAACACCGGTGAACAACAGGACGAATTTTTCAACATGCAGCCTCTCTGGGTTGGTCCCTAACTGCTCGTCGAAGGCTCGATTTCAGTCAAAAGAGGGCTGGTAGAGTAAACCAGAAGCGGCTGAGTGGGGGATTGCAACTGGCGACTGCCAGCCGGGGCCGTGCGGAACAGCAGCGGCCAACCCGGCACCTTCGATCAGGCGGTATCATCGCCACCATCGTCGGGATCTTCGTCGGGCCACCAGCCGCGCCAATCGTTGCCAAGCGCATTCTTCGCCTGGCGGCCTGAAGTCGTCTGATGAGCTTCTGAAGCAGCTCGTGCTCGCTGATGTCGCTTTGCGCCGGCAGGTAAGCGGCTATATCGCGCTGGCGACCCTCTATCGCGCCTCGAGGCCAAATCTGGAGACCCGCGTCCCGAGATACAGGACTTGGGAGATATAAAGCATCTTTGTAGCCGGGCTCTGCCGCGCCCTCTGCGATGAGCTGACGTTCAAGAATGGCCGCACGCTTGCGAAGATCGCGCCACGCATCAAGTAAGGGCAAAATGATCTGTACCAAAGTAGTCTGATTCTCCAGAAGCTCTCGAACATTGGGATCAAAAATCCGACGTGTGCCGTTGCGCACGATAAGGCCGAACGTCTTCATGACACCGCGGATCTGATTGCCAAGTTGGCTTGAGAGGCTCAGCAGCAGATTGCGGCCGCCCCAACGCGTGGGCCATCATAGCGTCGAACGACGTGACGCGAACCGTTTTATAAAAAGCCGACTTCAGCGAGCTGAGCCAGGCTATCGGCATCATTGGCGTCGGTCTTGTTGAGTGTTTCGCTCAATACCTTATGCGCGTGCCGCGC
The DNA here is from genome assembly GCF_017876815.1 of Sinorhizobium meliloti. Lineage (NCBI taxonomy): Bacteria > Pseudomonadati > Pseudomonadota > Alphaproteobacteria > Hyphomicrobiales > Rhizobiaceae > Ensifer > Ensifer meliloti. The sequence continues at coordinate 1,337,295 of NZ_JAGIOS010000003.1, read as the reverse complement.
TTCAATGCAGATCGCCGGAGCCCCTTCGGCCATTAGCGCATGATAGAACCACGTCGACAGCGGCCCCGTTTTCGAAGGCGACGCGCCTGGCGTGCGGCGCGTGCTTGCGGGTAATGTCAGCCCCGAGCTTTGGGTCCGAAAGGCACTTTCCCCGCCAGATCCGCTTCCCGCCCTCCCGAACCGAGGTCGCCGTATCTTTCAATGAACATCAAGCCCAATATATTGGTCCCGGGTTGCTGCCGCTTGATATTAGCCGGTTCCAATCGTGAGCCCGTCTTTCCATCTCATCGGGGGCGACCACCCCGTCAGCATCATCTTACGAAAAGGCTTTGGACGATCGCACCGCGATTACCCCATGCTCTACGATTCGTATTCAACGTGGCAGAAAGTCGAGAACGCCAACAAAACGCATCCGCCGCATCATGCCTTCGCTTAAGGTCCCTCGCGTACGCCCGAACATCTTTCTCCTTACTGGTTTTAAGTCGGCGGATTTCGACCGATCAGCGGAACCAGCATCGAGGAGGCTACCATGATGACTCGGCTAACGAAAAGTCAGGAGAAGAACCCGTTTCCGCGGTCACGCGGAAACGGGTTTGCATTTTATACCTTTCATTTAGCTGAACACGCTCATGTCGAGCCATTCCTGCTTGGTGATCGTCCACCAGTCAATCGACTGATGTTTCAGTAGGTAATCGTAAGGAATCCAGCCGTAGCCCTTGTCACCCCACTCCTCGCCATAGGAGTTTTTAATGAGGAAGGCGCCCCTCGTCTTGATGCCGGGGTTCTTGGCATTTTCCGTTGTGATGCCATCGTCATAGCCCATGACGGCAATGTTATGGGCGCCAAAAAGCGTGTCATCCTCACTCGGGTAAGGCAGGCGATCGGACGTCACGAATTGCTGCCAGGTGCCGAAATACGCCATGACGCCAAACATGACCGGACGGTTCCGACTGAGCAATGTCTTGGCCTGGCGCAACACCACGTCCTTTGAACGGTCCTTCGCATCAATCCTGCTGTACTTGAGAGAGCGATAACGACCTGCCAGCGCATAGGCAAAGGCAGACGGTTCAGCATCGAATTGGGATGCGTCATCCGGCCAATATTCTTCCGGCACCGTGCCTAAGGCTGCCAAAGCCTTCATGACGGATCGCGTATTGGCTCCCGTGTCGCCCGTCTTGTGCATCAGGTTGCGCGTGACCTTGTAAAGGAAAATTTCCGACAGCGACACTGCGTTTCCGCCGGCGCGATTTTCGAAATATTCCAGGATGGCCGAGGCGGCGTAGGCGGTGCAGGCGTTCAAGGTGCCCTGATTTTGGACCTGCGAGCACCATCGTCGCAAATCAACCTTTTCCGGCAATTGCTGGGGCAAATCCAACGTGAGGATCTTATCGCGAACGTCCCGCTTATCGATCAGCAGACCAAACCAACCGCCGGCATCGCCGCTCGCCCAGTTTGGTGCGCTACCGGGAAAGGCTTGATCGCATATCGCCTTCATGTCCGGAGCAGCGCTGATGCCCTTTCTTCCATAGCCCTTCGGCACGAAAAAGCGCCCCTCATAGGCGCCTTGCAGCCTGATCTGGCCAACCACATAGATCCCGTCGCCAACGGAATAGACAGCATGATCCGCCACACGCGAACAGACCGCGACATAGCCACCGTCAGGCCCCCCGTAACGATTGATCGTCGGCAAAGTGCGCTCCTGCCGCTGCGGGCCGGGCATGTAAGACACACCTCCATCCGCGCCGACATAGACCTTGAAATCCTCCGGCAGAAAGTTATAGGACGGCATTGTAGGCTGCATATATGTCTCCACATTCCTCAGATTGCACCATGTTGCAATATCCATAGCTGTCAATGCGGAAATGTTGCCGGGTCGAAAGGGAGATTTGTGCGGGAGGCATCGCCATGATCGACGCAAACATCCGAAAAGAGGCACGAGACAATACGGCGATAGTAGCCCTTTGGCCATTGGTGGACGAGCTTGCCGATCCGGTGGGCAATACAGGCGCGCCTCGTGAGAAAGCCGGTTCCGGAGATGCGTTTCTCTCGGGTTTATGCTTCGCGGCGAGGCAAGACATTTCGCGAACGCCTTGCCTTGCGAAAGAGCTGCCTTTTGTTCACCTGTGGTTTCCTCTGGCCGAAGTCGCAATGGGGCTTCTGCCGCAAGCCGCGTTGGCGCCAACCGTCATCGGGCAACTGATTGTAGCGCTGACAGAGCGCCTTTGCGCGTTGGGGGCAGATGCACTTCAGCAAATACTTGAAGAGCGGCGTGGCGCTGGCGCGTCCGTCATCGCCGCATTAGCCCCGGAGAAAGACCCGAGCGCCGCGAAATGCGAGATCTATGATCGCTTGACAGACGAACTGCGGCAGACACATCTGGCGGAACTGCTGGATCGCTTTCCGGTCCTTCGACGCTTGATTCCTTTCACAATTGCAGTCTGGATCAGAAATCTTCGCGAGCTTTTAGCCCGCCTCGAGGCGGATCGGACAGCAATCGCTCAAAACTTCCGCCTTCCTGAAGACGCGGCGCTTTCCGGCATGCAATTTGCTGTCGGCGATACCCATAAGGGTGGACGGAGCGTCGTGCTGCTGGAATTCACTTGGCAGGGGCGGCAGACAAAACTCGTCTACAAGCCCCGTAACCTCGCCCTCGAGGCGGCGTTCCAGAATTTGCTGGCGGATCCGCGCGCTAGCATCGGTCTTTCACCTCTTCCCGGGCTGAAAATCTGGTGCGCAGAAGACTATGGCTATATGGAATTTGTTGAGGGCGCGCCCTGCGACAACGAAGATGTACTGCAGGCATTCTATCGCAGTGCCGGCAGACTGGCCGCTCTCCTGCATGTTTTAGGTTACACGGATGGTCACCACGAAAACCTCGTGGCGCATCACAGCCATCTATATGTTATAGACGCCGAAACGCTTTTGACGCCCTTCGAGAAGCCAGCAATTCGCCGTCCACGGCCGGGGGACAGCCTGGGTGCGGCCCAGACGGCATGGTCTTGGTTCGACACCACCGTTGCACGAACCGAGCTATTTCCAGCCTGGACCTTACTGGGCCTCGCACGCGATGCCGTCGATACGAGCGCTTTCGGCATCGAGCCTCAGGAATGGCCAAGGCAAATTCCCGGCTGGCACTCCATCAATACGGATAACATGGCCCGCACCGTCATGATCGGGGAGCTCGTTCGCACGCAATCATTGCCCGTAACGTCAGACAGGAAGAATCCATTTTTCCGTCATCGTAAGCTCTTCATGGCCGGATTCCATGCGCAGTGCAGGTCCATCATCGCCAACAAACCCGTTTGGCTGGGGGAAGATGGCCTGTTGCAGGCCTTCAACGGCTGCAAGGGGCGCGCTGTCATTCGCGCGACACGGATCTATGCGGCGCTTGCACGCCGTCAGTTGACGGCGGAAGCATTGCGAAGCGAGCAGTCCCAAGCAGACGTTCTTTATCCGCTGGAGCGCCTTTTTGCGCCGCTTGCAGATCGTCAGGACGTTTCAAGCCTATGCGCCTCTGAAAAGCTGCAAATGCGCCAACTGGATATTCCCGTATTCACGCACACGGTCTCGCAAACGGCCCTGAACCTGACCGGCGATCAACGAATCGATGACTATTTCGAGACGAGTGGCTTGGCGGCAAGCCGGGAGCGAATAGAGGCATTGTCCTGCGAAAGGATCGAGCGTGAGATCGAAACAATAGACGCTTTGGCATCGGCCAAGGCATTGCGGCTCGCGCAGCACGGGCGGAGTTGCGAGAACAGCCTCCAACCGATCACCAATCCGACAGACCAGCTTTTATCGGAAATCAGGCGTCGATCAGATGGCTGGATCGGATTCGATCTCGCGCCGGATGGTATCCGGTTCTGCTACCAGCCGCTTGGAATGTCGCTCGTGAGCGGCACACTTGGTCTTGCCGTCTATCTTGCAGCGACCGGAAGACCAGAGGCCTGCCATATTGCAGAAAATTTGGCTGAGCCGCTTCTGAGGCTGGCGGAGAGCGGAACACCGGCTGAGCGCCTGCGGTGGTGGCGAGACCTGCCCATCGGGTTGCGTGGCAGCGGCGGACAGCTTCTGGCATTGTCGGCACTGCAGAGGCTTAGCATAATGGCCGATCGAATCCCGCACGCCATGCAGCAGTTGGTTGCAGTTCTCGATCGGGCCTTGCTCGAAGATAAGCCTTGGGATGTCTGGTCCGGATATGCGGGCTTGCTGGGTCCGCTCCTACTCGTGAATTCCGACACAGCGGACACTCAGGCCGAGATGGTTGCCTGCCGTCTGGCCGACTGGACCAGCAGAGAGGCGGAAACGGCACCGTCTGGCTTTGCGCAAGGTGCTTTTGGTGTATTGGCTGCGCTCAGTCAGTTTGCGCATGTATCAGGGAACGCAAACATTCGCGCTTCGGTTCAATCCCTGCTTCAACACAGCTCGGAAGCCTTCTGGCGCTTCGGCCCTCGCGCCGGTTCTGAATGGAGTTGCGGCATTGCAGGTCACATCATCACATGCCTGTGCCTGCGTCATGACCAAGAATGGCGAGCGAATGCGGATGCTGCAATCCGGCGCGGGGTGATCGGATTGGCGTCCCTGCCTAACCAAGGAGCCGGTATCCACAGCGGCACCGCCGGCGTCGAGATGGCCTGCGCGTCATCAGCACAGGCAACTGGCAATTTGCCATGCTCTTCAGACACCCAGAAGTACTGCGATCCACGCCATCTCGGTCTGTTCACTGGCGTTGCTGGTATAGGGTTCGCACAGATCCGGGACGAGCGGTCCAACGCGGCTCGCGACCTTATCATCTCTGCTGGTCTTCTTCCGACCATAGGCCATTGAACGGTCAGAAGTACAAGCTTTTTTGTCAAACGCCGAAAGGCTGTGTTTTGAAAATTTGTTTTGATATGATCGTTTTTGCTTTTGTCCTCGTCGAACATGTTAAATCAAATACTATGGGGCCTCGCAACGCTGGTGGCGAGCGTCAGGAAGCGTGGCTACCATTTTCACGATCGATGACGCCAACAATTGCACAGCACGCTCGGACGCATTTGTTGAAGGGGAGATCTCCGGCCAAAATCAATCGAACGGCACCACCGTAATTGCGACTGTCGCCATCGAAGTCGTTCTAGTCGTGGCCGGCACTGTGACCCTTAAACGCACATCCACCCCCATAATCTGAAACCTGCAAGTAAGAGGCCCGGTTATGTACCAGCGCGGCTACCGAATGCTACCGAAACATCTTTGATCGACGCAAGTCTGGACAGCTTCGCACGCTGTCGCATGTCAAGCGCTTCACGGAGCGCCGGCTCGGTGCAAGGCGTTCCTGGCCACGCTTTTGGAGAACGTCGACAACTCCCGTACCATTGCCGAGCGCTACGGTGTCGATGTCGACCCGGTGGATATACTGCCGCTTTGGCACGAGAACTACGTCAAGTACTGCCAAGAGCCGGAGAGTACAGCGTGGCCGGGCCGGTGGTGGCAATGTGGCTTGAGTGTGAGCAAGAGTTAATGGACTATCGGAACATGGTGCGCGACGAGGGCGAAATGGCGATGGTCGTCCCTCGTTCCAGACGTGGCGCGAGCGCCAAATCCTCGCTGCGGCGGCGAGTTGGGAACGTCGGCACAGTCGGTCAGGCACCCCGTCATTGCTTTCGAACTGAGCGACGGCTGCACCGGGAAATGTTGTCTTGCGGCGTGCCGGCGTGCTCCTCAAGCCATCATCGCGAAATTCTCGCCGAGGCGATGAACCTGTGGGCGAATATCGCCCTGGTATAACGCTCAGACAGAATGCGCGCTCTGCTATGCCCCTGCCGCAGTAACCTTAGGATGCCGTCGATCGATCACGCTTGGGTGGTCGAGGGGTGAGCGACGGTCTTGGTTTCGGGCGCGCGCCAGCACCAGATGGCGGGCCGCAGATCGCCGAAGAATACATCGAAAGCATCCGAAAAGACGGACCGGCCCCAATCGCCGGAATCATACGGCTCGATATAGACATCCGGTATCAAACCAACAGATTGCGCCGCTTCCTCGACCATCCCACGGCTCCGTATCTCATAGCCGAACAGGCTAAGCTTCGGGATCGTGGCATCCTTGGGCACCATATCCACGATAAAAACAGTGCCACCCGGTCGCAGAAGGCGTGAAATCTCCGACCATAGCGCATCCGAAGGCGCATAACCCATTGCGTAACAGCAAATCGCCGCGTCGAATGCACCATCGGGTTCTGGGACTTGCGTTATATTTGCAATGTGTTTTTCGAATGAACTGGCCGCCAGTTTCGTTTCATCCAGATCGACCAGACAGAAACGTAAATCCGGACGCAAAGCCGCCATATGGGCCGCGACCCCGCCGCTGCCAGCGCCGAGGTCCACAATACGTGCACTGTTGGGAAAGTCCGCCCAATGCAGCAATCGGGACACATGGTCCCGGTCGCTTTCACCAAACCGGAAGGCTTGCAGCATCGTAAGAGGGCCGCCCACGCTCACAACCCGGCGCGCATGCGTGGCAGATCCCGGTTGGATTGGCACTGCTCGCAATGGGGGTTCGCGGGGACCTCGAGGTCGTGGAAAGAGCAATCGAGGGCATTGTAGGTCAGCAAACGCCCAATCAGCGGATCGCCGATTCCGAGCAGGATCTTGATCGCTTCCGTTGCCATGATCGTCCCGATGACGCCCGGTAACACGCCAAGCACACCGACCTCGGAGCAGGATGGAGTGAGCGATGCGGGCAGCTTTTCAGGAAAGAGACAGCGATAGCACGGGCCACCGGACGGGCCATTGGGCCAAAATGCGGAAACGTGTCCCTCGAAACGGAAGATCGCGCCATAAATCATGGGAATATTAAGCAGCGTGCTGGCGTCGCTCACGACGTAGCGGGTCGCCAGATTGTCGCTGCCGTCGATCACCAGATCGTAATCGGCCAGTATTTCCAGTGCATTGTTCTCGTTCAACCGTATCTCATGGAGATTGAGAGCTACGTCCGGATTGAACGCCTGAAGAGATTTTGCGGCCGAACTGACCTTCAACTCCCCGATCCGGTCGTCGGTATGGAGGATTTGCCGCTGAAGATTCGACCGTTCGAGCCGGTCGCTGTCAATCAGCCCCAATGTTCCAATGCCTGCTGCCGCAAGATAAAAGGCCAGCGGAGAGCCAAGGCCTCCAGCACCGACCAGAGCCACCTTCTTGGACAGAAGCAGCGCCTGACCCTCAGCCCCCACTTCGGGTATGCTCAAATGGCGCGCGTATCGCTCCTTCTCCGCTGCGCTCAGCTGTCGGTGTTTTTCAACGGGAAGACCGGCTGCCTCCCAGGCTTGAAATCCGCCATCGACCCAATGAACGGAAGAATAGCCGAGGCGGTTGAGATCGTCTGCGGCAAACAGCGCGCGCGCATCGCTGGCGCAGAGTACCATAAGCTCGGTATCGGCATCCGGCGCCACGTTTTCAATCTGCAATTCCAGAAAGGATCGGCTGATGCGTACCGCGCCGACAGGGCTGCCTTTGGCGGTTTCTTCGGCGTCACGAATATCGATCAGTTTGACGCCAGCCTTTTGCTTCCGTCTTGCCTCCTCGACACTGATCCGAGACAAGGATTCCCGTAGACGTGATAGACGTTCCTGCCTGAGCATGCCCTCAACCTCCAGCCAGCGCCAACACGACCGCTATCTCCGCGCCGTTTTCGACGGCTTCATCGCCGCGCGATCCGAGCGGCACGGGCCGTCCGTTGACAAAAATCCGAACAAAGCGATTGATCTCGCCTTTCGTGTCGAACAAATGCTCCTTCAATTGCGCGGATTTGGCGGACATGGCGCCCAGCGCCTCGCGCACGGTTTGGGCCTCAACTGTGATGCGCGATTGACCCCCGACATAGGGCCGGATCGAGGGTGGGACGATCACTGTCAGTTGTTGCATGGAATTTCCTTTCTTGCGCATGGGCGAGGACAGTTCATTAGAGGACGGGCTTAGATGTCGCGAAATCGATCAGGCGTGCCGCAAGCCCGTCGGAGGCCGGACCATGCCGCCGCCATGGCGCTTCGTAGAGGGCAAGGTGGCCGCGCAATTTGCGCTGTGGTGTTGCCATCAGCGCTTCCAGGTTTTGCGAGAGAACATCATTTTCGGCGGAAGTGGGCGCGCAGATGTGTAAAGCCAGTTCAGCGAAGGCGCGGGAACAGCCATCCGGCAGTTGGACCGCAATTTCGGCCCCTCTCATGGCCTCCATCAGCAACCGCATGATGTCGATCAGCAAGACCTGTGAGACCTGATCGCGGGTCATCTCACCACGGGAGAGGGCGAGAAGCACAACATAAGATGCCGCCGTTTGCAGGGCGCGACCTGCAAAATGAGCCCGCGTCACCATGCGTACCAGCCTGAAGCCCAATTTCAGCAGAAGGCCAGGGGCATGAGGCTGCGACTTGTTGCAGATCTCCACAGCGCCGCTCGTCACAATGCCAAGTCCGCGCATTGGGCAAATCTCTGCCGAAATCTGCGGAAAGACCATGACGGCGCCTTCTTGCGGTTCTGGATGAGCGCAGAACACAAGGTTTCGCCCATCAGGTTGACCCCATGTTGCCAATGCACCGGCCACTTCGTGCGGCCCGACAGCAAAGAGCGTTATATCCGTCGGGGAAGCATGTGTCGCAGCTTCGGGGCGGTATCGACCGCGTGCCGTGCCTTGCATGGCAACTGGCAGTTCACGCAAGGGCGCTCCACGCATACTGACATGCAGTGGCTTATGCCCGCGCCGTTGCAGCAGGTAGCCGCACGCCATTCCCACTGCACCGGCGCCTATGATGCGGACGGCGAGGCTAGACAAGTGGAACGATCCCATCAGCTGCCCCATCAGGACCAAAATGGGCCGCATCTGCCGCCTCGATGATGCGGATCAAAAGCGCATCCCGATGCTGCCGCATCTCAGGATTTGTCGCGGTCTGGTGGAATGTAAGGCCGTTGAACATGACGCAATCTCCAGCAGCTGCTTCCAGCGACGTAATTTGGGTGCCGGGAAACATGTCGCACAGAATTGGGCAGATGGTTTGGGAACTATCCCCATGCAAAATGGAGAAGTAGGAAACCGGCGCATCGATAACTTCCATACCGGGGCAGGTTCTTCCAACGCCATCCTCCAGCGGAATCCAAAGCGTGATCATGGGTGCATCGTTGAACTTCTGATTGCTGTCCTGATGCCAAAACTGATTATTGGCGTTGCCGTGCGCATCGGGAAGCTGTGCCCGTGGGAAAGTCCGGCGCAAGAGCGTTCGTCTCTTCAGAAGAGCAGGTCTCGCCGAGCACGGCAAAGCCTGTGGGAGAGCCGCAAGCGCAGTTCGGGCTATGGCGACTATGGCTTCTTCCGAGAGAATATGCGGGTTTTCAAACAGGCGGACAGGGCGCATTCCGGGCGTATGCAGCAGATGGTCGCAGTGCCCCGCCAGTTCACGGACCTGTGAGGCATCAAGCACCGCCTCGACACGCATGAAGCAACCCGAGGCGAGCCATTGGCGGCGTCGCGGCGGGGCATCGAGCGGATACTCCGCCTCCATGCCGTTCATCGCCTCCCGCAACCGGTGCAGAGCCGCCTGACCGTTCACCCGGGCGTAGACGCCGCGTTGATCGGCGCTCGGCATTTCCATGTCCCACACGTCTCGATCAATGGAATCGAGCACTTCCAGAAGGGAATAAGCTGGGTTCTGTTCCGCTACGCGCCACATCTCACCAAAGGGCGTGCCGGGATGGCTATTCGGTTGCACGGGCGATGCTGTCTCCAGGGTCATGCGGGTCGTCTCCATTGCGCAGCCTGTTGCGGCGCGCGATTATCGTCATTTCACTAGAGTCAAATCATCTTCGCGCTGACCTTGAGCCCCGGCACGAAGGCCTTCGTCACGGCCAGGTCTAGACCGCGCTTCGTCAGATCGTGGACATAGACCTGACCGTGTCCGGCCTCCTTCAACATTCTCAGCACCATGGAGAGGCTTTCCGGGATCGTACGCCCGCGGGCACGATGTGGCGCCACGGCCAGAAGTTCATCCCAGGTGACGGTCGGGATCTGCCGAAACTTGGCAAATGTCCGCGCCTGCAAGGCCAATCGCGCTTCTGTCTCCGCGCAGGTCAGTTGACGATTGACGTGGTCTATCCCCAGATCCTCCCGCGCCCCGTGAATATAGGTCAGGCGCGACTGGGCAGCTTCGGTCAGGGCGCGAGACGCGGCGATCTGCGGCGATGTATGGCACCCGAAGCCCGCCGAGGTGGCCAGCATGAAACTGGGCTCGCCCGGGCAATGGAACACAGCCCAGAATGTATGGATATCGATGGCACTCGGAAGAGCGAACATGAAAAGCTCTATTCCGGCCTGCGCCACTTTCTCCGAGAAGTGCCCGAGATGTTCAGGCATCGATTTTGGCTCGATCCGAAGCAACCGTGATGTGGTCATGCCCTCGGGACGACCGAGGAGACGCGCCGTGGAATCGCGTTCGATCAACTCGCAGATGCCGTGAAGCGTTGCTTCTTCCCAGGTGTTGCCGCTCGCCAATCCATTGCTGGTGAAATAATGCACGTAAGGCGCGCGTACATAGATGGTGCTGGCCGGCAGCAGGACTGGCCGAGACTCGATGATCTCGCGTCCCTCGACCCAATCGAGGCGAAGATCATCTGAGTAGTAGAGACCGCCATAGGTATCGGAGGGCCAGAGGCACTCGCTGATGAGCGTTGGCGCATCGACGACCGAATATCCCCGGTTTCGCAGTACCTTCGCGCTTTGAGCCAGATGCCAGGCCGAGGTATCCGGATATTCGGCGTGCTCGACCTCGATCGACTCCATGATTGCGGATACGGATGCGGCGGCCTTCGTCCACCCTTTCCCATTGGACACGGACAAGATCATTCCATTGGGGCGCACGGCATTGTAGGTGGGGATGCCGATTCGATCGAGATGGGTGACGTCGAGAACGCGGCTGATGCCGCAGGTGCGCATCGCTGGCGCAATTCTCCGCAATGTCTCTTCCGGATTATAGGTGCGCTGGGTTCCTTGTGAGTATTCCTCAACAGCATTCATGATGCAGCCCTCAATCCGAGAATGTCGTCAAGTCGATCGGCAAATTGGTGTGCCAGGAGGATTTCGGTTGCCGCGTCAAATGTGTAGCCGAAGTGCTGCAAGCCGGTGCGATAGACCCATTCAAGGTAGTGGAGCGCCGCTTCGGCGGTATCTGCATCTTCATTCTCGTCCGGCAAAATGCCCTTTTCGCGCCCCAGGCGACGAAGCGTATAAACAAGGCGGCCATCCAAATGTGTGATTTCGGCTCCCGCGCCCCATGCCGAGAAACCTGCCTCTGCCAGTTGCCGGTCAATATCGGAGACGAGGCTGCGGCTGCCGGGTGATGAGAGAGATCCGATGACGCCTGCGGTGAAGGCGGCTTCCCGTCCCTCACGTGCAATGTCGATTAGCGTCAGGCCGGTTGCCCTGCGGTGAGCGAGGTCAAACCGATTGGGTAACCATTGGGGCAGAATGGGCGCCGGGGTGATTTCGAGGTGAAGTTCCCGAGCCCAGCCATTGATAAGGCGCTGGCAAGCGCGAGCGCGCAGATAGCTACGATAGGAGGGATCTCCCACGGCAACTCGCTCGGTGTACTGCGAGAGCGGCATGGCCTTGCCTTGCCGTTTTGCGCAGATGGCATTCAACCGCTCGTGCTTGAAATACTCGATGCCGATCAGCGTATGCACCGTCTCATAGGCGCGAAGACGGGGAGGCTGCGCGGGGCCAAGGGTCGCGATCCGGCTGGCGGCAAAGTGCAACGCTTCTAAGCAATCCCTTTTTTTTAGATCCTCTCCATGCGTTTCAAGCCATTTTTGCAAGCCAGAAACATCCAGTTCCTTTGCCAGCGGCGAAAGCACGACCTCCATCATTCGGTCCTGGAAACACAGGGCCTTTGCATGGTCCAGAATCCGCGCTTCCTGCTGCTCGTCGATCATACATTCTCTTCGGGCAAGGCGCAGATTCCAACGCAAATTGGCGAGAGGGATGGAAAGAGGCGCGTAAGCTCCCTCGGAACTCTGGTGGAGCAGAGCCACTTCGTCATCGCCATCGATTTCGCCGTCACGAAACCACTGGTAGATCTGCCCGACACCGGTCACGCCCTCGCAGTCCAGTTCGGCCGCCCGCAGGGCACCCATGCTCGTTGCGCCGATTACTTCAATGCCGCAATCCAGGGCGAACAGGAGTTCCTTATGCCAAACAGAATATTGTCCGTAGAACAGACCGTCGAGAAGGACGATCATCCGGTATCCATCATTGATAATACCGTAGATGGAGCCACGAGCCGCGGGCGGAAAGTAATCTGCCTCCGGCAGGATGCTTTTAGCTTCTTCAATCGAGCAGGACGGGCCCAGAAAAACGGCAATCTCATTGTTGGTCTCGACAACCATCACGCGTCCACCTCAAATGGAGTTTCGAATCCGGGGACGGCACATTTGACGACGGCAAATGGACGGTCTGGCGGGGATAGCGTCCAGGCAAAGACATGACGGATGCCGGCGTCCCGCGCCGACGAGAGAAGGTGGTTCAGGGCAGCCGTTGGCGATGCCGGTGCCTGCTCATCCTGATCGGTGAGCGAATAGGCAACGCTCGGGCAGGCGATGAAGCGCCGCCGCAACTGACGTTCGCCCTTCGTAACAGGTTCCCTCAAAAGCTTCAGAACCTCGGCAGAGACCATGACCCCGCCAGGCATGCGCGAAAGAGGAAGCGTCTGCGCTCTGCATGCCTCGCGCGTACACCAGGCCTGCACGGCTTCTGTCATGGCACGAGAAATGGCAATGGCTCGGAAGTGATGAGCGCCCCAGCCATAATAGACCTCGCCACCGGATCCGGTTTTTACAAGCGCACATTGAAGCACAGTGACGCCGAGGAACTGCCCCAGAAGATAGAATTCGGCGTGTAGTCCGAACGCTTCCAGTTCCGTCAGGGCGTTGGAAATGGGCGCTGGAATGTCGCTGAGGAGAAGCTGCTGCACCAGCACCGGGTCGCGGAGGGATTGGGCAGTCAAGTCGCGTTCGATCAGTTCATAGAGACAATGTAAACTGGCTTCCTCGACCGTGTTTCCGCTGGCCAAGCCGTTGACGGAAACAGACCGCGCCGAGGGGGCAGGCGACAGGAAATGTTCATAGACAGGGCTGTAAACCGGCTCTGCCGACAACAGGTCAACGCCACGGATCATGGGCGCCGCATCCGGCTCCGGCGGCTTTCCGCCCCCGGTATAAAGAAGCGCGGATCGAGGAAGCGCATGCAACGCGATCTCGGGCGGACCTTCAACCGTACTCATCTCGATGGCTTCCATGTATCCCGAGGCAAGTGCCGTCTCGAAGCTAAAGCCTTTCCCGAGATTAAGATGTCCCGAACGCGGATTGCCGCGCACGACCTCTATAAACTTCAGAGTTTCTGCACCCTTTGGCGAATGATCGGCAAATCCGCTGATGTCGTAACGTCCGAGAAGTGGCTGGATCGCGGCAAGCGTATGACTTGCGGATACATTGCGAATCGAAGTTCCCAAACTGTTACATGCTGTCATTATTCTTGATTCTTGCCTGCGATTTCTAGTGCCGATGGCGGGAGTGGTCACGTCGGTGCCCCTTCATCTGGAGAGGCCAGGTGCGGCTTGGCGCACGCACCTGGCCGAACCGTCACACTGATTACTTGACCAGCGCTGCGGCCATGATGGTGCCGGAGGATACCGACTCCAGATCTTCATCCGTCAGATTCGGGCTTCCTGCCGCGATCGCCTTGGCCAGATCGTTGTGGCTGAGGTCGATACCGGCGTCCTTGGCAGCATTCACGATCGCATCCGGGGTGGAGCAGGCTTTCACCGCCGCTGCAAAGGCGCTGTCGGTAGCCAGCTTGCTGCGAAAATCATCAATGGAACCCATTAGACTTTCTCCATCAGTTGGCATCAAATCCTCGGCGGATCTGATGTGAGCGCAAAGTGCCATTTTTGCGGACTTAAAGAAATTCGGGTGAACCACTAAGGGATACCACTTAGGCGCTTCGATCACGCCGAGCAGGTCGGGACCACTGAACGGCTTCGTCAAAATCATGTTCTCGACATGCGCTTGAAGTGCCGACAAGCTCGTTCACGAGCAGGAGGGCTCGGGCTCCAAGATATTAGAGCAAGCGTGTTCATCTGGAGAGGCCAGGTGCGGCTTGGCGCACGCACCTGGCCGAACCGTCACACTGATTACTTGACCAGCGCTGCGGCCATGATGGTGCCGGAGGATACCGACTCCAGATCTTCATCCGTCAGATTCGGGCTTCCTGCCGCGATCGCCTTGGCCAGATCGTTGTGGCTGAGGTCGATACCGGCGTCCTTGGCAGCATTCACGATCGCATCCGGGGTGGAGCAGGCTTTCACCGCCGCTGCAAAGGCGCTGTCGGTAGCCAGCTTGCTGCGAAAATCATCAATGGAACCCATTAGACTTTCTCCATCAGTTGGCATCAAATCCTCGGCGGATCTGATGTGAGCGCAAAGTGCCACTTTTGCGGACTTAAAGAAATTCGGGTGAACCACTAAGGGATACCACTTAGGCGCTTCGATCACGCCGAGCAGGTCGGGGACCGCTGAACGGCTTCGTCAAAATCATGTTCTCGACATGCGCTTGAAGTGCCGACAAGCTCGTTCAGGAGCAGGAGGGCTCGGGCTCCAAGATATTAGAGCAAGCGTGTTCATCTGGAGAGGCCAGGTGCGGCTTGGCGCACGCACCTGGCCGAACCGTCACACTGATTACTTGACCAGCGCTGCGGCCATGATGGTGCCGGAGGATACCGACTCCAGATCTTCATCCGTCAGATTCGGGCTTCCCGCCGCGATCGCCTTGGCCAGATCATTGTGGCTGAGGTCGATACCGGCGTCCTTGGCAGCATTCACGATCGCATCCGGGGTGGAGCAGGCCTTCACTGCCGCTGCAAAGGCGCTGTCGGTAGCCAGCTTGCTGCGAAAATCATCAATGGAACCCATTAGACTTTCTCCATCAGTTGGCATCAAATCCTCGGCGGATCTGATGTGCGCGCAAAGTGCCATTTTTGCGGACTTAAAGAAATTCGCGTGAACCACTAAGGGATCCTACTTAGTCGCTTGGATCACGGCACGACGGGAGGTGTGATGGTAGGTCGACCGATCAAAGTCGAGTGCACCGCATGCAGGCCGGATCGAGATCGTCCAATCGCGGCACATACCCTTGCTACCTCCCGCTTCCGAGCAGGCCTTAAAGCTTTCGCCGAATGACATCCTGCAGCATCTCGCGGCCCAGCGTCAGGTCCGCAACGATCTTCTTCAATCTCGCATTCTCGTCCTCGAGCTGCTTCAGCTTCCATCTCCGGCGGCAACAGACCGGCATATTTCTTTTTCCAATTGAAGTAGGTCGCCTGGCTGATCCCCGCCTTGCGGCAGATCTCCGCAACCGTCACCCTTCATCACCCTGCTTCAGAATGAACGCTTTCTGCGCGTTCGAAATTGCCATGCCTTCATCGCCTTCCGTCCCTTTCCCAGGAAAAATCACCGGAAAACTCTAACCAAAATCGGTCCAGTTTGAAGGGTTCAGATCACCCCTCAAGTCGCTCGGCGACCGCTTCGATCATATGGAAGGTTCTAGTTCCAGAACTAGGCGCAGACATAGAAGCTCACTTCGGCTCACAACGTGTGCTACCGATATCCGACCGCCAACCCCTACGCCAGATGGGGTCTCCTTGCCGCTTACGAAGCCTCGTCGTATCGAGGTCTTCTGTTTCGTTGCTGCTCTGAACTCAGTAGATAGCTAGGGGTACCATCTGTGATCCACATAGTATTAATGGTACTATTTATGGTTGCCAAACAAGCGGCGCCCAGGTAGTGTATTTAAATGCAAGGCTCGCCCGTGGGTAGACGTTAAGGGCTCGCTCTTGTTCTTTAACGGCTTCCAAAATCCGATAAAGTCCACTCTCTCAAGGGGTAGAACTGACGGGCTCAACGCACGTCTGCGATCTGCTGCACATCGAAATAAATCATTCCACGCCTGCCACTCTAAGGATAGGAGACTGGTAAATGACTTCGGCTGCTTTGAAATTCGTATCCGTAACAAAACTTCCTAGCGACGACGATCTTGGGGAGCTGCTGGATAAGCTGCGGGGTCTCCCTCACGCTGCCGCGCCAATCCGCTCTTTGGCAGATAAAAAACAAACTGCCCAAGTCAACGCGGGAAGTCTGACTTCGTTCACCCAGAATCTTTCTGGCCAGAACAAAAGTGACGTGCAGAACTCGACCCTTTTTGCGCAACTGGCGTCAGACCGCGCTTATGATCGTTATAACTCGCCCATGGACTGGTACAAGAACTACATTAATGTCCTAGGTCAAATTGGCTGGAACCAGCCGGGCTTTGCTTTCGATACCTATACCTCTGGAGGTTCGACGGTTCAACTCAACGAGGCGGTCTTGGGTATCCTCGCCGCGATTGCAACCGGAGACGAGATCGCCATGGTAGAGGCGACGATGAATGGCCTCAAGGGTCTCAGCGACGATTCAAAACAAATGACCATTTGGGATGCAAAGTCGAATGACGGCAACAACGGGAATTTCCAAATATTTCCGGTCGATGCTCTGCCCAACGGGGACGTCGTGATGGTGCTTGATGGCATGCAGTTCAATGCATCCACCACTCATTCCCGGTTCTTGTGGTGGACATGGGAATCCTCTAGCATCCGCATACAGCGCGCTGCCAACAAATTCGTGCTCAACGATAGCGTCTATTCGCAGGTTCGGCAGGCTGTTATCGATAAACTCGGTGATCGCGCCGCGCAGTTAGTCGCAGACATTCCCATTTAACGCCAGACGCAGACACAACGTCGTGGCCGTCGCCGATTTAGAAGCTGCGGGGATGGCCACGACCGCCCGTTCACATCTATTGTTGTCCCACCTGGCGTCTTCCAAGTCTGCGCCGAGAGCGCGCTTGTGTGTCGCCCCAAACTGAGCAAGAGACCTGTGATGTCCGTAGATTTCAATGAGATTACGCTCTCTGATCCTTCTGCGCGGGAGCGCTTGCTTGAGACTGGTTCAACATCCGAAGCGACGCAGTTCTCGCCGGCAGGAGCGCCTTCAGCACAGGTTAATGAAGGGGCACTGCTAGCTTTTGACGATGGTCTTGCAAAACAGATGATCGATGACATCAGCAACTCACTTCTCTTCGCCCAGCTGGCTGCTGACAAACATTTCAACAGGCATGCAGCGACGGGCGATTGGCAAAAGACTTTTTTCAGCACGCTCTCAGTTGTGGGATGGATAATTGGCAACTTTAGCCAAAGAACCGAAGTTGCCGCATCACCGGTGAACTGGGGGGAGCTAATTGCATCGTACATGCCGAAAAATGTGGATCACCTCGTCCTCTCCAGCATCGTGGCATCTCAACAGCTACCCGCCGCAAGCAGTGCAATCAACATATGGAGCAATGCAGCCTTGGCTGGCGACGAGGGGGTCGTCATTGTCGGGCCGAGCTACATTTCTGGCGACAGTCCAAACATATCGATCGCACTTCTAAAGTTCACATTCGAGAAAGCCGTGGCAGGTTTTCTGAAGTGGGACGCCGACTTCAACATCACGACATCAATCGTGACCATGGAACTGAACGAGAGCATTTACTCGAAAGTGCGAAACACGGTTATCGCAAAACTTGGCAATCGTCCGAAATACCTAGTCGCGAATGTGCCCATGAAGTGAAGAGGACTCCAACATGTAATGGACGCTAACGTTCACCCTATAACGCAATCGGATTGCTGTCGATTCGCCTCGGCATTCTTCGGGCATGGGGAACCGCGTCACTCACTGACGAGCGATATCTGTGACGTGCGCTCACAACGTATTCTCTAAGGGACGGGCCGCAGTTCTGCCAAGTTCCACCGCGCGTACAGTTCTGAGTCTCCGCCGGTAACGAAGGGGGTTGAGGTGGACTGCTTCATCAAACGCGCGTTTAAGGCAGACCACGACAGAACCTGGGAAATTGCGGTCCTCCGACTGGCCGAGCCGATCTACAAGATCCAATCGGTCCGGGTTTGAGTAGTCACAGAGCATCAACACCCTGACCAGCTCCAACCGGCCGGCGGCTTGCGTCTGCGTGGTCGCCGGAGCAGATCGCCGGCCGTCTGCTTGCCGATGGTGTGAGCGCCGTCCGCGTCTGAACCGAGACGATCTATCGCTTCATCTATGGCCAGGAGCACTTCGGCAGGCAGAGCCCTGCCAACGGTCAGGCTCTCGACCATATCTGCGCCCTGGCGGCGGCTCAAACGACTAAGCGTCAAGGCGATAACATGCGGATGGCCCATCCAGGGTGGCAGAAACTCGGAGCGAAATGTGATGAGCACCAGCACCGGCGAGCCCTGCACGCGTTCAACAATAAGATCCAGCAGTTCCAGCGAGGTCGGATCTGCCCAATGCACATCTTCGTACACAGCGAGGACAGGCTGATGCGCCGCGAGTCCAATGAGCACGTCGCCGGGCGTCCGAGGCATCGCGATAAGCCAATCCTGCAACTTCTTCCTGCTTCAAGGTTTTCATGAAGCTCTCCGCACGCGCATTGTCATACGGATTGCCCACCCGGCTCATACTCGGCTGGATCCCATGCGCGTGGAGGATGTCAGAATAGCTGCTGCAAGCGTATTGAACTCCCCTGTCCGAGTGGTGAATTAAACTGCCCGCGACTGGAGCGCGTGCGGAGATCGCCATTTTCAGGGCGTCGACTGCAAGGCTGGCCCGCAAGTGGAGTTCCAGTGCCCACCCGATGACCTTGCGGCTGAAGGCATCGAGCACAACCGCCAAATAAGCGAACTGCTCGGCAAGGTGCAGATAGGTGATGTCTGCGACCCAAAGCTGGTTAATCCCTGTCAGTTCCATCCCCCGAGCCAGGTTTGGGACGACGCGCCAGCTATGCTTGGAATCGGTGGTCCGGGGTACGAACGGCCGATTGCGCAAACATAAGAGATTGTCCTCTCCCATCAAACGCAACACACGTTTGTGGTTCGCCTGCCAGCCCTCCCGGCTAGAAGAGCGCCAATCCGGCGATATCCATAATGCCGATTCGCCGAGGCCGGCCTTTGGATGACATCTCGTAGACCGGTTTCTTCCTGACGCGGCGCTGATCGCTGCCAATACCGGTAGTACCCCGCCCGGCTAACGCCAGCCAGACGGCACGTCTGTTCGATTCCTGTCGAGCCTTGCGGCATGCGGGCTGTCATTTTCTGGATGACTTCGAAGACGCCGCCCCTCCAGGCGCGTCTTTCTGCTGTTGACCGCCCCTGACATGCCGCAAGGCTTCTTGAAAAAAATCCAGTTCAACCTGTTGCTGGCCAATCCTGCGTTCAAGTTCGACAATGCGGCGACGGGCTTTGGCCAATGCATCCGCACGACGCTGTTCCGCCGATACTGCAAAGCTCGCCGCCAGGGTTTGGGGGTCCGGCGGTGCCTCGGGCGGGGGCTGTTTCTTTGGCCGTCCCTGCCGGGCCGGCGTTAGATTGCCGCACGTTCGTAGCTGCTCACGCCAAGCATACAAGCGTTGACGGTGAATACCCAGTTCGTCGGCCAGACGGCTGACGTTCTCCCCGTTGTGCATCGGCACGAGCATGGAGAGCTTCTCTTCTTTGCTAAATCTCGGCTTTCTTCCAACCATTTCAGTTCCTGTATTCGAGAAACTGTCCGCTACTTAATATGTCTCAGTTGAGGGGTGCATTCCAAGCGTTTCGCTAAGTCGCGGACAACGGATGCGATCGATTTTCCGGTTGCCTGATTGCTGTTACGGGTGATTGATTTCGGTTGTTTCGGCGCCGGTCAAGAGCGTCGGCGTTTTTCGTTTCCGCATGCTATCGCCTTCGAGCGTTATGCGGTGAGCGTTGTGAACAATACGGTCCAGATCGCGTCAGCTAACGTGGCTTCTCCGATCATTTCGTGCCAGGCGGCCACGGGAAGCTGAGCCGTTATCAGGGTCGATTTCCGGAGATACCGCTCCTCGAAGATTTCCAGTAGATCGAGGCTCTGTCGATCGTTCAAGGTGTGGGTTCCCCAGTCGTCGAGCACCAGCAACTGAACGCGCGCCAGCTTATCGACGAGGCGCGGAAAGCGTCCATCGAGCTTGGCAAGTGCGGGGTCCTCGAACAGTCGTGGCATACGAACGTAGAGCACCGAGTAGTCGAGGCGGGCGGCCTGTCGTGCGAAGGCGCAGGCAATCCACGTCTTTCCAGTGCCTGTTTGGCCGGTCAGGATTAGGTTCTCGTTTGCCTTCAGCCATGCGCCTTGCGCCAGGGATAGGACGTTCCGGCGGTCAAGACCGCGGTGAATCCAAAATCGATGTCTTCGATCGAGACATCGGCAAAACGAAGCCTTGCTGTAGCGAGCCTGTTTGTCAGCCGTCGGTCTGTTCTTACGGCGATCTCTCGATCGAGCATCAACCCCAGCCGTTCGTCGAAGCTAAGGTCGTTTCCATGAGCCTGCTCGATAAGCTCGCGATAGGCGGTCGCCATCCCGGCAAGACCAAGCGCATTCATCTGATCCAGTGTTGGATGTGTCAGCATCTGATGTCCTCTTCATTGGTAGTAGGTTTTGCCGCGGATATTGCCGTGCGGCGGCGCCGGCTTCACAGCCTCGCTCATGGCCGGAGCCTGATCGAGACCAGATCTGAGAATGTTGGCGACAGACGAATAGCTCAGTGCGTTGATGACCAGCGCTCGCTCGCAAGCCAGTTCCAGCCGATCGGATTCGTAACGACGCGCCAGGGAAAGAACGCCTTGGGCAGATCGGTAGCCTTGCTCAGGATGCCGGCGGTCGCATAACAGACGTTCGATAAAAATCGCCGTGTTGGTTCCGACCTTTGCTGCTTCCCTGCGCAATGTGTGGGGTGTCGTGTTTGCGTAGCGCTGGTGAGCCTTGGGCATATGTTCGTTGACGGTAATGTGGCCCGAGCGCTGCGAGCTTCGGATGTGGCTGGCGACACGCTTGTGGTCAAAGAAGATCTCGACTGCCCGATACGTCAGCCTGATATCGACCCGTCTGCCGATGAGAGCGTGCGGCACGGAAACGTCTTGTCGACCTCGACATGGTAATCGGGATGGGACCTTGGCGACCTTCCATTCCGCATACTCAAACGGCGTTGACGGCAGCGGCTTGAGCTGGTCGCGCTCGACTTCATCGAACAAAGCACGCCGCGATTTGCCATATCGGCGCATCGTCCGGGTGTTGAGGTCTCGATCAAAGCGCTGATGCGGATATTAAACGCGCCTCGCCTGGCGCAGCCGATCGGCGGTCGACGCAAAATGGTAACAAGAAGAACCTCACTTTTGCACAATCCACGCCGTCACCGAGACAAGTTCGTGTTCGGTTGGCGCCCGCGGCAAGGAACTCCCGGCGTCGAGCATGTCCGCGAAGATTTCCAGCAGGGAACCATCGATGTCGCGGCCGGAAAGCGATAGCTGGAATACCAGTTGCTTGTCAGGATCGGTCCTGCCGAATGGAACGGCAGAACCGATGAAGTGGCCGGCGGCGGTTCGAAAGCGGATTTCCGCGCCGAGCGGCAACGGGCCGGTGATGATATTGAGCCCCACGGTCTCGTCCGGCCGCGGCGCCCGCGGCAGGTTGATCACAATTTTGCGTTGTTGATCGGCCATCTCCGCTTAAATCCCGCAGCAGGCGCGCTGCCGTTATCCTTCGTTGCCATTGCAAAAACACCACGAGCGTGTTTGCGGCCAACGGCATGACCAAAACCGTGGGTTCCTGGGCCTAGAGCCGCTCAGAACGACCCAACCTGAATGTCGGTCAGCCTTGCCTCCGCCGGCATGCTGCCTTCGATACGTTTGCCCGCTTGCGCTACCACAACGTTGAAGTCGATCGGTTCGCCCGCTTTGAGCCTACCATCGTCGATCAGCCTATCGAGCGCCTTGTCGATCGGTATGGTGAAGCTGACCGTGTCGGTATGATGATGACGAACACCGAAGAACTCGAAACTGCCGGCGAAATCCGGTCCGTCCGGGTTGAGATCAGGCGTCGTTCCCTCGGGGGAAATGAAAACGAGGAAATTCAGGCCGCCAACGTCCATGGGCGGCGCGATGCTGACCTTAGCGAATTGACGCGACTGTTCCGAAGGCTTCGCGGCAACATCCACGAGCTCCTGCGAAACGGTGAGCTTGGCAGTCGCCGGTTTGTTTATGGCCACGGCCGCGGACGCAGGCACGGCTGCTTCCAATGCCGGAATGGGGGCCGAGCGGCCGGCGGTTGCAACCGGGATCACCTCGTCGCCGCTGCCGGGCTCATAATCATAGTCAAAGGCGCCGATTGCGAGATAGTCGGCCGCCCTAGTCTTATCGCTGACCGGGCTACCGTCAGCGTCGACATAAAAGAGATAGGGTTCCGGATCGTACTGCGTCTGTTGGTCAGCCGTTGGCCCGACGGGCAGGCCCATCGCCTGCTGCTTGCGGGTCCAGACATCCCACAGCCGATCGATGTTGCAATGATGCAGAAAGAAGATCGGGTCGAGCGGTGACAGGTTCTGTGACATCAGCCCATAGGGAGCGCTCTGGCCGCCGACGCTCATATGGACGCGGTTATGCGGCTGGCCTTCAAGAATGGAGAAGCCGACCGGTGCCACCTGGTGGCTGGACGATACCGGACTGTTGAAAGCGAGACCCGGAGCGCCCGCGTCGTTGGCGAAGGTTGTTGGCGCCAGCGATGCCTTGATGGTGTCGATGTCGACTGCGGTTTGGGTGGCGGGATTGAGTTTCGGATTCTGCGCCGTCAGGAAGCGGGCGTTCGGCTGGTTGGCGAAGCTCGCCATTGCGTCGCTCCATAGCGCATCAAAATCCGGATAGCCGCGCAGGTTCTGCTGCTGCAATTGGGCGGAGCTGAGACTGTCCCAATAGGCCTTGATCGGCTCCTGCATGATGTCCTGGAAGCGGTTGTGGTCGGGAATGTAGGCGGAGCTGTTGACGGGATCGAGAATCGTGCCGAACAGCGGCGGCAGAACCTCGGGATTGGCCGTCCAGTCCCAATATGGGAGGGCGAAATCCGGATTGCCGCTCAGTTCGCGGCAAGTCTCTTCGAAATAGCCAAGATAGCCGCGGTGCCAGCTGGTGAACCACCAGTCGCCATGGGGGCAGTCCATCAGGTGGATGAAGCCATTGCGGTACCAGTTGCGCGGATCCGAAGGCGGAAGCTTCAGCATCGCGGTCACGGCATCCATATAAGTTTGCAAGTCCTTCTGCCCATCGGCGCTGGTCATGTTCTTGCGCCTATGCTTGGTCGCCGCCCGCAGAATGCTTGGTGCGAAAAGGGCTGTACCGGCGGCAGCGGTTGCGCCTTTGACGAAAGAGCGGCGTGAAACCGTCAGAAATCGCGTGCGTGTCATCGAGATTATCCCCTGAACAGGTGTTAGACAGAATGTCTTGCAGCTACGGCAAGGGGTGGAACATCACTGCCGCACGGCATACCAAGAGGCGACGTAGCCGGCCGCAGCAGTCCCGTGCGAATGCGGGACGTCGCGGACGACGCTGCCGACAATGGCATCTCTCTGGTCGACGCCGTTCGGCCAGTTCGGCACGACGTAGCCGCGATAACTGTAGATCCAGGTCTCTCCGGCCACCTCGCCTTTTCCGGTAAATTGCAGTTCGACCGGGTCGCCCGGCTGCACGGCGCCGGTCAATTCTAACGACCAGCCCGGCCCGCCGATGGTTCCGCCAACCCTGCCCGGCTCCAACTCGGTTAGCACCAGCGTTCCCTGACCAAATTCCAGGGCACTGAAATCGGTCGACAGGTCGGGATTGTTGATCAGGCTCCGATAACTCCAAGTGCCGACGAAGCTCATATGTCCTCCCAAAAGGCGATCAGCTATCTAGTGATGGCCGGTAACGGTGCCGCCATGGCCGTCCGGCAGGGTGATCCTGACGTTCTGCATCATCCCCTGGTCCTCATGATCGAGAATGTGGCAATGCAAGACGAACTCGCCGATGTAGCGCTGGTAGCCAATATGTAGGTTGGTGGGTTACTCACAGTCCGGGCCTCTTGAGCAACAGCCGATAGCACATCGGCGGCCGAATGAACGCTCGCCACACCGAAGAACGCAATTTTGTGAGATACAAACAATCAAACCTCCCAAACTGCAAGAGCGAGACAGCGGGCATTGTCTATAACGTTAGTGATACACGCACGGGGCCTCAGCTTGAGGTCTGAAGATCACTTCATCTCCGTATGTTTATAGAAGGAAGTTGTCCGATCCCATCTTCTCACCAATGAGAAGGCTACCCATGAGAACCATGAGCGTCATCCGACGGTTACAGGTACATTACTTTTCAGCCTCGCAAACTATATAGCGCAAAGCGGTGTCTCGCACACCCCTGTAAAACCACTGATTGCGCCGGGTCCGTGCTTACAATGCTTTCGGGTGCAAAATCCGGTAGCCAGAAGTTTCGAAAATTCTTGAGAAGTCCCCGGCTCCCGTTCCGCCCCCTGAAGGCGACGGCCTTGTAGCTATGCTGACTGAAGCAGAAAAGCAGAGGGACGCAGTCCTCGCCCGCGCTACTCATGTCGCTTTGGGTAAACGCGGTAACGGTTTACGACGGCAAAATGGGGGTCCATGAAGACCCCGGAACAGATAGGATTTGCCCGAATTGTTGCGGGTCCGTTCGGACGCGCCCACGGCGTCTCCCTGCTGCCGGTGCCGCTGTTCGGGATACGCCGGCATCGCAAGGACCGCGTGGTCGCAAAAGTCGCCGCCCTCATGCATGAGCTGGGCGAAATATTGTGCGAGACGTCCATTCCGAACCGGTCTCCGTATTTATCGAGCGCCGCTTAGCACGGACGCGAGGTTGCTCTCGTTCACACGTCCTGAGCGATGATGACGCTCATTCGTTTCTCCTGATAGTCCTTGAGGGGTTGCTTTGTTAGCGGGTTAAGCCGCACTGGCGCATGGCGGCCGGGCACTGTTCAAATTTAAACCGACGTCGGTCACTTTGCCCCCCTCGCAGGTGGCCGGGAGGCTCGTCACCGGCCCGCGGCCCTTGACGGGTCTCGCCATTGATCCCACATCAATGGAAATGAGGGCTTGGACTTGGACGACAGCAAAGCGGAAATCGCGGGCCCAATCGAGCTGGTTGCTGACCTCTCAGAAATCGCGGCACAGTGCGCCGCTTCGAATCTTCTGGACTTTGCGGCACAGCTTGCCGGCCTCGCCGAGGACCTCAAGGCTCTAGCCGCAAGGCCGATTGAGCCCGTACCGACATTGACCGGCCGACGATCAGCCGAAGCAGGCTTCTCCAGCATCACTTTGAAAATCGAACCATCAAGACAGTAACGCGCAACAAGGGCCGCATACGAAAACGACCGCTGCGAGAGCTGCAGTCCATTCTAATGTTTTGACCCGCTCGGGAGGACGCATCGCGCTCCTCCTCGGTGCCTCCTGAAAATGAAGCATTCCGCGACAAAGATGGTTGTCCATAGCGGCATCGCCGCGCTGGGAGGCACGGTTTTATCCATCTATCCATCTGGTTTATTCCCTTTTTAAGGTGAATGTTGAAGTGAGGTGAGATAGGAGCACATCAAGGCTTCGGATCGGAGCCGGCATGTGAACGAAGGACTGAAGCCATATGCGGAGAAGCCAAGCGGACAAGGACGCCGACGCGGCGCTGGGAACCGACATTTGTCGATTTCGGGAGATCAGTGGGATCTCGCTGAAGGAACTGGGCGATGCGATCGGCGTCACGTTTCAGCAGGTACGGAAGTACGAGAGCGGCAAGGATCGGATTTCATCGAAAAAGCTCGTCGAAACCGCCAGAACGATTGGTTGTGATCTCAACAGTCTTTATGCGGGTATCGGAATTGACGACGCAACATTGGCGTTCCTGGATCACAGTAGGGCCGCTCTGAAACTAGCCGCCAATTTTGATGGAATCGCCTCATCAGAAGAGCGTGCTGCAATCGCGCTGCTGCTGGCCGGGTCGCCACCCAAGAAGAATAAGCCTCAATTTAGGCGTTGGGCCATTGGAACGCCGGCAGCTCGGCCATGAACGCTTCGACGCTGGGCTGCGCTCGCTCGCCGGCGAGCACCTTCACCAGCTCGGCCGTAGAATAGGCCCGCACCGCCGAGCGCCATCCGAAGAGTGCCTCGCCCTCGGCCAGAACTGCGGTCGGATCGCCGCACCAAGCGAGGGCTCGTGCTTCTGGCCGGCCTCTGCAAGTATGGCGATGATAACGGCCTCGTCCGGTTCTCTAACCGGGTTCCGTTCCTCCGCGTCTGACTTGACGCGCGATCTGCTATTGCGGTTTAGCGCAAAGCGCGGGGGCACTGAGTCAGACACTAGCGGAGCCGCGATATAGAGCTACCGCTGAAACTACATGGAGAAGTGCAATGCTGAATCCTAACCCCGATAAAATGAAGGGAAGGCCTGAACCGGTCGATGTACATGTCGGCCGTCGAATTCGGATGCGCCGGATATGGATGCAGGTCACACTGACGGCCCTTGCGGACGCCATCGGAGTGACGTTTCAGCAGGTACAAAAATACGAGAAAGGAACCAACCGCGTTGGAGCAAGCCGTCTCCAACAGATTGCAGACGCGCTGGTTGCGCCAGTTTCCTATTTCTTCGAAGATATGCCCGGCGCAGCGCCGGTCGGCGGCGACAACCGCAGTGGCCAGAAGAAGCTGCAACCAGAAATCATAGAGTTTGCGTCGAGCGATGTGGGTCTTGCGCTTATTCGCGCCTTCTCCCAGATCACCGACAAAAGGGTGCGGGACCGGATCCTCGGCCTAGTGAAAGCACTAGCAAAACAGGATCCGGCATAGGCGCGGTATTGAACGCTCCGGGGACAGAAAGAGCAGTCCATCAGTATCCACCCCGGCTGCACCAGGGTTGGCTTTGACCGCTTTGTAGGATTCGTACACCTGCCGCTTCTCAATTCGAAACGGCTTGTCTGTCGCACCTATCGAAATCTCCTGTTTCCAGTTGTTCCAAACAATACGACCACCTGACCCGGCCCCCTTTGCTCCGCCCCCATTCACAGGGCCCTCAACGCTGATACGGGGCGGTCCGCCCCAGTCTCCTGCATCGCTCTCGCCTTGCGGGTTGCTCGCGCTTGAGCTTCTCCCTTTGCAATCAGGAGCAGCCTGGTTCCTGCAGTTCCGCGTGAAAGCCTATATCCGACTCACGCCCCCCTCTACGCCGGTCGCCGCCCGCCCAGTCATCAGGTTTCCCGCGGACTTGTCCCAGGATGACGAAACAGTCCTGGTTTCGACGACGCTTGTATTCTTAACGGCGCGTCTTCGGAGGGTTCACTATCGTTCGTCTTTCGAACATGCACCTGCTCGGATCTCGACCGAACTTTTCATCCGACGCTCACCACCACGGCTCTTTACCGCAGCAGCTCGGACTTGTTTGAGACCTGCTCCTGAAAGCCGATCCCGGAGGGTCGTCCCCCATCATTCACGCAGCTTTACGGTACGGATTCAGTCAGCTGAACTCCTTCGCTGCCTCTGCAGCACATTTGTGGACGCCGCGGTGATGGTTCAAGAGAAAGTCGCGTCTGGTGCGACCCGCGCTGGCCATGAGCTCCGCGGCGCCCGCGTCGATTGCCCGACCATGACAACTGCACGCTTTACTGGCTGTGTGTGGGTGCTCTGAGCATCCATTTTAAGTCCGATCAGCGTGGCGCCGGCCCCGCGAGAACCAGCCATACCACCGTAAAGTTGCCCCGCCCGCTCTGCGTTAGATACGCACCTCGTTCCAAAAAGATACAAGTACTTTAGAAATCAGCATTGCACTGGCAGCGCTATTGACCGATACAGCCGTGCTATAGCATCTGAGGCGGGGAAACGAGCAACATTAACGTGCGGCCCGGAATTGAGGCGAGCCCAGACTGACTGCAGAACGGCACGCCTATCCGGGGCGGTGCGGATTGGCGGCAAGGTGCTGCGCGAAGCGCTTACCTCTGGACCAACGAGAGTTTCGGCAATGAGTGAGTTCAATGCAGTTTTTAGTTTGCCTTTGATGGAGGCCGACGAGCTCAGTTCCTTCTATGAGAATACCAATCTTATCGGCTGTTCCGCAGCACTCGGGCGAAAATATCAGATCGCCGCATCGTCGCAGGCGACCATCGGGAGTGTATATCCGGAGCTCTTGGGTTCTCACCATAAGCTGGTCGTGGAATCGGTGCTTGTCACCGGTTTTCCGCGAAGCATCGTGATCCCCCCTGCTCGGAAGCTGTTTATCTGCCGCATCAAATCTGGCCTCCTCGGGATCTTCGAGACGGGGGAAGTCGCAGTTTCCCCGTTCTCCCTAGCACTCGAGGGCGACGAACGCGTTCTCCTTCGCCACCAGGCGCTGCATGACGTGTTGACCGGGTTACCTAAT
The DNA here is from genome assembly GCF_017876815.1 of Sinorhizobium meliloti. Classification (NCBI taxonomy): domain Bacteria; kingdom Pseudomonadati; phylum Pseudomonadota; class Alphaproteobacteria; order Hyphomicrobiales; family Rhizobiaceae; genus Ensifer; species Ensifer meliloti. Next base: position 1,308,939 of record NZ_JAGIOS010000003.1, on the reverse strand, counting down.
CGCCGGCAATTTAGCGACGACTTGGACGCCCGTTTTCCAGTCGAGGGCGTGGAAAGAATTGCGCTGATGCAAATCGATCTCGACGACTTCAAACCCGTCAACGATACGCTCGGGCATGCTGCCGGTGACCTCGTACTTCAGGGTACCGCCGAGCGACTTCAGGCCGTGCTTGGCGAAGGAGACATCGCTTATCGGCTTGCCGGTGATGAATTTGCCGTCATCCAGCGTAGTAGCTCGTCGATGGAGGCCGAACGTCTCGCCGAGTCGATCGTGAATGCTTTCAAAGAGCCGTTCACCGTCGAAGGCATCGATGTGTTCGTCGGAGCGAGCGTCGGGATCGCGATCGCGCTCGAGGACGGAAACGATGGCGAGCAACTGATGAAGGCTGCGGACATCGCTCTTTATGCCGCCAAGAACGATGGGCGCGGGCGAGCCAGAAGCTTCAATCGCTCGATGCTCATCATGTTGGAACAGCGCGAGATGCTAAGGCGTAGTCTGCGTGTCGCCCTGCAGGAACGGCAATTCTTCCTCGAATACCAACCGCTCATAGAAACCGATGCGATCGTTGGCTTCGAAGCCCTGCTGCGGTGGCAGCACCCCTATGCTGGGATCGTGCCGCCGGCCGTGTTCATTCCCTTGGCGGAAGCAGACGGCCTGATGGGAGAGATCGGCGAATGGGTGCTAGAGCAAGCCTGCCGACAAGCGGTGAATTGGCCCGAGCACTTCACAGTTGCGGTCAATCTCTCGCCGGCCGAATTCCTCCGCAAAGGGCTTACCGACCGTGTCGCCAACACCCTTGATTCTGCGGGTCTGTCCCCAGAACGCCTGGAGTTGGAAATCACCGAGTCGGTATTGCTCGAGCGCACCGCCAACAACCTCGACACCCTCCATACGTTGGAGGTGATGGGTATCCGCATCTCGCTCGATGACTTCGGGACGCAATATTCGTCCTTGGCGTACCTAAAGAACTTCCCGTTCGACACGATCAAGATCGACCGTTACTTCATCAAGGACGTCGAGACCTACGAGAAAAGCCAGGCGATCGTCCGCGCGATCGTCGCACTTGCGCACGGATTGGGAATGCGGGTCACAGCGGAAGGTGTCGAGAGACCGCAGCTCAGGCGGCGTGGCTCCGCAAGCTAAGGTGCGACCGCTTGCAGGGAAATTTGTTGGGCGCAGCCATGCCCCCCGATTCGATAAGAAATTTCCTGCGACAATCATCAATGACAAGTTAATGGTCGACTCTGGAAGAATTTTAGCTGCTGGCGGCACTGTCGTTCCCAGTTTCGATGGTACCAAATGCTATCAAACCAATTCGGAAATATATGAACAGCATCGATCGAACCTCTGTTCTGGGTGCTGGGCTGTTGCTGGCCCTAGGGTGCATGCCTTTGCCCGTCGCTGCTCAATCGGATCCCAGCAGGGAGACCGCCACAACGGGATGGGCCACCCAGAATGGCAGCACCCGAGGCGGAGCACATGCGGCTGCAAGCGCTGTGTTCACGGTGAAAAACGCCCGAGAATTGAAAAACGCCCTGACGACTCGCGCCGCCAGGGTGGGCGGATCGTCCGCGTCACCGGGTTGATCGACGTCAGCGAGGGGCGGACGTCCGCAGAGATGGAATCACGGGCAAGAATTCCAAATTCCGCCTGGACAACCTTGATTGGGGTCGGAAGAAGGGCGGAACTTCAAGAGGCATATGTGATCGTAAACTCGAACGACGTAATCATTCGAAATCTAAGGATCGAAAACCCTTGGGATCCACAACCCGCCTGTAACCCGAATGATGGAGAAAACGGGAACTCGAATTCGCGATTTGATGCTGTGACGATCGATGGGGCCTGGAACGTTTGGGTCGATCATGTCACCTTCACCGACGGCCGCCGGACAGACGACCAAAACGGAATGCAAAACGGCAGGCCCAAGCAGCACCACGATGGCGCGCTCGACGTGCGAAACGCAGCGAACTTCGTAACCATCTCGTACTCGATATTCCGCGACTATGAGAAGAACAATTTGATCGGCTCAAGCGACGGCGCCGACGGTGAGGACAGTGGTCGGCTCAAGGTTACGATTCACAATACTCTTTTCCAGAACATTTCCGCGCGGGCGCGCCGCGCGTCCGCTTCGGCCAAGTGCATCTCTACAACAACTTCAAGCGACGACAATAAGCGTGTACTACTACTAATCGATCCGTCCAGTAAGCGCCCTGAACAGGAAGCGGCGATCATCACCGCCACTGCGAGCGATGGGACAATTGACAATCGCTTTTATGAGTATCTTCGAGGCCGAGATCTATTGCTCGTCTCGTCCGAAAGGGAATGAATATGGAAAGACGTGAATTCATCAAACGTTTGGCCTTGCTTGCTGCTTGTCCGCTTTGCGCCAAGACCGCTTATGCAGCCGAAGCCGAACATTGGAGCTATGAAGGCGAAGCGGGTCCCGAGCACTGGGGGTCTTTGAACAACGAGAACAGTGCCTGTTCGGCCGGTTCGCAGCAGTCGCCGCTGGACATCAGGGGTGCGATCAAGGCCGATATCCCAGGCTTGGCGTTAAACTGGAAAAGTGGCGGCGCGATCCTCAACAATGGGCACACGATCCAGGTGAAAGCGGCGCCCGGCGGCACGCTCCGCCGCGGCGACAAGCCTTATGAGCTGGTGCAGTACCATTCCACGCCCCGAGCGAACATCTGGTCGAGGGCCATCGCTTCCCGATGGAGGTCCATTTTGTCCATAAACACGCCGAAACGGGTGCACTCGGCGTGCTGGGCGTTTTCTTTGTGCCAGGCGCCGCCAATGCGACCTTCGCCAGCTTGGCGGCGACTTTCCCTCAAAAGACCGGCGAGCAGACCGCACTCCCTAATGTCGACCCGAGCGGTTTGCTGCCGACGTCACTCAAGTATTGGGCCTATGAAGGGTCTCTCACCACACCACCCTGCAGCGAGATCGTCGACTGGATGGTAGCGCAGGAACCGATAGAGGTGGACGCGGCCGATATCGATAGGTTCACTGCGCTCTATTCAATGAATGCGCGTCCAGCCCTCGTTGCAAATCGCCGCTATATCCTGAGCTCTTAGCTGACGCGAGAAGAGTTCGCAGCCTCTCGACCGCTCCCCTGTTTAGTCTCGAACTGGTCTTCCTCGGCGCCAATCTGTTGAAGGTTCACCACGGGGGGCTACGCGCCCAGCGCTGCAAGAACACGCCGCAATGCCTTCTCATTAACGAAGGCGTCAACGCGAACGCGAACACTTTCGATGACGCCAGGGCGCTCGTCCACTGTCGGGCCCTTTGGCCGGCAACACCGATTTGGGCCGCGCCGAACTCGCCACCGGGGCGGCCGCCGCAGAGGGGCGACCGGTATCGTCGTCGCAGTCCCTTCGTCATCGCCTCGTCCAAACACACCCATCGGAATGAAGTCCAAAGCGGGTTGCGGCAGAAGCACAAGGGAATCGGCCTGTGACCCAGCTGTCCGGCCTCAGCTGCCCGTATCCAACGGAAAAGCAAGTTGCTGTTGACCCCGCGCCGGCGCGCCACCTCCGCTGCCGAGTTGCCGGGAAGCGGCGCTGCTTGAACAATTCGCCATTTGTCTTCCAGCGACCAGTTTCGTCGACCGCGCTTCGCGGCTTCGCTCATTCCCGACATCAAATACCGCCATAGTGTCCACTCAGCAGTTGGTGGACACTATCCCACTCCACGGTAGCGCCGGTAGGCGGTCATCACGCCACGCTTACCGTTCTACACGGTTTGGCTCGAGAGGTCGGAACTGTAAACTGCTCGGGTGATCGCAGTTCCGGGTGATACATTATGCGATCTTCTTGGCCGAAAAGGTGAACATCACAGCAACAAGCCGTGCAAGGCTCGCGGGAGCACGATCCCGTCCACCCCTAAGGCGGCGTCCACGCTTAAGTCTGTGAACGGCAGCACTGCGCCCGCATTTTGGCCGCTCAGTTTGGGATCACCGTCGCCTGAAAAGCTGGCATTCATTTGAAGCGCGCGAACACCGCCGGCAACACCTCAATCGGGGAGCAGTCGGACACACTCCTGAATGACGTACTCAGGGATGCTTTCAAACTTGTGGGGATTGAGCTGCATCACGTACTCGTTTTCGATGTGATAGGACTCGTTGATGAATTTCCTGACCACGTCATCATCATGTTCGTCACTGATGATGCGGAATAGCTGGATCTTCTCGTACCCTACATTGGTGGCGTGGAATTTGGCTTTGATGGCTCCGGTATCGGTAACCTCCGCCACAAGCGCGTCATAGTCGAAACCAGGAATATAGCTGGCTCGGATGATTTCCTCTGTCGACGTCTTTTCTTCAGCGGTCATGTCCCGGACTGCGCCGCCCCACTTGATCGTAGGAACAGCCCTTCCTTTGAACAGACTGGCAAGCAGGTTATACTCCTCCCCCATATCGTTCTGCAGCTCGAAGTGCCGCCTGAGATAGATCGCCTTGCAAATGCTATCGCCCAGCGCTGCGATGTTGTCGGTGCAAATCCTCGCGAAGGTCTGTAGATCGTCTCGTGCGATGGGCACTTCTTTGATGACGCCCGCCCGGGACGACAGGAAGTAGGCTGATGGCGCCGCTCCCTGGAACACCGCACTTGTGCTCTTTATAACGTCGATCGCTGGTTCAAGATCGTGGGTCAGCATCAGCGTGGTCCGGCCGCGAAGGCTCGCCTTACCTCGGAAGAGTTCATGAAGGATGGCAAATTTCTTGTTCTTATCGAACGAGGAGATCGGATCGTCCAGAACCACGAGATCCGGCTTCTCACTCAGCACCTGATACATGAACAACACTAAGAGGCTGCCTCAAAAAGAATTGAGTGATTTCAGCCAGTTGTGATTCCGTCGGATTTGCAAAGATTCGATGGAGATCACGATGGCCTGGACTGAAACCACCCGGCGCAATTATGTCCGGCGGACGAGCGGATATGCAAGCGATGTCACGGATCGCGAATGGGATTTTGTTGCACCGTTCATGCCTGCGCCACGGCGTCTGGGTCGTCCGCGCAAGACTGATTTGCGCGATGTTTTAAACGCCCTTCTCTATATCGCTTCGACAGGCTGCCAGTGGCGGATGCTGCCGAAGGACTTTCCGCCCTGTTCGACGGTGCAGCGATATTTCTATGAATGGCGGGCAATGGGTCTTTGGCCACGGATCAACCATCACCTCGTCATGGAGGCGCGGGAATTGGAGGGGAAAGAAGCCTCGCCGACAGCGGGCGCGATCGACAGCCAAAGCGTTAAAACGACGGAAAGCGGCGGTATCCGTGGCTTTGATGCAGGCAAGAAGATTAAGGGCCGCAAGCGCCACATCATTGTCGACACGCTCGGGCTGATGGTCGGCCTCATGGTGCACAGCGCCGATATTCAGGATCGCGACGGCGCTCCCGATCTCCTGAAATCCATCAAAAACCGGTGGCCGTGGTTGCTTCATGTCTTCGCTGATGGCGGCTATGCGGGCGACAAGCTCAAAAAGCGGCTGCAGAAAATCGGGAAATGGACACTCGAAATCATCAAACGTTCCGACAAGGCCAAGGGTTTTGAAATCCTGCCGCGCCGCTGGGTCGTCGAGCGGACCTTCGCCTGGCTGGGTCGATGCCGCAGACTGGCCAAGGACTTCGAAAAATCCGTCGCTTCAGCAGAAGCGTGGATCACCATCGCTCACATCCGCATGCTCACCAGACGCCTTGCAAGATATGGATATCGTTGAAACCTTTTCGAGTCCGACTCTAAGGCGAAGGCGTTCTTCTCGCCGTAGCTGAGGTGCCGTGTCGCAGCTTCGATGTGGTTGCTGAGGTCTTGGTGGACCAGCTTCATCTTGTATGATTCCGGCTCCGGCACAATCTCAACGGCGTACTTGTAACCCGCGGACCTCAGGAAGCCGTTTATGCTGTCCTGATTTTCGTCGATCGCCTTTCTGATCCTGCTCTTGTGCCGGTTTATCTTTCCTTTCAGATTGCCAACTTTAGCGATGAGGGCATCGAGCTGCTGGTTGATCGGGTCGACGGTTTTTCTGGTTTCGTCCGAATCCAGCTTGTCCATCATCCCCAGATCGATCTTGAGCGGCGTTAGCCGGTCACCCACCTCTTCGACATCGCGGAGCGAAAAGAAAGAAAGGGTGCGCAGTCCTTCGAGCTTCTCGATAAGAGCATCGATTTCAGCTTTGAGGCCCGTTAGGAAACTGTGTTCCTGTGCTGTCAGCTCAATCTTCGCCTTTGTGACCTTCTCCAGATTCTCGCGGCACTTCTCACTGAAATAGGCGCCAAGACGCTCAATGATGGCCCGGAGTGTATTCAGGTGTCCGACGGCACTTGCGTCGTACTCCTTCTCAACGGCAAGAGCGGTATCCTTTTTGCCTGCTTCGGACAATACACTGGAACAGTAGGGGCAGTTGTCCCCCAGCTGCAGGAACTCGTTGCCCTTCACCTGCCAAGCAATCCACTTCGCGGGCTCCTGGCTCTTGATAAAAGTCTCGAAGGGCTTCAGCGCCTCCGGAATGTTCTCAAGCTTGTTTCCGGATCCAAATGCCTTGTGCATTTTGCTGGACTTGGGAATGGCACCACCCTTGCCGGGCTTGCCAAAGGCGTCCCTCAGCTCTTTCAGGTCGGTGGTAACCTGTGCGATATCCGCACTGTCGGCGAAGGCCTTCCGGATGCCCGACAGCAGCTCGTCGATTTCCGCCATTTCGGCGAGGTACTCCGGGGTCCTGATGAAGATGTCGAAGCTGTTCTTGACCACCTCGTCCTTTTGGAAGACGAATTGCTGCACATAAGCATCATCAAAGACCACCGCCGATTTTAAGTGATCCGCGCCATCCACCTTCGGCGCCCCGGCGCCGTCCTTGCCGCGGCACTTGAAGGGTAACAGCTCATCGAGAGATCCGTCGGCACGGATTTGGCTGATGATGGCTCTTGCAAGTGTGCTCTTTCCAACCCCATTTGGTCCGTACTTGATGTTGAGTGAGCCCTCGGCGATGGCAATCTCTGCTCGATCGATGCTGTTGCAGTTGAAAATTGATACCGTGAATTCTGCCATGGATCCCCCTATGCCTTATGCCTTCGCAGGATTGGCAGGTTTACTCAGAAGAGTAAACTCGCTCAGAACCTGACAGGCGGATAACTGCAAGGTGACAGCGGGCGATAAGCAGGGCCGAGCAATAAGACCTGCGTCAGCTTTCCTTGGCTAGCTGCGACAAGCGGTCTGACAGCTTTCCCCAGGGCCGCCTGCCAGCACTGCACCTCTCATGCCAAACGGGCTGAATCCGAGCCGTCGTTTGCCGCGTTGCGTCTTTCCAGCTGGGCGATACGATCAGTTAGTTGCTGTCGGTATTTTTCGCCGGTTGTTAGACCCAGGGCCTCTTTCGTTGCCGACAAAGCCAGTTCGATGTTCCCCGAGGCCTCGTGACACTGGCCCACGAGGTCGGAATACGAGCCCAACCTATTCGTTGCCCTAGTGTCTTTCGACGCCAGATCAAGTGCTGCCCGAGCACTCTCACGAGCCTTTTCTGGTCGGTTCGCCGCCAACTCTGCCTTAGCCTGCTGATAAAGCACCCAATGGTCTTTTTCACTGTCCGGCATTTTGGCGAGTGCGGTAATGGCGGCTTCCGCCTTTCCCGCACCAACGTAGGTTTTAGCGACCACCCGCAACTTGAAGCACGTCATTCCATCAGTTTGGCTCAGAGCCTCGGCGAAAGCGCACGCTGTTTCATTCAGTCGGGCTGCCAAATCCCGCTTGCCCACTGCGGCTGCGGCTGTGGCGACGTTGGCGAGAGCCTCACACGCGTTGGGCCACTGCCGTTCGTCGACGGCGTCGGGGTAGATAGCTAGCATATCGGGAAAAATTTCGGCAATCGCTACTGCATGCTCGCCGAACTGATATGAGAACAGGCTCGTGAATGCCAAAAAGCCTTCGTAAAACTGCTGGAACCCGGCCAAGGCCGCCATCGCCACAACATCGGCCAGGTGCTTTACCAAAGCTGCTTGGTCCTGAACCTCTCTGCTCAGGGAAGAATAGGATCGTAGTTTGCTCAAGGCGGCCAAGGAGACGCGTAGCGGCACTGAATCCACATCGGCCAAGACTTGGCCGATCAGGTGTCTGATCGCGCTTTCTCCTTCCATCTTCACCGCCTCGGTGGCTCCTCGCTGGGTTCCAGCATGCGCAATCTGACCGTGCGCCGCATGCCAGCCCGGTCGTTCGCGAAGAACGGCCCTGAAGCAGTCGAGAGCGTCGTCGAGTTGATCGCTCCGCCGCAGCGCCTTGCCCTGGTGGTGGCGAAGCTCAACCCGCATATCGGCATTACCGGTTTTCGCGGCAATCTTGCCGTATTCCTCCGCGCATTCCGAGTAGTAAGCTGTCCGCTGCATTCCGGGCAGGGTGTACGAATGCGCCTCCCTAAGGTCTATGACGCACAGAAGCTCAGCGATAGACATGTTCACCCGTATGGGCCGCGAATGCGATCCCGGTGCCAGACCAAGCCGGTCCCCGCTTTCCAGCTGCAACAGCGCGTAAGTCAACCAATCCAATGGTGACTCTGCCCGAGCCCGATGGGCGGCCAGCAATTGCCCGGCCGACAGATGGATCTGCCTGAGCACGCTCGGTACCATTTCACCGCGATACCGCTCAACGTACTGCACCACTTCCGCTGCAAGTTCTGTCCCGTCGGGCTCCCCGGTGCGCACAGCGCTGCAAATGAGGTCGTGAACCGTCAGCGCGGACGACACCTCTGTGCGGGTGACGATCGCCAACCTTTGCAACGAAAAACGTGCGTTCGCTCCGATGAATTTGGTTAGGAACTTTGAGTCGAAGGTGGTGCAGCCGCTGTTTGCTATTTTGACCAACGCCTTGCGGTTCTGATCGGTGAGACGCTGGAGGATCCTCTCCATGACCGATCGGCCGTCGGGCTGATGGGCAACGTCGGGTATGGTCAGGACCTCGCGGTAGAGCTCCCCCTTGTCGACGCCGTCCGTCTTGGCGACTTCCCGTGTGACTGCCAGGATGAGAGGGCAGAAACGGCAGGCTTCGACGAATTCGCGGGTGTCATCCTCTGCCGCGCTCCGGTTCTCCCCAAGTATCGCGTAGGCGACTTCGCTTGATAGAAGCGGCACCGGCAGATGGATATTACTATTCGGTTCGCCGACTTGGGACGTGACGAGTACACATCCGCCCAAGGCAAATCCTTGCTCAAGCTCGGCGAACGTTTCGGCGGTAACTGGGCGGGAAAGATCGTCCACAACCAGCAGCGTCCTGGTGGAATTGAATACACCCGCGACGTTGATGTCGACGCCGCCGCGCGACCGTTTGATGGCGGTCAGCGGGACGTTTTCTCCCCAGTCATCGCCGGCAACCCACAAGTAGTTGCCATATGCTGCCCCCTCGGAATGGACGAAGTCGATCGCGGCTTGTGTCTTTCCCGAACCGCTGAGCCCATGCAGCACGCAAACCGGTCTTCCTGATGCAAAATGGCCGCGGATCGCCTCGCGGAATAGGGGCTCGGATTGGTGGTTAGCGCATACCGGCGGAGTCAATCCGTAATATTCGTAGTTGTCCAAGTTCTGTGAGAAGTCAGGTAGGTAAAAGCGAAAGAATTCTGCTGCCTGCGGCCTGTCACGCGAATATTCAAATATCTTCTCGGCCAACTGCCGGGAGTCCAAGAACACCGTCTTGTCCGAGTGCTTGGCGGCCAAATCGGTCTTGTTGAATTTCCCACGAAATGACGGAGGCTCCTCAGCGCTTGACACAAGATAGATCTTGGCAGGTGTAATGCTCCCCGCCTTGTCGATCGCATGGGAAATGTCGTTCTCGATCTTAGTGAACTTGTTCTCGTTCTTGCCGCCAGAGGCGTCCTCGAAATAGTCCTGGCCGGTGCTGTACTCACCGACGATCGTGAAGTCCTGTGAGAAGGTGTCAACAGTGTAACCAACCGGTCTGTGATCTTTGTTCAGGCCATGATGCACCAAGCCCTTGGACTCGATCAATTCAATGACCTTGTGGCCCATAAGCTCGAACGATGCCGCATCAAGATCCGCGATCTCTTCGATGAGATCGCGGATGACCCTCTTCTTAATGAACTCCGACAACCCGCCTCCAAATCTCTTCAGTTCTTCAAATGGACGCTGTTGGCGCAACGATCCGATCTCTGTTCACCTAGATGGTCGGTTTCGCGCTAGAGCACAAGCGCATTTCTGTCCGACACGGCACGCCTGCGGAATGTCCGCTTCAGCCTAATGTGCTCCGAAAGCCGACTGATAGCTTCCGGCCCCAGAGCCGACTTTCATCTCTCGCCTTGAATGGATCAGAACCCGCGACCCCTAAAGCGCCGAGCGCTTCAATCTAACGGATTGGGCAGCCTCGATGTTGGCGCCTTATGGTTCCGGATGGAATAGCCCTTGCCACGCAATGGCTTGTCGCAATTTCCCTATTTCCCTCTCGATCGAGACGTTAAAAATAAGAACAAAGAGTAGACAGAAATTTATCTGTATAGGATAGGTAACCAACAAGAGAGCGAACCAATGAGTGCATGATTCGGGAGCCAGACGTGACTTTCGTTACCCACAGCGACCCTATCGACACTCCCGTTCTCCGCAAGGAGAGAGGCGCTTTTTTCACACCCGCAGAGATTACCCGTTTCATTTCCAAATGGGCCATTCGCGCTCCTAACGATCGCGTACTCGAGCCTTCGGCGGGCGACGCCGCATTCCTGGTTTCCGCCGTCGATCGCCTCCGTGAACTCGCTCTACGCAGGAGCAGCCCCCCGACGGTCCACGGCGTGGAAATACACGCCCACAGCGCAGACGTAGCCCGCAAGCGGGTCTCGGATGCCGGGGGCAAGGCTGATATCCAGCTATCCGACTTCTTTTCCGTCGAGCCCCACCCGGAGTTCGACGTTGTCATCGGGAATCCTCCCTATATTCGATACCAGGATTTTACCGGGGAAGCTCGCGCGCGTGCGCGCGCGGCGGCCATCAGGGGTGGCATCTCACTGACCGGGCTCGCATCGAGTTGGGCTGCATTCACCGTGCACTCGGCGTTGTTCCTTCAGCCCGGCGGCCGCCTGGCCTTCGTCCTTCCCGCCGAACTGCTTTCGGTGAACTACGCCGCTCCCGTTCGCAAGTTCCTGTTTAGTCGATTCCGAGACGTGCAGCTCGTATTGTTCGACGAGCAAGTGTTCCCTGAGGCGGAAGCGGATGTCGTGCTTCTTCTTGCGGATGGGTACCTTGAGGGGCCGACTGATCACGCAACCGTTCGCCAGACGAAGAACGCAGCGACGCTCGACACGCTCGGTCCTGGACAGACGTGGACACCGGCCGACCCGGCGGCCAAGTGGACTAGCAGTCTCATCGACGTCGAGGCGGTGCATCTTTTGCAGTCCCTATGCGAAACGGGCCTCTACACAAACCTGGAGAGTTGGGGCGACACGACGCTCGGGATGGTAACCGGGAACAACAGATACTTCACGCTGTCCCCCCAGCGCGTAGCCGAGCTTGGACTTCGCCCCGACGAGCTCCTCAGCGTGTCACCGCCAGGAAGTTCCCATTTGCGAGGCCTCTCGCTTTCGAGTGCCCAGTTGAGGAAGCTTGGCGAGGGCGGTAACGCGATTCACCTTTTCTATCCAACCGACCCGCCTTCCAAAGCTGCGGCAGCATATATTGCCGATGGCCACAGGACAGGCGTCGACACCGCCTATAAATGCCGGGTTCGCAAGACCTGGTATCGGGTGCCACTTGTTCCGCCCGCGGACCTTCTGCTGACATGCATGAACGCGGACACGCCCCGGATCACGGAAAACGCGGCCAGGGCCCGTCACCTCAATTCGGTGCATGGGATTTACCTGAACGAGGCATATAGGGCGCTGGGCCGCGCGCTCCTCCCTGTCGCCAGCTTGAACTCGATTACCTTGCTGCATGCCGAAATGGTTGGCCGCGCCTATGGAGGCGGGATCCTGAAAATCGAGCCAAAGGAAGCCGACGTTTGGGCCATGCCTTCCCCGACCCTGGTTGCGTCTCGCGCCGATAAGCTTCGCAACCTCAAGCGAAGCGTTGCGAAGCTCCTGGACAAGGGGAGGCTGCTCGACGCCGTCAACATCGTTGACCAGGTGCTGCTGGGCGATGGCGAAGTTTCGGCGACGCAGATGGCAGCTGTGCGAAATGCTCGCTCGGAACTGGCGAACCGTCGTAATTTGAGGGCAGCAAGTGGCCGCTAAACCAAGTTCGAAAGCAGAAGCGTGGGAAATCTTTGATCACATCGTCGAAGCTGCCGCACCTGGCGGAGAACACAGCAATCCATGGGTTCTTGGATCGGACGGCCAGCCGACCTTCCGTCCCGACTACGACACCCTTGCGCTTCTGCTCGGCGTCCCGCTCCACCTGAAAGTCGGAACTCAGACGGGAGTTCCTGCACTCGCCCTGGATGTCTGGCTCAGCTATGAACTTCGCAGGGCTGGTTTCGGCGCGGACCAAGTCTGGCCAAGACCGTCAAGCCCACGCGTTCTTCCTGCGCCTGTCGCGGCATTCGTCAAGTCACTTCCCACGGCGATTCGAGCCAAGGCGCAATCCCATTTGATATCGAACACGTCCATTCCGAGCGTTACCTCCTCTTCGGCTTCGATTCTCGGCAAAAACTACCTGAAACAGGTAGATGTCATCATCACCGATTGGGTGACCGGCCCGGAATTGTTGATTTCGACGAAGCGAATGGATTCTTCCTATGGAAAAAATGCGCCGAACCGCATCGAGGAGTCTTATGGCGACGCCAAGAATCTTCGCCTGCGCCACCCGCTGGCGGCCCTGGGGTTCTTGTTCGGCCTGCGCTCGGACATCCTGGAGAAGGAGCCCAAGACGGCAGAGTGGTTGTTCGACCTTTTGTCCAAGCTTGGCCGCGAGGACGACGCGTATCACTCCACATGCCTGGTGTTGATGGAATATTCAACTGATCAAATACTACCGGCAGTCGACGAGGAAGAACCCAGCGACGGCATATTGGAGCCCGGCCCGCAGCCGATAACGGATCGAGACGAGAGTGAGATCGCGCACCTTGCGGAAAGCACGGTCGAGAGTATCGTCAGGGCCCTGCCTAGGGTATCGATCCTCGAAGAGCGTACGCCAGATGACCTCTCACCGGCCCGTTTTCTCACGTCGCTGGTCACCCGCGTTCTCGCAGCGACGCCCGTCAACATGCACGAGGAGGCGAGACGACGGCGTGGTTCTGTTCTGGCAAAGAAATAGAATTCTGGGTCGACTCTCAAAGATGCGCATCGGATACCTGCATTTTGACCGACGGCGAACAGGGTCACATCGCCCTGTCAGCCGGGCTTCGCTGAGCGCTTATTCGAAACATCACGGCGAAATTGGTGTTCCGGATGGCTGGAGCGGAGCGGCAAGACGATGACCGGCCACTCCATCTCGTATTCGGTGGCATGGTGACCCATGCAAACCTTCGAGGAGGTTTCATGATCTACACAGCCGAGGACATCCGACTTGTCGTGAACCCGGTAATCGACACGCCTACTCCAACTTCACCAGAGAGCTAGGCGCATTTGCATGCCTTCACCTGCTCTTGGCCCCCTTACCCTTCCCCATTCAATGCTGTGATCGAAAGATGGGGCCATTTATTCGAGGTAATACAACTGAGCGATTCCGGTTGAGTTGCAGGCAGATTTTCCGATTTTGCTTATAAGGCGATCTATGAATGGTTAAGGGGGGCACATGAGCAATTGGCTAGGCATCAATGCGGAGTACGATCCGCCCTACAAAAACATCGAGATCATTTGCGACCCGAGCGGCGAAGCCTACAATCGTGCCAAGACGGACGAAGAAATCCAACAGACCGGCAAGGCACATCAGAGATGCCTCCAACGCGGATACGACAGCTATAACAGCAAGTTGGCAAAGCAGCAGGAATACATTGACCTAGCCGTATTGGGAGGGAATGCTTTTGTCGCGCTGGTGATCCTCGTTGTCATCGCAAAGCAGTGGGATCGAATTTCCGCGACAGTCCGACAATACCGCATTGATTTCGAAGCTGCGCGTGCATTCCGTGCGAAAGACAAGGAACGGGCCAAGGCGGACTTTGCACGAAAGGTGCAAGAACGGCTGAACGAGTTGGAGCGGCAACGGGAGGGCTGAAAATGTTTTTCCACTGCAATCGAACTTGGTTGCTCACCCGTGGAGGTAAGTGCTAGGCACCCTGCGTAGCTTGGAGTTGAAATGCGGTACCTTCTCTTTGGTTTAATGATCACAGTTGCAACGTCTGCAAGGGCGGAAAATCCGCTAGACAGCGAGAAGCGCTACAGGCACGCGCTGAATTCGGTTTCATACGTGTTCTCTCTGGGTATCTGGTACAAGAAGTGTACTGGCGATCAATCCGACCCGGAGTTTGTCAAGCGCCGCGATCTCGCTATGTTGGGCATAGCGGGGCTAAGTGGTGACGATATTTCACTTGGCGAAGACTTGATTAGAAGCGCCGCAGTGAAGGCAAAGAACGACATGGAGAGATTGATGAGCGGCCCTGAGCCATGCAGTGACGCGAGCAAGCAACTGGCCATGACCTCTGCGAATAAGGGTCTCGAGACTATCGGTGGACTTCTAGATCAAAAGGACGAGTGAGCTTCTCGGACGCTTTTGAGACGCCATCAAAATTGGTTCCAGACTTTGTTCGCAACACACAAGCAGGCTTTCTGTGTATCTGTGTTTCGGGAAAAACAGTAAACCGCAAAACGGGCTTTCTGGTTTTCTGTTGTTCTGGCCTTCTGCCTTTTCCTGTTCTCTGTATTCGAGCTTGCTGGCGAGATCAGCCCATACTGTTTTCCATGCGTCTACCGCACATCCGGCGAGCCTTCGGGCCCTTCATCCTCCTCGCTATTATCCTCCTCTCCCCAATAGACGGCGACGCAGGCCGCCGCCTGCTCGCGCATTCACCCGTCGTGCGAATGGCATCTTGCGCGGCCAGCGTCCCCTCCAGTTCGTCGGCGTCGAACGTGACCCCAATCACAAGCGACCGTGAGAGATTGTTCGGCGGGATATTCACGTATTGATCGCGGTATGACTTCGATTGAGCGGCCTGCCCTATTTCGGTGCCAGTGGTGTCGAGCGCTCTCGCCGTAGGGAATTTTAGTTGGGGGAAGGCCGGGGTCTGGCAGCCGTAACCAGGGCCGAACGGTAGACTGGTTCAGAGTTATCAGTAGCATTGCACGAGTACCTTATTGGAGTGGTTTCCATGCCTGAACGATACGATTTCGCCAACCTGTCACCGATCGAGTTCGAGGGGCTTTGCATGGATCTGGTGTCGGTGGAAACAGGTCTCAGGTTTGAAAGGTTTTCCGAAGGCGCTGATGGTGGAATAGATGGGCGGCATGGCCGAGCGAATGGCGACATCATCCTTCAAGCCAGCACTATAAGAACAGCACATGGTCGGATCTTCAGAAGGCCGTCAAGAGTGAGAAGAGCAACGTCGCCAAGCTGAAGCCGTCCGATTACTACCTTCTTACCTCTCAGGCTCTTACGCCAGCGCGGAAGAAGACGCTTGTTACGCTCCTGGATCACCCTTCGGTGGCCGCATCGAATATCTGGGGCCGCGTGGAGCTCAAACACCGACGTCGAAAAGAGGAATATCAAACTATGGTTGTCCAGCGCCGCGGTGCTCGACAGATTGCTGAAGAACGACATCGCAGTTTTCACGGAGGCTACCTACGATGAAATCGAGCGAATTCTAAAAGTCTTCGTCGTCAATCCAAGTCTCAATAAATCCGCTGAGATCCTTGAGCCAACCCATTGCTTGATTGTTTCCGGGCCACCAGGTGTCGGCAAGACGACGTTGGCCCAGGTTCTCGCAGCGGAGTACAGCGACGAGGGTTGGGAACTGGTCTCGATCACTTCTATCGAGGACGGTTTTCGCGCCTTCCAACGCTGCAATCGGCAAGTATTCGTCTTTGACGATTTTCTCGGCAAAATCAGGCTCGATCCCGCGTCACTGGCGCGAGACGACGGGCGAATTGTGCGCTTCATGTCCATGATCCACAAGGACAAAGGAAAACGACTTATCCTCACGACGCGCGCCTACATCCTGGAGGCTGCCCGGGCGCTATCCGAGGCACTCGACGACCAGAAGGTCGAGGTGTCGGAAATGGTGCTGAACCTTGCGACCTATACCAGGGAACTGAAGGCGCGGATCCTCTACAATCATCTGTACCATTCGGAAATCGATCAGGATTCGATACAGGCCCTCCTGGCAGGCGATTCGGTGCGTCAGATCGTGGATCATCGCAACTACATGCCGCGCATCATCCAATGGATGACTGACGAGATTAGACCGCGCGACGTACCTCCGTCCGAATATCCGAAAGTTTTTCTGCAGACCCTCGAACACCCGGACAAGATCTGGGACAAGGCCTTCAGGCAGCACATCAGTCTCAACGCCCGCATCCTTCTTTATTGTTTGTACTTCGCCGAGCAGGAGCGCTTCTCCGAGCCTGGCGTCAGAATGGACACACTCGGGTTGTTTTTTGAACGAGCGGTCGTGGGATTCGGCGCAATCACGAGGGAGGAGCTACGTGCGGTGATCCGAATACGCTTCGCGAGGTGAAATCGTCGTTTGTGGTGATCGATGGAGGCCGGACCAACTTCATCAATCCCTCCGTACAGGACTACCTGTCCCGCGAGACGGCAGACACCACGGTTCTCTCGACGCTTGCCCGCTGCGTGCCATCCATTGCCAGCGCTCTGTCTCTATGGAAGAAAATGACTGCAACAGCCTCCCGCAAGATGCGAGCGAAGGTGGCGGACGCTTTGCTGGAGACTTTAGTCAGTGGTGATGTCGAGGGTAGACTCCCTTTGCACGAGCTCGCCGATCTCGTTGGCGACCTCGTACTCGCGAAAGGGGACACCGAAATCTGCGAAGCACTCCGGAAACGGGGAATTGCGAAGCTTTTTTGGACAAATGAGGGAAAGCTTCCCATTTTAATCGACGAGCTTGCCGGTGGAAGATACAGCCATCTCCCCCACGCGCGAGCCTACGCCAGATACCTTCGCCTCCAAATCTTTAGATACGTGTCGCCCGAACGGGAGTATGCAATGGAGCTCGCCACACTCGCGTCAAATCTAGCGTCATCCAAGGTCGGGATGTCCGACCAGTTCTACAGCAATTTCGACCAAGCGACCGAAGAAGCGGCGGATGTGCTTGATTTGAACTCGATTGGCCGCAACGAGGATCCAGAGCAATTGGTCGGCGAATGGCTGGAGCACATCGAGAAAATCGAAGGTCTCACATCGACAATGGCATTCTACTGGAAGAAGAGTGATTTCGAGGAACGCATCGCTGCAACCCAGCAGGCTAGAGAAAGTAGGCAGCAGCGGGGGATATGCAAACTTCGGCACCGCGCTCGCAATCTCCGAGCGAACGACGTCCGGCCCTCGGCGGATCATTTTCGAACGCGGACCTTCAGTCGATGTCCTCGTCGCTTAGAAAATCTGAAAACCTGACTAGCCAACGACCTAATTACGGCTTCAGGCCAATCTCATTGGGCTGAGGATCGCGGATTGCCCTGGCGCTTTGGAACTAATTAGGGTCTTCCTCATATGTGGAACGGCCCGGTTAGCAAGGCATTTGTTGCGCAAGGCCCCGTCCGGCCTATCTAACGCCTATGGCCGCTGGCCACGAGAGATCCGCGGTGCTATCGCCATATCACTTGCCGCTCCTCTGGACGGCGTCTTAGAAGGTGCCAGGGAGACCGCAGGCCGGGGACGTTAAGTCGATCAGCCTGTAGAGATGGTACCGCCCATTTGCCGAGACACTCGCGATGGGCATACGAGGTGGGAATTCGCGCCTTAAAGCTGGACGCGGTTGTCGCAGCACGCCAGAACGGCTGCGGCGATGGCCTGCACCTTGGGGCAAGGTCACGCGCCGAGCACCCTAGCCGAAATATCACTCGAAGGGCGCTATCGCCGCATCGGCCTCGCCGAACTCAAACTCGATCCAATCATCGTTGTCGTTCTCGCCTGTTTCATCAACACTGATGCGAACCGGAAGCCGCCCGTCTAGGAGTTTGCGGAGAAAAGCCTGCTTCGTCGGGTTTGGTGCCGATGGAAGACGACGGCTGGCTTCCACATTACGCGCCCCATTGTCGTCAAGCGTTCGCAGCCCGGCGAGAACCTCCATCAGTTCCCGCGAGCTCATTCGTATTTTGCAGCCTTCCAACTGATATGCTCCATGATGTCCGGAATCGAAGCCCTTTTCCCGCGCCCGCAGCGACCCGTTCTTTGGCATCATCACCGGCGGTGGGAATTGTTCGAGCATCGCGCCGAATATCGCTTCCAGTTCCGTTCGCAGAGGATCCCCTTCCCTACATACCAAAATTGGGTGGACACGGCGTCTGGGATCATTCGGCGGGAAATAGTGCCACCGCTTCTCACGGATGGTAAGCAGGAGAACGAAGTTAACCGAGGAATATTGACGCAGCAACTCTCTGGCGATCGCGTCAGCTGACACGTAGTGCTGCGAGGCCTCTCGTTCGGCCAGTGCGGCGCAGTCGCCATCTCCAAGTATCACGCCGGTGATACCGTCTGCGCCATGCAGCTGCTCTGCTTTTTCCTTAAGCGCGCTATAGAGCGGATTTCGATCCTTGATTGTTGGAAGGTTATATGCGGTGAAGCCGACGGAACTGTACGGTGACTTCGATGGATCAATGGCGACTTCGATACCAAGCTGATCGTCGTCGATGGACGCCCGCAGTACCGCTTCCCCGGCGTCGAGTTGCTCTCGAAATCGAGGCATGAGATTGTCTTGGACAAAAGACTCGAGTCTCCCGACGGGCGGGAGCTTGAGAAAGGTGCGCTTCCCTCGCGAGCTTTCGTGAGTTCTGGAATGGACCTGCACGTCAACGCCACCAATCGGCAAACCCAGTTTCCCTTTCGCTCGCTCGATGAGGTCGCTGAGCTTCGAGTAGGGGTTCTGTTTGTCCAACCCTTCGTCAGAGGCGGTCGTCACATCGGCAGTGAACCTAAGGCGCCCGTTGTCGAACCAAGCATCCGGGCGCCTACCTGAAGGCAGTGGTTGCTCACTAACAAGGTTGCCGCATTCCGCCAGTCCATGCAGGACAACGACTTCCCACATTGCTGCGACGCGGTCCCGGCCGGGTAGATTGAGGCGAGCAACGATGCCGTCGACCGCACTGTCGCCTATCTTAGCTCTCAGCTCTCTCAATCGTCGCTGCAGAGCCCTTCGCGCAAATATCATGAAGCCAATCTCGTATTTCGTTGACGTATATAAGATTCTTATCAAGCGATTTCCGAGCTTTCGTCGTTGAAAGCATGTGTGAACTAATGGGGCCTCCGACAGCGCCCCGTTTCGATCAACTTACCATTAGTGCGGTGAGGGAATCAAAATCGCTTCAGTCAGGCGAACTAACCCGTTTCAAGGAACATTTCGCCGCCGCTTGCGAAGGAGGATATGAACCCGTAGCGCCACTCCAGGGCATATCCCAGATCAAGGCTGCGATTGCCGCCCATCTGGTCCATTATCATGCGAGCAGTGTAAGCGTGGGCCTCGCCGAGATCCCTGCAACGGCCGCGATGATCTGGCGTTGTAGCGTTAGGGTGTTCCTTGATGCCGATCCCCGGCTCATTGGTTTGTATCGACCTTACCTTCATGCGCAATCCTCCGTGGCACATAGGGTCGATGGTTCACATCAGTTTGTCGATTCCCTCGATAGTTTTGGCGGTCGATCAGCCTACAGGTATCGTCACCGATACCGCGACTTCAGAGGCTTCTTAAATCGAGAAGCGCAGGCAGGATGTCATGTTTGGAAATGTCCACGCCGAGTTCCTGCGCCATTCTGTTGAGACAACCGATTACCGGTAGCAGCGACGCCGGCCAAATCTCCACGACACTTCTAAAATGCGTTGTGATCGTCCGTATCCGTTCTGGTAGTTCATGCTGCCCGCATTTCGCGAAGATATAGATGGCGTTGAGCAATGCGACCAAAACGCGACCGCCTTCATGTTCGTCGGATAAGGTCAGCCTGCCGTGAGGCTTCAATTGCGCGCCCTCCTCGGTTGCCTTTCGAAGCCACCTTCCAAACGCTTCCGGGTCCCCTTTCCGACCCAACACCTGCGCAACGAGATCGGTTACCAAACCGTAGCTAGGTTCCGATTTCGCCCCAGGCGCCGAGAGTGCCAAATCAAGCCTCTCAAGAATTAAGTCCAAACGCTCGGCTTGCACCTTGTCGATGTCGATCAGGAGACTGACCATCGACGCGAAGAAAGCCGGGTCGCCGTCCTCAGCCTCTTCAAAAATGCGCGACAGAAGCTTTTCCTGGTCGCGCTCTTGAAAGGGATGATCTTCTCCAAGCCAGCCATCTTTGATCATGGGCGGCATGGGATCCTTAGCCGCCCAGAAGTTCTCCGGCGCACCCTCAGGTGTTGGAACGATCGCCTCCGGGAAAGGAGTCCATCGTTCGCCCACCTGCTGCCCCAGTAGATCCTTCAAATGCTCAGGGATTGAAACCCCGCCGGACAACAGACGCCCGACGAGCTTTGCGATAAGAAGGGTAGCTGGAAGCTGCAAGGATATGTTGACTACCCAGTCGTCCCAGATCGCCTCACGCTCGAAATCGAAAAACGTGGACCGGGATTTTCTCGCGAGCCACGCTGTAAATTGAGGAAGATCGATGTTTGACGAGGCGAAGGCTCGAGCAAGCTGGTCGGCGTGCACCCAGATTAGGCAAAAAGCGAAATCGGGAGACAGGGCCCTCCATTCGTCACTTTCTAGCGCTTGTCGAGCGCTGTGCCGAATGAAGGTGGTCAGCAGCTTTGCGCGTTCCTTCGTAATGCTGCGCTTCAACCACGCTTCGTCGTCCGTGACAGGCTGCCCGGTCGCCGTCTGGCACATTAGCCAGAAGAGCGCGGATAGCACTGACTCTTCCCTGGGCCAGTCGTCGGCCTTGCCGGAAATTGCTTTCGCAAATTCGACCATCTCGTTCCTGGGTATTTCGACAGGAAGACTTGATACCCGGCACATGGCCCGTTCGATGCCCAGGGAGCCGCGCAGCGCCTTCAACGAGGCCTCGGCCAACTCATGTGGCGATCCTCGAAACTCTGCGGGCAGACCGAGATAGTTCAGCATCTCGCCGACAGGCGGGAGGTCCAAATCCGAGACCTGGCTAGTTCCTGACCTAGACAGGCTTTCCGCCATGAGTTCCTTGCGCCTCGCAAAGTCAGAGCTCAAGCGATGGTGGAAATCGGCCACCCGTTTTTCGACATCCTCCTCGCTCCCTAACGCGACAAGATACTCTGCGGTGAATGGACGTCCCACGCTGCCCTTACCCTCCAGATCAGCCAGAAGCTGCTCGCGAACGTTTTGCACTGGATGCACGAGTGCCAGAGTGCTCCTATGGAGCGGCAGCTTCCGCTTTCCGATCTTGAGCAGTGCAGTCGGCAGATCAGCATCGTCGGAGCCGAGTTCCAGGCGGGCATTAGTTTTCCCGTCATACAGCTTGATGTCCGCGCGATTCGTCCCCTTCTGCAGGCATCCCTCGATAGCCTCCTGCAGAACTCGAACCGAAACCTGGAGCTTGCCATCGATGGTAATGAGCATCACGCGTTCGATCCCGAGCGTCCGCTTGAGGTCACGTCGGCTCGTGACCCGTTCCTCCCACTCGTCAGGCAGAAGAGCGAGGAACCTCCGCACAATCAGGCGAAATGCTTTGGCGATTTCCTCGCCGTCGGAGTCGGATTTCGTGGCTTCATCCCGTTCGACGATACGGGCCAGCATTGCTGCGGTCATGTCCGAGATCGTCTCTAGGATCTCGGCGTCCGCATCGACCATCGGACCGATTGCCGACGAGAGCGCCCATTCCATGTAGGCCTTGCTGGCGCGGGAAGAGTGCAAATTCCGAGGCAATCCGCCCCCTGATTCCGAAATGATCTCGCCCCCCAATTCCGAGAAATAGTCGCCCCCTGATTCCGAGATGATGCCGCCCCCATCGGAAAGCATCTGGCGTGGGTGTTCTGCTGGTGTGAAGTTTCTTCCTTCGACGTGACGAGGAAGGAACGGGATGCCTGCGGAGAGACTGGAGATGCGGCGTGTCCGCGAGATATTGAGATATCGCTTCGAACAAGGACTTGGCCACAAGTCGATCGCGGTTCGGGTTGGAGCTGCGCCATCGACGGTGCGCGAGACGCTTCGGCGTGCGGCCATTGCGGAGCTATCGTGGCCGTTGGGTGACGACATCAGCGATGCAGTCCTGGAAGCGGCGCTTTACAAGGCAGGCGGGACGAAGACGGGTCATCGTCGGAGCCCTGAGCCGGACTGGACGCAGGTCCACCGCGAGCTGAAGCGCAAGCATATGACGCTGCAGATCCTTTGGGACGAATACATCAGCCGTTATCCGGAGGGCTATCGTTACAGTCGCTTCTGTGACCTCTACCGCGGCTGGGCGATGAAGTTGCCTGTGACGATGCGGCAGGATCACGCGGCCGGCGACAAGCTGTTCGTCGACTACGCCGGCGACACGGTCACGGTTGTCGTTGATCGGCTGTCCGGCAAGACACGGCAGGCGCACCTGTTCGTGGCGGTTCTGGGAGCATCCAGCCTTTCATATGCGCAGGCACGTTGGAGCGAGACGCTTCCCGACTGGATTGAATGCCATATCCTGGCGCTGGAGTTCTTTGGCGGTGCGCCAGCCTTGCTGGTTCCCGACAATGCCAAGGTAGCGATCATCAAGGCCTGCCACTTCGATCCCCAGGTCAACCGGACGTATTGCGGGATGGCGGCCCATTATGGCAGCGCCGTCTTGCCGACGCGGCCGCGACGCCCGCGGGACAAGGCGAAAGTGGAAGCTGCGGTTCGTATCGTCGAACGTTGGCTGTTGGGCCGGCTGCGCCATCGCATCTTCTATAGTTTGGCCGAGGTCAATGCGGCGATTGGCCAATTGCTCCATGATCTCAATGATAAGCGCGTTCTGCGCCGTGTCGGCGCCACGCGCCGCCAATTGTTCGAGGAGCTTGATCGTCCGGCTTTGCGACCGCTGCCTGTCGAACGTTATGTCTTTGCCGAATGGCGTATCCGGCGCGCCGGGCTGGATTATCACGTCGAGATCGAGCGGCACTATTATTCCGTTCCCTATCGCTTTGCCCGCGAGCAGGTCGAGGCTCGTATCACCGCCAATACGATCGAGATCTTCCACAAGGGCGAGCGAATTGCCGCTCACCGGCGCTCCAGCGGCAACGGCAAGCACACGACGATCCCCGATCATATGCCCTCTGCGCATCGCCGCTTTGCCGACTGGACGATTGAACGGATTCAACGCGAAGCCTCTGCGATGGGGCCGGATGTTGCGCTGTTGTGCGAGCGCATTCTTGCCGACAGGCCTCATCCCGAGCAGGGCTTTCGAGCTTGCCTCGGCATCATCCGCCTCAACAAGAGCTTCGGCCGCGACAGGGTCAATGCCGCTTGCGGCCGTGCGTTGGAGATTGGCGCACGAACCTATGGCTCGGTGCGATCCATCCTCGACAATCACCTTGACCGGACGGCTGCCTCAAATGGAGCGGCGCCGCATGAACCGATCCATCACGCCAACATCCGCGGACCTCGCTATTACCACTAAGGAGAACGAAAGATGCTTGCCCATCCAACACTGGATAAATTGAATGCCATGGGCCTGGCCGGCATGGCAAAGGCCTTTGGCGAACTTGTTGCCAACGGCGAAGCCGAACATCTCTCGCACGCCGAATGGCTCGGACTGCTGCTCGAACGGGAGTGGAGCTCCCGTTACGATCGGAAGCTTGCGGCACGCCTCAGGTTTGCCAAGCTTCGCCACCAGGCCACCCCAGAAGATGTCGACTATCGCGCCGACCGCGGCCTCGACCGTGCTCTCTTCATGAAGCTGCTCGGTGGCGACTGGATCAACGCCCATGACAATCTGGCCATTTGCGGACCCTCGGGTGTCGGAAAGAGTTGGTTGGCTTGCGCTCTCGGCCACAAGGCTTGCCGAGACGATCGCTCAGTTCTCTATCAGCGTGTCCCAAGGCTGTTTGCCCAGCTTGCGCTCGCGCGTGGTGA
The DNA here is from genome assembly GCF_017876815.1 of Sinorhizobium meliloti. Lineage (NCBI taxonomy): Bacteria > Pseudomonadati > Pseudomonadota > Alphaproteobacteria > Hyphomicrobiales > Rhizobiaceae > Ensifer > Ensifer meliloti. The sequence goes on along the minus strand of NZ_JAGIOS010000003.1, from coordinate 1,284,882 downwards.
TGGCCGCTACGCCCGCCTGCAACGAACCTTGGGCCATGTTCAGCTCCTGATACTGGATGATTGGGGGCTCGAGCCGCTCAACGAACAGGCCCGCCACGACCTGCTGGAAATCCTCGAAGATCGCTATGGACGCAAATCAACGATCATTACCAGCCAACTTCCCGTGTCCGCATGGCACGGCGTCATTGGCGACCCAACCTACGCCGATGCCATACTCGACAGGTTGGTCCACAATGCCCACCGCATCGAATTGAGCGGCGATAGTCTGCGCCGAAATCTACCGCGCAAAGCTTGACACCTCGCCTGAATGAACTGACAACAATCATCGCCTGCAGACCCCACTAAACAGGGGGCGAGATCATCCCGGAAACCGGGGGCGCAATCATCTCGGAACAAAGGGGCGGCTTCATCGGAATCGGCACGGGAAGAGAGCCTTGCGCTGTACAGCTCCGCTTGGATAGGCAAGGTGAAGGCCTGGACGCCTGCCAGAGCAGCAATGGAACGAAGCCCTTCAGTGGCACCGGTCCCGACAGGAGGAGGCAGATGCGTCACTCGGAGGTTCTGCCATATCCAGTTGGACCGCGCCGCGCGATCCGAGTCTGTGCCGACCTGCGAGCGCCAGATCCTCGCCAGAAGATCGCGCGACAGGCCCGATAGGTCCAGCGTTCTTCGAACCTCACCGACGACCCTGCCCTGCTTGTCGACGTCGCTTTTCTGCTCGAGATATATGAGATGCTGAACGTCTCGCGCAAACCACCGGCGTATTTCCGAGACACGAGCATTCTCGACAAGCTCTCCATCGACCACCGGCGAGGCCTCGATTATCGTCGCAAGATCCTCGATGTCGATCGGCATGAAGAGGTAACCCCACTGCCGGAGCTCCCCATGGAGCTTCGAGATGCGGGCGCGGGACAGCCTGTTCTTTCGAGATAGATGGGACAAGATCTCCCGCATCGTAAGGGAGCCGCCAATGGGCTGCTGGGAGAGCGTCCTGTCTTCGATCCAGAAGAGCGTTTTCCCGAGCTCCTCTTCTTCGGGCAGCGTCTCCACCAGGCATCGCAGATGGGGTGGCATATTTCTGGACCGTTCGATGTTTTCGGCGGACCGCTTGGGCAGCACGGTCTTCCAGGTCGATGCTGCAAGTTTCTCCGATACTGTCTTCGTAAGCTCGAGCAGCATCGTCCGCATGCGCTGCTCGTCTTCCGCCTCGACCAACTGCCCGGAAAGCCAGTCGATGTCTTTCTGCGAGACTATCAGCGGGAAGCCGCGAGCGAGTTGCTCGAGTACTTCAAGCTGCGCGAGCTCCACGACCGCGCCGCGGCCGAGAAGCAGTCGGTCGACCTGTGACGGCTTGGACGGCAACGACATACTCAGTATCGAAAGAAGTTCATCCATCCGCGACTTCAGAATATGCCCGGCGAGATAGGCCTCGTGGAGCGCATGGGCTGCGGCAGCTTTCTGCTCCTCGTCCGTGCCCGACTGGAACGCGAACAACTCCATGACCCCATCGGGAGGGCTCTGGCAGATTTCGACCGCGCTGTCGCCGCTCGCAAGGGTCCTTACAGCCCCGGCCACCAGGGGCAGGACCTGATGAAATTCTGCGGTGACTAGGACGAGGACTTCCGGAAGCGACTCCGGAATATGAATCTGAAAACAGTGCTCGAGGTCATCCAGCAACTCGCAGCGAGCCGCAATCAGGAGAGCACTGAGATCCAGGCGCAACGCCGGACGCTCTCCGTCTGGCAGCGCGCCTGCGTCATGCGGCTTTCCGGATAGTAGCATCATCGGCAAGGCGTCTCCTAACCGGTTATGCCGCGTCGCAGGTTGAGCGAGGAATAGCGAAATGTAGTCTTTCGGATCGCCACGCATTGCCGCGGCCGCAGGCAGCCGACCGTGCATCCATTGATCAAGACGTGAGCGGTATTCCTTGGCGTGCTCTTCCAGGACCTTGAGGACGTCCTCGACGCTGTCGAATCGTTGAACGGTCTCCTTGCTTGCCGAATTGGCGACCATTTTCCGGATTATTTCGTCCTGAAGCGTGGCAAGACCGAGCCTGCTAGACAGTTCGAGGACGGCGCCGGAAAGATCCTCCGGGAGGCCCTCCGTACCAATTCCTTCGAGCGCCTGCCTTGCGATCTCCGGAGCATACGAACGAAGCGCAAGGGCGACTTGAACGGCCTTCCGCTGGTCGATTTCGCCATGCTTCAGAACGAACTCCGCCTGCTCTCTAATTCCGTCGAGAGAGCCGATCCGGAGGTAGGCGTTGAGGAGCTCGTCCCGCAGAAGCGGATCTTCATGCTCTCTGAGCAGCGATTGAATGTCGTCTATTAGCTCCCGATGACTGCCCAGTGCCTCCCACGATTTCAAGCGGACGTATGACAGTCGCCTGGACATGTCGATGCCGTCCGCGCGCGCGGAATTGAGGATTGAAATCGCAGCACGCGGATTTCCGTTGTTCAGCGCGGCGACCGCCGCAAGCTCGACTGCGCGGCCGGAACCAAGGTGGGCGAGTTTGCCCCGGAGAGCGTCAAGCTCTCTGAACGCGTCCATCGATGCCAGCATCTCCGAACCCGCGAGCAGGTTCTCGATGGGAACGTCGCCTGTAGTCAGGAATGTGAACAACTGGCCGACGTCCTTGGTAGCCAGTGTGTGTCGCATGACCGCCGAGAAGCTTTCGGCGTCTTCGCCATCCTTGGTTGCGAACTGACCGCGCCAATGGTCAAAGAAGTCACCGGCATCAGGGAACATGCTGGCGAACTTTTCGATCACGGCCATCCCGCGCTCCGGGTGGCTGGGGCCGGCTGCCATGAGCGCAAGGATGGCGACATGGCCCGGAGTTCCCTTCCCCTCGCGCAAGGCATCTCCAAGTGTTTTCTTGATCCGACCTTGACGCAGCGGCAGCCCGCTCAACAGTGCCCACGCTACTGCGGACGGGTCGTAGTCGTCACGAGCAAACAACGATCGGGCAAACGATCTTCCCGCTGCTCTGGTGTCAGGATTGAGAAGCAATGCCGCCAGCTTCCAGACTTCGACTTCTCGCCTGAAGTCGCCTTCCACTGTATCGAGGAGACGGTCGAAATCGGCAGCCGCATGTGACAGGTGCGTACGGGCTTCCGGCGTCGAGCGAACCAACGACCTCCCGATCGGGTTCGGCACCCCGCCGAATTGCAGATCGACCCCGTCGACCAGCGCGCAGGCAAACCGGACCGCGCCACGGGCAAACAACGCCATTGCCGAATCAGGTTCCTTCGTAGTGGCCGAAACTACCAGATTAATAGCCTCTGATCGGCGCCCACCCGTTAACAGGGTGGCAATGGCGCGCAGCCGCAGCACCTCCGCGGAGGCCTCGTCACCGATGAGCGGCGCAAGTGGCTCGAGCGCCTTGTTCGGCTGGCGAGCCTCGATCAGGAGCGCAGCCATCAATTCGCGCTCGCGGCGCCCGTCCGGATCCTGCAAGTATTTTCTGGCCGCCGCGCCGCCGCTTCGCGCTCTGATCAGGTATGCTCGGGCCGTTCGGTCCGGCGGTGGCACAAAAGCGTCCGCCTCATCGAGAAGCTGCTCGGCCCCATCGAGATCCCCCTCGCCCAGGATCACCATTGCCGATGCGCGAAGCCCCTTCGCCTTGAGGTCAGGCTCTGCGCCTTGCCATGTGATGAAGTCGGATCGGGCGTCTTGCAACCACCGCTTTATCTTCGACGGTTTGCCGCGGCGAAGATCCGAGACCGCGTCTTCCAAGGTGGCGGAGAGCATCTGGTTGAGGGGGCCGACGTAGAGGCTTTCGATCTGAGATAGGATCGCCCCCTGCGACGCAGTCGGACCTCGCGCCGAGACCAAGGCTCCGGTTGCGGCAGTCGAAGTGCCTACATCGAAATCAGCGGAAAGAGCCTTGACCCAGGCTTCGTTGAAATATCGGTCGATCAAGCGCGGATCTTTTCCGAGCATTTCCGATATTTCGACCGAGTCCCAGATCTTGAACTTGATGTTGTTGCTGGCAAGTACGCGAGCGAGTTCCCTCGCCGCATCGTTCATATCGTCGTTGTTTCGCTCGATCGATACAGCGATGATGAACTCTTTTACGCCCTTTCCCTTCCAGTGACCCTCAAGGTGCGTGGTGAAGTCTTCGATCCAGGCCCGAAACTCCCAGGGCTGTATGTCCTTGTAGCATTTTGCCGAGACAACGACCGCTGGCTCCTGCAGGTCGTTGAATCCTTCGACGTCGACACCGAACTGCGGCTGCCCGCTTCGTCTCTTCATTACGGGGCGCAAATCCGGATAGCTTTGCCGCATTAGGTCGCGGCAGATCTCCTCGAACTGTCGGCTTCCCACATCGACGAGGGGCAGCACGGAATGTCGTTTCAAGGAAGGGAGCGTGATTGCGTCCGCGGGCGGAGTTTCATATCTGCGCGGCTCCGGCGATACCTTGGTTTTGCTTTTCTTTTTGCCGCCCATTTCTGCCTCGTTGAGTCGAGGGATTATTGTATGCTTGGCTCCGCGGCTGCAATCAGAATGAGTGATATCCCCAATGAAATGCAACCAAGACCTTTGGCGCAAATCAGCGTTTTCGATGCGCCGCGAGCGCCAGGACGATGAGATCAGCTACAGGTCTTCTCGCTTACGGTTGCGAAAACACGACGATCGAAGAATCTACCGTGCCCGGATAGTTGTGTGTCAACATTGTGTCGCAGCCCGAAGGGGGGCATGACCTGCAGTGATACAGACGGCAAGCGACTTTAACTGAGGGGGTTCAGCGTGAGTTTGATGGAAAGGGAAAGGGTTTTCGAACAGATCGAATTGCAGCGCGAGCAACTGGAGGCTGACGCCGTCGAGGCGGCGGCACGCTCCTCGACAGTTCGGGCTTCGAGCGCAGGCGTCATTCCCGCAAGCCGTTACCCGAGCAGCTGCCGCGCCGGCAGTGAGCGGAGCTAGGTCGAAGCGGACGAAGTCACCAGCGCAATAAAAAGTGGCTCCACTGGCCTACCGCGCCAGAGGCGGCTGAGCAGTCTTCATCAGATTCACCAGACTATCACTTTCCTCCGCAGTCATCGCAAGCGGAAAACAGCTGCCGGACCCACGGGGGGACCGCACGAGCACCATCGCGGCGTCGTTCGTCTCATGGGCCTTGTTGTCAAAGAGAAACCGCTTTAGTGCGTTGACTAGTTCTGGCTGCGCAACCACCTTCATGCCCTGCCTTTCGCAAAGCTCGGCGAACTCACGATCCTTTCCAATCTCAACCAGAGCTTTTACTGCGTTGATCACGGTGTCCAGGGTAACAGCAACCGGCGCTGTCCCCTCATATTCGTTAATCATGATCGTATTTCCCCTGTTCTATTGGACGCGTCCCGAAAGATTTGTGATGATCTGGCGTTGAACCTGGGTGTCGATGGCGTCCAACGCATTTACCTCAGCCGGTGTCCTCCCAAATTCCCTCGAAGATGGGGCGCCGAGGAAATCAACTTTACGTCGCAATATCTGTTCTGTTGTGCTCGGCGCCAAGGAGAGAGCGACGATGACCGTGTGTATGTCGGTTCTCGAGCCGGCCAGCCTTAGGCCCGCTTCGGACAAATGGGGTCCACTGCCAACTGGGCTGAGCGTTACCTTCGGCGCCACCGAGCCGCCAATCGTCGTCTGGAAATGGAATGTGTCGCTCATCACAGGGACCGCATCCTTTTCCTTGGTTTTAAGATGGTGGTACTCATTGAGGTCGACGAACGTCCTCACCACTTCATCGAGGCCTATCTTCCCGGTAATTGGGTAGTTGTAGTTTGCGGCCCTTTGTGTCGAGTTATCTCGCCCACAGAGGCTCGCAACCTCGTATCCTAGAAGATCTCCAAACGTATCGCTGACACTAAAGTTTCTAATAGTCTGCCGTTGTCTTTGACTTCCAGCTCCAAAGTTAACATTCACAACTCCCCTTGTGAAGGTGTTTAGAAGCCCGGCATCCGCTGAAAATTCGCCGCCCTCCGACATGTCAAACGTGAAATCATACGCAATTGCGGCGGGGATATACTTTTTAATGTTAAACTGCGCATCGTGGTCAAGAGTATCGAATTTGAGCTCTGATATTTGAATGTCCTTGTCTAGCAAATTTTTTCCGGCTTGGTACGTCACTTTGTCGCTAAACGTCGTTAGGTAAAGTCCAATGGCGGTAATGATGGATTCTCGGGCCTCGCACCTTATTTGATTAACAATCTGTCTCGTATTGAGATGGGATACCCCCTCCGGCAACGGGTGAACCGTACAACCGCTCAACAACAGCCCTGTAGCGACAAAATAGGTTTTCATGCCCCCCGCTCGCTCAAAACATTTAGCTTCATCGCACGCCTAGTTTATCTACTATATTTGAGCGGCGGCAGTTTTGTTCGTGCAGAGAGCTGCGAAATGCACCGCTTGTCTTTGACGTCTTGAACAATCTCCAGAACATTCAGCGCTGTCTCGATGCCTAAACGCAGTTCCGGCTTGTTTGTGGCCGGATCAAACATGAACAACGTCACGTCAGGCCCGACCGCTACGAAATTCAGTGCGTTGGTGTGCAGTCCAGGGAACAGATCGTTTCGCTGTGCGCTTGCTTCCTGCGCAAAAAGGATGTGCGATCACAACTCCGGCATTTTTCTACCCCCCATACCCCAATCAAGCTTCTCCGACTGACCACCGACATCTTGGATCTCACCACCAAGGTCAAAGCAATGGGCAAAGAAGCATACGTACACTTTCGCAAGAGCCGTGATGAAGACCGCCAGTCAGGTCCTCGTCTTGAAAGATGCGTCTCTGTCCTCAACTACGCGTACGTAGAAAAGTGTCTCGCCAACAAAGCCACCGAACTGCATCCCCCAGTCGACTACTCGCGAGGTCGTAAAATCCCTGCCCTCTCGGGGAAGTATCTGACGATGCGCTGCCGCCAGCGCCTCTTCGATCGTTCCACCGACGCCTTCGAAAGTCTCCAGGGCAGTACTCATTCGTTTCGCCTCATCTGTTTTTGCCTGATATTCCCGATTCACTAAATCAGGCGACCGACGATTAGATCAGCCGTTTCACCATCCATCCCGGGCTGAAATCGATCAGGCGGACGACGCCATTCATCTCGGCGTATTTGATGAAGTCGAGATCGCGTTCGAGCTCCCGACATACTGAGGGCTCCACGAAGGGCGCGCATGTCGCAGTGGCGAAAGTGCCGGCCATGTCGATGTCTTGCAGCCCGAAATCTGCAAGGGCTTGCTTCGCCGCCGCGCGGTCCGCGTCTTCCTTGATGCCGATCATCAGGCTGCCGGCAATGCGGGGGAAGATCAGGTGCGAGGAGGAACGCGAAGTCACACTCCTGAGTGTGACTTCATTCTTTTCGGGGAATCCGGGATCGCCGTAACCGGCAGGTTTCCACAGCACACTTCCACCGACCAGTTGCTCCAATCCGACGTCCAGAAGGAAGAGGAACTCAGGCGGATAGATTACCACATAGGGTGCAGCTGATGCACCACCTCCCCCTGCCGGCCCGGTCGACACCGCTTCGATGAGGTAGAGTTCGGATCCTGCTAAGGGAGGGAGGGAGATCCTTACCGAATTTCTGGCTGCATTTGTTTGCCTCGGCGTGGATCTGCTCGACGAACCCCTGGCCGGCCATGCCGACTGGATCGACCTGCATTGCTTGCGTAAAACCCGTCACGTCTCGCACCTTCGACAAGGTCGTCGAAGCTGGCGCGACAGACCAGGGAAAGGGCCAGGGTAAAGGCATGCCATCGGTCATTTCCAAAAGCCTCCCGAATTGAAACTAAGTCACCTTCATTTTCCTTACCGGGACGCCCTTTGCTGAAATGAGCAAACTTCGTGAGCGTGTGTTTGTAGCCGTCTTGCTTGGGCGCAGCGCGATTGCAATTTAGCCTCCGACCGACCAACCGCATAAGAGGGGCGGACGCCAAACAGCTGGAGCGTCCATCTTGTCCTTGCATTTTTCTACCTGCATGACCCCCAACAATCTCAGCACATACTACGCTGGGCAATCCCGACCCATTCTGGTGAGAGTCAGGCATTTACGGCAGCAAAAAACCTGTACGTTGCAAGCCTTGGGTTTTTCATCACTAATTTAGCATAACATCAGTCAAGCGCAATTCAAAGTAGTTTCCTCCTTTGGACTAAACCTTTGGAGTAGCTGACACTCTAGCATAGGGTGAACAACAACCGGCGTAACGGCGGGAGCGGTCACGTTCAGCTCATTCTGACCCTTGCATCATCGTCATCATGTCGTTGGGATGGAGGCTGTAGCTTTGCGGCAGATCGAGCCATTCTGTTGTCGAAGCCGATGAATATCTGTTCGGTTTCGGCCTGATCTACCACCTCGGGCGTGCCGTACAGTCCGCAAGAGACGCTCTCAAGGGCTTGCAAGATAAGCTCCGAATCCTCCGGTCGTCCCCGCCGCGCGCCAGATTGGCTCGCGGCGCAAGCCAGCTTAATATTAGAGCCCACTTGACTGTCGCCGAGTTTTATACCACCGTTACTAGCGTTCTTAAGGTAATTCTACCAACGTATATTGAGTGCCGCAGCGCATGCGCATGCCTTTCGATTGTCCAATTCTCGGAAGGGGCTGAGGAAATGGCTAGGTCGCTTACCGAACTTCACGCCGACATGAAGGCGCTTCTCACAAACAAGCAATCAACTGCTTCGCAGCAGAACGAAACCTCGCAGTCAAACCCACGATGCGAACTTTCGTTTCGCGAGGAAACACGTCGTGTCTTCGTCGATGTCGTTCAGAAGCATTTCATCGACGCTGGGGAAAGGCCTGCTCCGAGACCGGTTTTTCGAAAGGTCCATGGGGTCGCGAGAGCGAGCCTTCGGATGAGCTCAGCCATCCCTGACAGGTTCAGACACGGCCTCTTCGCCCATAGTGAATTTGCCGCATGGGTGCGGTTCTCCAGCGATACCGCCCCAAACACTCCGGACAGTGCAAATTCAACGCTCGGTATTGGCATCAAGCTTTTCGGGGTGCACGGTGACACGCTGGACGCCGACGATCCGGACGCCGGAACGGCGGATCTGGTGATGCAGAACCATGATCGGTTCTTCGTCGACACCGGTCAGGACTTCTGCGCCTTTTCGGAAGCGGCAGTCTTTGGTGATATCGAGGCTTACCTTGCTGCTCACCCAGAAACGAAAGTCGTTCTGGACGAGATGGCAAAACCGGAAGCAAGTGTCTTGACCGCGACCTACTGGAGCGTTCTGCCTTATGCTTGCGGACCTGAAGCGATCGTTAAGTATCGTCTGCGCCCACTCGACGCGCCGAAACAGACCCCAGCCGCAGGATCAGATCCGAACTTTCTCAAGGTTGATCTGGCGCAACACCTTTCTTCAGGCGAGGCGGTTTTCGAGTTTGCTGTCCAGGGCTTTTCAATGGAGAGCGAGACGCCGATCGACGCAGCAACTCGCCGCTGGCCAACGCCGTTCGACGCGATCGGCACACTGACCATCGAGCAACAGGATATCAACCGGATCGGACAGTCGATCTACGGAGACAACATCTCAATACACCCGTGGCGAACGCCGGAAGCCAATCGTCCATTGGGGTCGATAGCTGACTCTCGCCGGATCACATATCGTTCATCCGCGTATTTGCGTCGCAACACCAACGGTGTGCCAACCGTCGAACCCCGGAGCCCGCGCTGAGCCGCGACAAGACAAACGCTTGCACCTGCCATGACAGAAAGGGGCTGCTGAAATGGTTTTCATCGACGTTCCGACAGCCCGCCGCCGCTGGAAGATATCCGCCGGCCCCGTGCAAGCGGGGCTCCGGATTCTGGGCTTTGAAGCGACGCGCGCGATCCAGAATGTGGCTCACGATGTCAGGCTGATCGCAGGTAAGGGCACTGTGCTGCGCGTCTATGTCGAACCGCGCGGTCTTTCTTCAAATCTGCGCGTGCGCGGCGAAATAGTGATATCGCCAGGTCCCGGCGCCCCGCGCACATACGTCATTTCGGCGAACGAGATCTCGCTTCGATCAAGCCAGCATCCGTCGCTCACCGAACAACGTCGTGACGCCGCCCTAAGTTTGAATTTCCTTCTCCCCTCGCCTCCCTTGGGCCCCCTGACGGTTGGGCTCAAGCGTGCCTCTCCTGTTTCCGGAGGCAGCGATTTTCCGGTTCTACCGGACGGAAACGAATTCAACGTGGAATTCATTTCTGCACCAATCCTTCGCACGGACTTTGGGCATTCGCTATACTGACCCAGAGCCCGTCCAGGACAAGCATCGCCGGAAAGGGGTATATGATGTTCCCGGCCTCGAACTGGTGAGCAAGTTCCGGAAGGCGACACACGCTGGCATACGATGGCTGCCGGCCTGGAGCGACCAAACGCGGCTGACGTCGACATCAAGTGTACGCGTCCTACGCAGCTACGGCCTGGAGACGGTCGAGGTCTTTCATGAGCGGCGCGAATTCGGGAAGTAATTGCAATTGTAAAACGGCTGCAAGACATCGACGTGAGGGGAATAGCATGGTCAACAGGATCGTCCGGGCGTCAATACACCCGGCTATTGGTATTGCCCGGCTCGGCAGCAGCCAGGATGAGTATCTGCTGGCGCCGCAAGTTGCCACCCCCCCGCCGAGGCCAGTCGACACCTCCCATGATAGGAGCGGTCATCTCAAGCGTGAAGCTGTGGAGTTCCGTATCTATGGATACGACAAGGATGACAATGTTGTTGCCGAATTGACCGCTGATAATGCCGATATCGTCTGGAACGTTCACGTTGCGAACGCCAAGGCCGCCTGGTTCAAATTCCGACACGCGATGGACTTGGACACGCTCAAGGATACGATCGTCGAACGCCGAAATCCCAAGATCCTGGATCCTGATGAACGTCGCAAACTTGTGATCGATCCAGGCAGCCGTTGTATATCGGGCCGCAATCAGGCCGGTTCGGAAGCTCATCACTTTGATACGGGTACATTTAAGGGCGTGGCCGTAGACCTCGGTGAGCTCCGAACAACCGCGGAAGGGCGTCTGCTTTTCCTTGGTGGTCATGGCGTATCGAGTTCGCCCAGTGGCGCCCCACCTTACGTCGACTCAGACAATGACGCATTCGGCAACGCGGAAGATTGGCATGACGACATCGCCGACGGGCCCGTCGACGCAACCGTGCGCGTCAACGGCAACGAGATACCAACCGAGGGAGCATGGGTCGTCTCCGCCCCTCCGAACTACGCCCCCGATCTCAAATCGTGGCGGACGCTATATGACCTGCTTGTAGATCTTTTTGTGGAGGCGGATTGGCTTCCCCAGAAGTCAACGATCTCGTTCACGGAGGACATTTACCCCATTCTCGCTCGCTTGAGCGGCCTTCAGTGGGTCAACAAGGCGTTCGCCGCCGTTTTCGGCCATACTGCACCGTTCGATTTTCTGGACGAGGACAGAATCGACCAGATAAATCATCTTCATGGCGGCGCCGCAGTCGACGTGTTCAAACCGCTGCGCATGGCGATTTTCAAGATGTTTCGCGAGCAAACAGATCACGTCTCCGATCCAGCTGCGTGGCCATGGCTCTATGGAGATTCCTACGGGACGGGACCCGACAGCGACCGCTACCAGAACCTCGCTCTAGGCGGCGAGCGTTTGCGCTATCTCAAGGCCTGGAGCGAAGGCAATTTCATTGCCGATTGGGGCACGCTCCCACCTTCCCCGTCCTCCATCGGTCAGCATCCACTCGGCGATCAGCCGGCCGCGCTGGATCGCGCGGCGCTGGAGTTCTGTGCGGCGGACGCGTTTCATCCGGGGATTGAGCTGACCTGGCCAATGCGCCATCTGTCGATCTATTCAAAGGCATTCCGCATCGCGCGCGCTACCAAGCCGGAACCTGAGTACGGTACGCATCTGGACGTCGGCACGGCGCTCGGTTCGACGGGACCTCTGCACGGTCAGCACCCGGGTGCCTTATCCAGATGGATGCTGCTCCCATGGCAGATAGACACTGGTGGTTGCCTCGCAGGGTATGAGGATGGCCTGGCATTCGATGCGCCAAGCTTCTGGCCCTCACGGGTTCCCAACCACGTGCTCGCCCATGAGAACTACCTGAAAGTCATCAACCCCTCACTTCCGAGGGAGGAACGGCTGAACGCGTTCAACCAACGGAGGAGTTGGTTTGCGCCACTCAATAGCCCAGGTCAGGACTGGGGAGAATATCTCGTTCATCAATACGGGAACATGGGTGTAGTCGAGGCTTATCCGAGCGTTGCAGGAGACGACCAGATCCCGTCGATCATCTATGTGGAAACACATCCTGGCACCAAAAACAAGGTCTCCGGCGCTGGTGCTGATGGTGTCATTAGGGCTCCCGCTCCACCACTGGTGACCTTGTCGGCAGCGGATTTGCGAGCACGGGCGGCGGGCTTCTCCAACGAGGCCGATCGCATTGCGGTTCGCAAAATGAGGTTTGGTCAATGAACATCGCCGCCCACGCCACATCTAAGGCGGACATTGTCGGCGATGGACCTGCAGCTTTGGTGGCGGCCATGGCATTGGCACAACGCGGCTGGGGGGTCAGGCTCATCAACCCGTCGAGACGCCAATCCCGCCAGTCCCGTATCGATGTCCTTGGAGCTTCTGCCCTCTCGGTTTTGCTCAGGCTCGGACTTTCCCCCCACGAAATCCACACTGTTGCTAGGCCATGTCCAGGAAGTTGGTGTCGGTGGGATACCGACGACGCCCACTGCCATGATTACCTGACTGGACCATTCGGCTCCGCATGGGCGGTCGATCGCGCCAGCTTTGAAGTTCTGCTTCGGGACCACGTCGCGAAGGCGGGCGTCACATTTGCTTCGGACAACGAGCAGCCAGTCTTGTCGGAAAACACTGGGACGCTCGCCTCGGCAGCACAGCATGAAGTCAGCTGGCGAATTCTGGCGTCGGGGTGCGTCAACAGTCGGTCAGGTCTGCGGTCCGCGACCGGCTATAATGACAGACTTATCGCGCTCGTCACGTTTGGCAGGATAGATGGTGTCGACGACTCGCTCGACACACGCTTGCTAATTGAAGCTGCCGCGGACGGATGGGCCTATGGGATAGTCGGCCCTGACAACCTTGCGTGCTTAGGTGTGATCACTGACGCGGAATCGCTGGCTGGTGAAACGCCACGCGCCATTGTCTCGAGAGTCCTAGACGCCACAGACCGTGTTGCAAGCTTGGTCACCAAGTTGTCGCAGCCTATCGCGTTCCAAGCGATCCCCATTCCTTGTCGTTGGTTGCCCCTGAAAGTTGATCCCACCTCCCTCAGACTGGGCGATGCCCAGGCGAGCTTTGATCCGCTTGCAGGGCGCGGACTTTGGTCAGCTATCCGCATGGCAGAAGAAATCTCGATAGCGCTCGACACACGTCCGGATAAGCTAGCGCTCCTCGAACAAAAATCACGGGCTTCCTATCAACGCTACCTGGCTCAGCGTCTCAGCTCGTACCGCGCGGGGCGCGATCGGTTTAAGACAGGATTCTGGACACGACGGTGTTCATCGGAAAACGCCCTCGCGCACGCAGGGTCATTCTCATGATTTGGGCAAATCTCCTCTAATCGTCTCGGAGAGAAAAATGCGCTTCAGCATCAGTGCCTGCTGCTTAGGTACCGCGATAATCTTTGCGACGGTAGGGACCATGAATCTGGCGACGGGGCATGCAAAGCCGCTTTCGTTCTGTGCCCGGATGGCGACGGATCGAAGCACGGCCTACAACCCCCAAACCAAGCGGATCGATGTTCCGTGGCGTACGGATCTACCAACGTCGCTGCCACCGAATATCAGCCATGCCTGGTCTGATACAGAACTCGGCGACTGGCGAACTTACATGGCTGCTGTTCTGAGTGAGGTGAAGATTAGCGACCTCGTGATCGAGGACAATATGATTCGGATGCAAAGCGACGCTCAATGGTGGATTTCACCATGGATGGATTACACTCTGAACGGACGTGAACGAAATCTCGGACTCACCAAGGAGCGCGGGCCCGATTCAGGAGATTTGGCCCCCGGATCTCCCGGCGGTTTGCAGGTATGGGCTGTGGGATTCTACAACCAGGAAGGCGCGTACGCCCTCTCGCAGGTCTTCGCTCAACCCTGCGATCCATTCATTCCAACCGCTAACTGGACCTTCCCTGATCAGACTGCTTCGTTCAAACTCCTGTTCACGAATGCGACGAAGGAGCAGGTTCCATATTTGGATGGCGCTCCCGAGGTCCTCGCATTTATCGACAAGGCGACGGGTGGTGGACGAGGAGAGCAAAAGCTTCGTCTTCTTCAGGTCGATATTGCAGTTAAGGATCCGCGATCGGCGACCAAATGGGTCTTTGGAACCTTCGTATGGAAAGGCCCAAAGGTGGGCGATGGCTTGTTTCAGAACCTTGTTCCAGTTGGATTGATGTGGGGTAATGACCCGGAGGCTGCCGCCCAATCTCGTGACGCGTTCGCCGCGCTCGCAGAGACGCAACTGAACCAGGATCTTGCCGGGGTCGTCTGGCGTGGCTCCAATCAGACTTGGAGTGAACGTCCCTGGCCGGGATTTCAGGGGCGGCTGAACGGTCCGGCCGATAATCTGCGCTCTTCGTGCATGTCATGTCACGCGTTGGCGCAATGGCCGCGATCCAAGGTGCTCGGCATCGTGCCCAGCGCCTCCAAATACAACCTCACCACGCTTAGCGACAAAACTGTACGGGACGATCTGCGCATGAAGTATCTGACTAACGTGATCGGCGGCAATCTCACGATCCCATCGGAATCGGTACCGGGTCATGGATGGGGTGGCGCGACCGCGTTGGATTACTCGCTGCAATTGGAGGCCGCATTCACGCGTCTTTGCCGCGCATGCAAGGAGGGCGCACTGCAAGGACCGACGCCTCGCGTCTGTCGAGTCGAAGGCGTCCGTGATTTTGTGTCAACGCCCATGTGTTCCACCGCAAGTCCGTTTGGCGCGGAAGTTATCGTCGGCGGAGCCGTTCAGCCCGATCCTCCCCCTCGCCAGTGATGCGCCGGAGCGACTTCAAGTCAAAGCGGGTTGAAACCCCTCGGATCATCCTTCTTTCCGTCGAGCCGAGAACTCTTTGCCATGCGCAACGTTACCCCTAAGCCTTACTAGAGACAAAGCGACTGCGACCGCTGGCTTTGCAATGGCGTTCCGAGACGGTGGAGCCGCATTCCCCGTTATTGCGGAGCGTCACACGGGTGACGATCTGGCTCGGACAAGACGCGGTCGCATCAATGATTGCCCAGGCCACCGCGTTCTTTCCCCTGAAACCGGCGGCGTCCCCCTCGGCTGGAGGGATGGCGCGGACCGATTTGTCGTTGATGTGCTGGGTGCTGGCCATAGGGCGCTTCACGACCGCCACGCGTTCATCCTAGACCATTCCTGGCAAGTCGGACAGATCAGTGAAGCTTTCAGGAAAACCCAGGGCGACCTCGACTATCCTAGTCTATAGTCTAGGGGATTGGCACACGCATCCCTGCGGGGTCGCAGCGATGAGCTCCGAAGATCGCTCCACGCTTAGACGCATTTCGCGACGAGTTCGTTACCCCATCATGATCATCGCAGCCGGCGCCGAAGCCAATTGGACATTTGGAGCCCGGATGCAGCTGCGGCAGAGACATCTGCGCGGCTCCGCTCCGGAAACTCAGGAAACTAGGAAATTTTGCCGTGCCCGCAGACTGGCCGCTAGCTCGCGTTTCCACTGGGTAGGTCGTGCTGACCGCAAATCCCCTCGGAGGTACGTGGGGCAAATTGGGTGGCACGCGCTGACAGAGCGCGACCTTCAGTTAGTTGTGCATAATGCTCGGGCTTGACTCCAAAGTGCGTTGGCCTGATTCCGCCGAGTGGGGAAATCATGATTCCCTCCAGCCATGAAGAAGCGGCTGCCCTCGGTCGAGCATGTTGAGACGCTGTCGCTGCTCGCGATGCGCCGCCTCGTCGGTGGCCTTGTCGAGGAACTGCACGCGCTCAAGGCAGAGGTCGCAACGCTGCGATCCGAGAATGAAGCCTTGCGGGAAGACAATGCCCAACTTCGGCTCGACAAAGCCCGTCTCAAGGCTGAGAACCAACAGCTGCGCGACGAGATTGCCCGCCTGAAGAACCTGCCGCCGCGTCCGCCGTTTCGACCGTCGGGTATGGAGAAGGCGACAGAACCCGGTAACGGTGATCGTGCGGCTGGTAAATCGCCACGCGGTCCCAAGCGTGACACGAACCGGATCACGCGCACCGTGACACTGAGGGCAGACGCGCCGGAAGGCTCTCGGTTCAAAGGCTACAAGAGCTTTTTCGTGCGCGATCTGGTGCTTGCGGCCGAACTTGTGAACTACCGACGCGAACGTTGGCTGACACCAGAGGGCAAGGTGATCATCGCGCCTTTGCCAGAAGGGGTCTCCAGCGGCTTTGGTCGGAACCTGCGCCGCGCCTGCCTGGCGCTGCATGCCCAGGGGCAGATCACGACGCCGCGCCTGACCGCGATCCTCAACAGCATCGGCGTCGAGATCTCGAAGTGGCAGGTCGTCCGGCTACTCACCACCGACCTTGAGCAGTTCGTCGAGGAAGACAGTGCGGTTCTCCATGCTGGGCTGGTCTCGGCGCCGTTCATCACGGTCGACGATACCGGTGCGCGGCACAATCGGCGCAATGCCTTCACCTCCCAGATTGGCGGCGAGCGCTTTTCGACCTTTCGAACCAGCCTGTCGAAGTCGCGGCTTAATTTCCTGTCCGTCCTGCGGGCGGGTCATCAGGACTATGTTCTCAATGACGAGGCGATGAACTGGCTGAAGGCGCAGGGCGTCGAGCACGCGATCATGGCCAGGCTCAAGACCGAACCCCCTGCAGTTTCACCGATCAGGTCGCGTTCCTCGAGCATTTGGCCAGCAAGGACATCGATATCCTCGACCGACAGCTTCTTCGTCCTGTTGCGGAGGCGGCGATCTGGGGCGCCATCCGCCATCACGGCCTGCTCGGCAACACGGTGATCGTTTCGGACGATGCGGGTCAATTCCGTGTCGCCAACCACGCCCTGTGCTGGATCCATGCGGAACGCCTGCTGCAGAAACTGATGCCGGCGACGCCGAAACAGGAACGGCTGGTCACGACGACCCGCGATCTCGTCTGGCGCTTTTACAAGGCGCTGAAGGTCTGGAAACAACGGCCTTCACCGCATTTGATCACCGGGTTTCGGCGCAGGTTCGACAAAATATTCGCGCGACGTACCGGCTATGCGGCGCTCGACAAGCTGCTCTTGCGCCTCCATCGACGAAAGGCTGAACTGCTCAAGGTGCTCGAACACCCGTATATTCCACTGCACACCAACGCGTCCGAGAACGATATTCGTTCCTTCGTCACCAGGCGAAAGATCTCCGGCGGCACCATAAGCCTTAACGGCCGGATTGCCCGCGACGTCATGCTCGGGCTGATGAAGAGCTGCCAAAAGCTTGGTATTTCATTCTATCATTTTTTGGGAGATCGCCTCGGCTTTGTAAGCTCAATACGGCCAATACCGCCTTTGTCGCAGCTCGTCATGATGGCGAGCTAAATCAAGCCTTTCTCGAAAACGGCACCAGCTTGCCGCTCTGGCCTTCATCAGTTCGCTTTTCCTTTCGCAGCAACTGCGGTGAGACATTCCATTGCCGACCATTGTCGCCGTGCACCGTCACCGTTTTGCGGTTTCGGCGGATGACGATTCCAGCTGCGTCTGGCCGTAATTGTCTTCGAACACCACGCGCTCGCCGATCGCCAGTTCAAGCAAGGCATGCGCCGTCTTCTGCTGATGCAGAAAGTGGAGCCGATCGGCGACCGCATCGTGCAATTCGATCAGCTCTGCTTCACTCAAGCCGTCAAGGTTGATCCCGTGCATCCTGGGCCTCCGTTCCTGACGATGGTCGCCCCGAACGTGCGCCAACGCAATCGCGCTGCACAAACAACCCACAAGATCCTCCCATCCGGCCCGCCACCCGATTTGCCCCACGTACCCAGCAAACGCGCTAGTGGCGCGCTTTTTGCAATACATTAACTATATGAATTAACCTATAGAATTCCCTAAACAGAAGGCAGTATGAGGTATAGTTCCGCCAGTCAGACGGTCATTTCCGCACCCGCTCATTATCGATAGTATTCAAGTATCGATAGTGCGATGTACATCGTGGTTGTACGCTTCTCAAACCATTGATATGGTGGCCATACGCGTCGAACGACGGAGGCCCTGATGCCCCAGACCACGTACAAGATCAGTGAAGCCCGCAAGCATTTCGCCGAGGTGCTCGAACGCGCCAACCAGGGCGAGGAAATCACGATTATGCGCGGCAACGAAGTCTATGCACGCATCGGGCCGGCCGATGGCGGAAAACGCCCCTTCGGCCTCCTTCGCCAGCGCGGTCTGCCTGATGACCTGTTCGACGAGGTCGACGCTGAGCAGGCTGCAATCGACGCCGGCGACTGGAATGACGATGTCGGCATCTGGCGGGGCGGACCCGACGGCCGCGAGACCTCCAAATGAAGGTGCTGCTCGACAGCCACGCGGTCTACTGGTGGACAATCGGCAGTGACCGCCTTTCCTTAACGGCACGATCGCTGATTGAGGACAAGGCAAACACCATCCTTGTCAGCGCTGTCTCCTTCTACGAGCTGGACAACAAGATGCGGCTGAAAAAGCTTGATCTCAAACCACAGGAGTTGCGTGCCGCAGTCTCGGCTAGCGGTTTGCAGACCCTTGCCATCACCGATTTGCATGCCGAACTGGCGGCCGCTTTCGAATGGGATCACCGCGATCCGTGGGACCGCATACTCGCCGCACAGGCGCGGCTCGAACATTGCGCCCTTGTTTCAGTCGACGGCGCCTTCGATGCGGTGCTGCATGAACGGGTTTGGTAGCGATGCCGATGAAGATATTCATAGACGTCGAGGAGGCGGCAGAACGGCTGGAAGAGCTGATCGATTTGGCGTGCCGGCAGGACGAAGTCTATGTGTGCCGGGCCGGATGGCCTATCGCTCAGCTCAGCTTCTTTTCGGGAGGGGATGATTCCCCCTCAGATGAAATCGCAGGGACTCTTCCTGACACGGCCCACCGCCCGGGCAGCAAACTGGTTGAGGATGGAAAAGTCTCTTCGGTCGACGCGGTTTGGATGCTCGCTGCGGAAGGAAAGCCGAGGCGGGAACATGATATGACGTCGGCGCACGATGATCTCTATGACGAAGACAGGCTGCCGCGATGACGATCGTGCCATCGACACCCATTGCCAGCCGCGCCGAAGAACTCGACGCGCTCGACGCCATCCTGCCCTTCGACCGCCGCGACCAGCTCGCCGCGCTGCTGACTGACGACGACGTCGCCACACTCAAACACCTGGCGCAGGAGGGCATGGGCGAGAATACGCTACGCGCGCTGGCCTCCGACCTCGGTTACCTCGAGGCCTGGTGCCGCCTCGCCACCGGTGACCCCCTCCCCTGGCCGGCGCCGGAAGCACTGCTCCTGAAGTTCGTCGCCCATCACCTCTGGGATCCGGTCAAGCGCGCCGAGGATTCGAGCCATGGCATGCCAGCGGATGTCGAGGTCGGATTGCGCGCCGAGCGCCTGCTCAGGGCCGACGGGCCACACGCGCCGGGCACGGTGCGGCGGCGGCTGACCTCCTGGTCGATCCTCACCCGTTGGCGCGGTTTCACCGGCGCCTTCGGTGCACCGTCGCTGAAGAGCGCAGTGAGGCTGGCGGTCAAGGCGAGCAACCGCCCGCGCCAGCGCAAGAGCAAGAAGGCGGTAACCCTCGATATCCTGACGAAACTGCTTGAGGCCTGCGCCGGTGATAGACTTGTGGATGCACGCGACCGGGCACTGCTTTTAGCCGCCTTCGCTTCCGGCGGCCGGCGCCGTTCGGAAGTGGCGGCGCTGCGCGTCGAGGATCTCGCCGACGAGGAGCCGGTGCGCGCCAATCCCGCCGACGAAAACTCCCCTCCCCTGCCCTGCCTGTCGATCCGCCTCGGCCGCACCAAGACGACGACCGCCGATGAGAACGAACATGTGCTGTTGATCGGCCGGCCGGTGACCGTGTTGAAGCGATGGCTGTCCGACGCGCAAATCAAGGACGGCCCGGTGTTCCGGCGCATCGATCAGTGGGGCAACATCGACCGACGGGCGCTGACGCCGCAGTCTGTCAATCTGGTCCTGAAAGCACGCTGTGAACAGGCCGGCCTTGATCCGGCGCTGTTTTCGGCCCATGGGCTGAGGTCCGGCTATCTGACCGAGGCTGCAAACCGCGGCATCCCTCTTCCAGAGGCGATGCAGCAGTCGCTGCACAAATCGGTGACCCAGGCGGCCAGCTATTACAACAATGCGGAGCGAAAGAATGGACGAGCGGCCCGGCTGATCGTCTAGGCGTAACTACGCCCCGAAGAGAGCATCGGCTCGGTTCTCAAACGACCCCTATTCTTCCGGCTCCGCTTCGCCGAAACAAAAACCATCCGGAAAGCCTGCGGCCGTCGCGTGCGGCCCCGGCAGAACTCAAGTTCGGCGGAGTCTACCTCTTCGCCTGCGATCCTTGTTTCGCAGACATCGCCGCGGTATGTGTAGAATTCCAGGTGTTCTATGTTTCAGGAAGATGTCGATCGTTGCAGTAAAGGTTCTGTCCACTGTCAACGCCGCTTATGGGACAACCCTTTCGGCTGAGCAGCTGGCGTCGAAGATTTCCGATCCTGCCGGCGCAGTCTCTTTCGATCGTTCAGCATTTTCCTTCTTTTCCGAGGCCGACGAGAGTCTTCAGATCTCGTTCCTGGACGAAATGCACGTTGATCCGACGGCCGCCTCCGATCTGGGACGGAAGTTCTCCGTACTTGCCGGATACCCCCTCCCTTTGGCGCGGGCGGCGTAGTTGGTCGAAAACCCGGTCAGCAGATGGAGCGACCTGTTTGAACAGGCTTGCCGCATCATCGAACAAGCAAACTCCGAACTTACTATGATCGACGGTTGGACTTTTGGGGGCGGTACGGCCCGATGCTCCAGATCCATCACCATGAGAGTTTCGACGTCGACATTTTCCTAGATGATCCGCAACTTCTGCCATATCTGAATCCGAAGACACAGGGATACGCTCTCGACATCAACCCTGACGGCTATGAGTCCGATGGATCGCGGACATTGAAGATTGTTTTCGAGAATGTTGGCGAGATCGACTTGTGCCCGCAGCCTGCCGGCAACCCGGCCGTGAGAGCGGAGGTGCGCGGCCGACAGGTTCTGCTCGAGACCCCCGGCGAGATCATGGCAAAGAAGGTTTACACCGCGGCGCGCGATGCAGCCCGCGACATGTTCGACATCGCTTGCGTCATGAAAACTCACGGCTTGGAATACCTCGATGAGGTCTTAAAGGCCTTCCAGGATAAATGCGAAGCCGCGCTGAAAGTTGCTCGCCAGATGAACCCGCAGGTTCGCCGAAACCATCATGACGAGACTTCTGTACCGAGAGACGCTCGTCCTTCATGATCCTGCTCCTGTCCAGCTGCCACTACGAACCTTCATCCCGTGCAGCCACGTCGGCCACTCAGAGCGACCATCGCGGACCAAAGTTGAGTAAACTGGGTCCCGGACGCGCTCGCTGACATTGGGTCACCCTTCGCTATTTGTCTTAACATCGCGCTCAGCCGAGTTCCTGGGCGAGTCCGATGAGAAGTCCTCCAGGGCCACGGATGTAGCAAAGCCGATATACGTCTTCATAGTCGACGACTTCGCCTACGAACTGCGCGCCGCGGGTGCGAGCCTCTCCAGCGTCTCGCTGATGTCGTCTACGGTGAACATGACGCGCAGGTAGCCCAGGGAATTGACCGGGGCGTTCCGGTGATCTGCGACGATAGGTGGCGTGAGGAAGCGTGAGAGCTCAAGCCGGCTGTGTCCATCAGGCGTGCGCATCATCGCAATCTCGACATGCTGATCGCCCAGCCCAGTGACACGTCCGGCCCATTCTCCTCCGATCGTGGCCTTTCCTTCGAGCTCGAGGCCGAGTTCGCGAAAGAACTCAATCGTTCCTTCGAGGTCTTCGACGACGATTCCGACGTTGTCCATCCGCTTGAGCGCCACGTTCCAATCTCCAGGGTGTCGTTCCAACCTACAAGGTATCGTCTGGTCTAACAACGGACGCTTGAGGTGCCCCGACACCGGGCGGGCATCCGGGTGTCGTTTGGCATTTGATTGGGGTCTTCCTCAATTTGTGTGGTTCACTCGCCGTTAGACTCGATGCCGCTATAGGCGGGTAGGCGAACGAAAATGGAATGGTCGCCCGGGCCAGGCATCAAAGTTGGTGAGAAATCTCGTAGTGCTGCGCGGCGGCATGTCCGCAAAAGACCGCAAGCAAGCCAGTGCGGCTTGAATGTCCCTGACGACGCTGAGCGCCTGATCCTTGCGACGGGCCGCTATATCGGCGAAGGCTTCGATGATGCCCGGCTCGACATGTTGTTCTTGACGATGCCGATCGCCTGGAAGCGGACCCTGGCACAGTATATCGGCCGTCTGCATCGCCAGCACGATGACAGAAAGACGTCGTGGTCGTTGATTATGTCGCAACACCATTCCGGTTCTGGCCCGCATGGCTGCGAAGCGACGCGCGGGTGATCGGGCGCTGGGCTATATGATCGAGTAGCCGCCCTCTGCGGGAAGCGGAGTGCACTTGGCCGGTTCGCCGCAACCAGATGAGGTTGGGCTAGCCCTGGTCGTCACCATCCGAACCTGCCTCCGCGAACTCCTCCTCTACGAGCGCCTGCCGGCCGAGCTGAGCAGTACCGCTTCCTCCAACCATTCGAGGTCGGGCAAGTCGCGCAGCGTCTCCATGCCAAAGGCGGAGAGAAATGTGCAAAAGCAGCTCGGCCATGACCCGCAAATCGCAGCGCCGACGCGACCGATTTAGGGTCAATCTGACGACGGCCTCGGGGCTGTAGGGACCTTATCCCGCAAGCATACGTGCGAGCATATTTCTGATGTGGTCCTGCGCGCCGTAGAAAATTGCCGCGACAATGATTGTGCGGCTATGTTCTGCCCGTAGAAACCAAATAGCCGCCTTGTCCCGCCGAAGAAACCGGATTCCGGAATGAATATCAGGCCGCAGAGTCCCGATATAGGGCGTATCGACTAGACGATCGATTTCGACACGCAATTTGCGGATCCGTTCAGCTGTGCGCTCCACAGCCTCGTCAGGCGAGTCCCCGAGTTCGACATAGGCGTCAAACAGATGATCGAAGATCAACTCGAAATCGCGTTCGGCATCCTCAGAATATTCAAGAGTCCACACGAACAACCCGTCGCTTCCGCTCAATCATTGCCGCGACGCGGCTTTCCATTTCCGTCGCAGAAATCATTGGTCCGTTCAATCGCCGCTGGACCAATTCGCCAAGCGCTGCCGTTTCGACGGTCTCAGTTTCCGTCTTTTGGCGAAGCAGTTCTAGGCCCTGCTGAAGAACGGAACTCATGCTGGAATACCGGCCGCTCTCCACCAGCGAACGGGCAAACGCATCCTGCTGGTCGGTCAGCGAAATCGACGATTTGACACTCATCGGTTTAACTCCTTTGAGCCTAATTTGCTACTCAGTAGCACGTTTGTCAATCTGACGAGATGATCCGGCAGGGCGCAACCTGGTCCTGAAAGCCCGCTGCAAACAGGCGGCCTCGATCCGGCGCTGTTTTCGGGACAAGGCCTGAGATCCGGTTATCTGACGGAGGCGGCAAACCGCGGTGTTTCCCTGCCGGAAGCGAGGCAGCAGTCACTGCACAAATCGGTGACCCAAGTGGCGAGCTACTACAACAACGCGGAGCGAAGAATGGACGAGCGGCCCGGCTGATCGTCTAAGCGTGACTAAGTACGGAAGAGAGCATCGGTCCGCTTCTCAAACGACCGCAATTCTTCCGACTCCGCTTCCGCGTCCCATCTATCGTGCTCGTCAGCACCCGATGCTGCCCTGCCCCAGACTTCAGCACGCTGCATCAGCGACGCCCTCTCTCTCTTGAGGCGATGCGAGCGCTGCAGGTCGGCGGCGTGCTCAGCGTTCTAACGAGAAGCGTGGAGTACGCGATCGCCTCGCCGGCTCTGTCGTGCCGCGTCCAGTTGTGCTTTCAAGCTCTCCAGCTCGGCTTTGGCGACAAATACTGTCTCATCACCGCAACGAGCTCACTGTCACTGGCGCTGACTTCCACGATCCCTCCTCCTTGGAATTCCTCATTGGGAAATTGATCAATGAGAGTGGCAAAATCGCGCTAGACCTCCTGCGGAAACGATAAAAGCAAAGCCTGCCACGCAGGTGGCGAACAAAGACGATGACGCCGACCGTAACCAGGGCAGAGCGGCCAGTATGATCATCTGAGCCGAGCAGGCGCGGTGACCCGCACAGTTACGATCCGAAGAGGCGCCGATCCCAGTAAACCGGCTGATGCAGGCTGACCTGTATTTCAGGGAACTCATGATGAGCTGGATTTATCAAAATAATCTGGTCGAGCCGGGCGACAACGCTGGGGACCAGCAAGATTGCGCTCCTCCTTTCGAGACACCATTGCTCGCCAAATCCCCTGCTCACTGTTGGCGGCATCGTATCCCAGCCTGGGATGTCCGGCGGCGAAAAGACCTCATAGGTAAAGCCGCGCGGTATTGTGATTTCAACGTAGTGCTGGTTTGGCGGCAATCGGCCGCTGCCATGCACCAGCTTTTCGAGCACCGCCGTTGAATAGTGCTCGCTGCTGTAGATGATCGGACCTGCCGGCGTGTTCCAGCGCCCCGGGGCTATGGTTGAGCCGGTTGCGTCGAATATGGGATAGGTCCCTTTCGGGTCGCCTATTCGAAACGCCGACAGCGTCCGATCAAGAATCTGGGCGCTCACGCAGCACTGCCGTACTTCAGGCTTGCGAGGGTTTCCAGGACGAGTTCGCCGCCGATCTCACTCTGAATGACCACATCAATCGGACGTTTGTCCTCAAGCATGGGGTGAGGCCGAAACAGGAAATCACGGGCCTCCTCCTCGCTTTGCCAAACATCCAGCGCCAGATTCCAGACACGGGCGACACGCGCGACGCGCATCCCCTCGTCCGGTGAGAGCCGAAGCGTCGCCTTTCGGCGTTCATAGGTCGCCTTCGGCACCAAGCGATACTTGAACTGGCTGTCATTGGGAGCCAGAAGGTGGACCACGCGCTCCAATGCCGCGACGGGCAACCCTCCCTCTATGCGCGTAATCAGTCCGAGCGGAGAGCGGGCCGCCGCTTCCTTCGCCGGCAAACCCAAGACATCGGCAACATTCTCAAAAGCTAACATTTGTTGATCTCCGCTCACTTGAGGCGAAATATAGTCGCACGTGAGGCATCTGGCAAGACTGACGCCATTTGCGCGCTGCGGAAGCAAAGCCGGGCCGGGAACATGATATGACGTCGGCGCACGATGATCTCTATGACGAAGACGGGCTGCCGCGATGATCGTGCCATCGACAGCCATTGCCAGCCGCGGCGCGCCGCTCGACGCCATACTGCCGTTCGACCGGCGCGACCAGCTCGCCGCGCTGCTGACCGACGACGACCTGGCGACCCTCAAGCACCTCGCCAGTGAGGGCATGGGCGAAAATACGCTCACGGAGCTCGGCTATCCAGGCCTGGTGCCGGCTCGCAACGGGAGCGCCCTCCCCGGGCCTGCGCCGGAATCGCTGCCCCCGGAATTCGTTGCCCATCACCTGTGGCATCCGGTTAAGCGCAAGGAGGACCTTACCCACGGCATGCCGGCGGAGGTCCGCGGCTGGATTGCGTGCCCTGCGCCCGCACGCACCGGGGACGGTGCGCCGCCGGCTGACCACCTGGTCGATCCTCACCCGCTGGCGCGGCCTGACCGGCGCTTTCGGCGCGCCGTCGCTGGAATCCGCCCTGCGGCTTGCCGTCCTCGCCAGCGCTCGACCACGGCAGCGCAAGAGCCGGAAGGCAGTCACCGGCGACGTACTCGCAAAACTTCTCGAAGCCTGTGCCAGCGATCGGCTGGTTGACGTGCGTCATCGCGCGCTGTTTTTGACCGCGTTTGCTTCTGGCGGGCGGCCTCGGTCCGAAGTTGCAGGATTGCGTGTAGATAACCTCGTTGACGACGATCCTGTACTTGGCGACCCGGCCGGCTCATGGCCTAAGATCCGGCTATCTGACCGGGGCGGCAAACCGCGGCGTGAAGCGATGCAGCAGTCACTGCATAAGTCAGTGATGCAGGCGGCGACCTATTACAACAATGCGGAACGCAAGCAAGGACGAGCGGCACGGTTGCTGATCTGACTGGCAGCGAACTACGATACAGGCGCTGTCGGCTGGCATGCCGGTCACGATGCCTGAGGTCCGTTAGAGCACTTCCAGGAAAGGGCGAAACGGTTTTCCGTGCGGATGGGCGTAGCTTCAACGCTCTACTCTAAGCGCGAGGCTGCGAAGCTGGCCGTGGGCCGAGTTGATGGACCGTGCCGCCGAACTGCGCGATCACCCAGTCGCGCAGCACGCGCGTCGCAGGCCGGTCCGCCATGCGCGGGCTGTAGACGAGATCGTAGCGGTCGCCTTCAAGCGATAACTCGAATGGTTGGACGAGGATGCCGGAGGCAAGCTCCTCCGCCACCAGCGTAAGGCTCAGCAGCCCGATCCCTTGCCCGGCCACCACGGCCTGGACCGCATGGATCTCGTCGGTGAAGGAAATACCCGCACTCGCGTCAATGTCCTCGACGCCGGCCCGTGCCAGCCATTGCCGCCACACAGGTGCGCGCGGATCGTCACGCCGTGCCGGACCCCAATCGAAATGGATGAGCGTCGCAAGCCGGAGATCAGCAGCGCTGGTCTGAGCGAGGCTCGGCGCGCAGACCGGCGCAAAGCGATCCGCAAAAAGCGGCTCCGTGACGAGGCCCGGATAGTTCCCACCACCGAAACGGATGGCGGCGTCCGCATCTGCCTCCAGATCGACGGCCCGGTTAGAGGCGTCGAGTCGCAACGTCCAATCGGGATACATCTCGCGAAACGAACCCGCGAGCGGCGCCAGCCGCTTCGCTACGAACGCGACGGTGGAAGTGAGCCGCGCCACCTGCCCTGCCTGCTGGCGGTGCACGTCTGCGATCGCCTGTTCGAAGCGATCCAAGCCCTCGCGCAGCACTGGAAACAGCGTCTTTCCCGCGGCGGTCAGATGCACCTGCCGCGTTGCGCGCTCGAAGAGCTTGACGTTCAGCATCTCCTCCAGCTGGCGGATCTGGTGGCTGACGGCGGTCGCGGAAACGTTGAGTTCCTCGGCAGCGTCCTTGAAGCTCAGCCGGCGGGCAGCAGCCTCGAAGACGCGCAATGCGCCAAGTGGCGGCAGCTTTCTCATCACTTCCCCACGCATGAGTACATCTCATGTATCGACTGAGAAATGTTCCTTTGTCAATGCACGAAGGGACCAACATATTGCCCTCGACAAGCAAGGCGACAGTGCCGAGCTGAGAAAGACTCAAGCATGAAAGGACACCCATGTTTCTCGAACAGGTCGTCACGAAGCCAGATCCTTATGCGCCGTTCCTGCTCTCGCAGGCAATCAAGGCTAACGGCTTCGTCTTCGTTTCGGGTCAGGCGGCGATCGGTGACAATGGCGAGATCGTCGGCGAAGGCGACTTCGATCGCCAGGCCGAGCAGGCTTTCGGCAATCTCGATCGCGCCCTGAAGGCCGCCGGTTCTGGGCTCGACAAAGTCGTCAAGGTCACGATCTTCCTGCGCTCCATGGAAAACTTCGCAAAGATCGTAGAGCTGCGCCGCAAGTGGTTCTCCGCGCCCTATCCCGCAGACAGCATCATCGAGGTTTCCTCGCTCTATTCGCCAAAAGCAATGATCGAGATCGAGGCGATTGCGCTCGACGGGAGCCACTGACATGAACGCACCGGCGATCATCCCCTCACCGGTCTTCACCGGTACCAGCCTCAAAGGTCTCGATTTCGCCAACCGCCTGTCGGTCGCGCCGATGACACGCATCAGCGCCTCGTGCGCTGGTGTGCCGGGCGAACGCATGGTGCGCTACTATCAGCGCTTCGCACGCGGCGGCTTCAGCCTGGTGACGAGCGAAGGCATCTACACCGACAAGGCCTATGCGCAGACCTATTCGGGTCAGCCTGGCCTGACCGACCGGGAACAGGCGGATGCCTGGCGCCGCGCCGTCGATGCGGTCCATGCGGCCGGCGGCAGCATCTTCGCACAACTCATGCATGGCGGCGCGCTGTCGCAGGGCAATCCTTATCGTTCCGACACAATCGGTCCCTCGGCGATCCGCCCGAAGGGCAGTCAGATGACCGGCTACCGCGGCGACGGTCCCTATGCCATGCCGCGCGAGATCAGCGAAGCAGAGATCGCCGCGGCGATTGAGGGCTTCGCCGGTGCGGCGCGCCTGGCGATCGAGGTCGCCGGATTCGACGGCATCGAGATCCACGGCGCCAACGGCTATCTCCTGGATCAGTTCTTCACAGACTACACCAACCATCGCCAGGACCGTTGGGGTGGCGACATCGTCGCTCGCTTCGGCCTGTCGCTCGAAGTGCTCAAGGCCGTGCGCGCGGCGATCGGCCCATCGGTGCCGCTCGGACTGCGTCTCTCTCAGGGGAAGGTCAACGACTTCCGGCACAAATGGGCAGAGCGGGAACAGGGCGCGGCGAGAGTATTCGAGGCACTGGCCGAGAGCCCGGCTGATTTCGCTCATGTGACGGAGTTCGAAGCATGGCGACCGGCCTTCGAAGGGGGCGAAATTTCTCTCGTGTCGCTTGCCCGCCGCCATGCGCCGCGTCTCTTCCTCATCGCCAATGGCAGCCTGCACGAGCTTGCGCGCGCTGAACAGGTGATGGAATCAGGAGCGGACATGATCGCGCTGGGCCGCGGCGCGCTCGTCAATCCCGATTGGCCGCACCTCACAGCCGCCCGCAGCGCGTTGCGCCCGTTCGAACTTTCGATGCTCGCACCGATCAGCGACATCAAGGACAGCGAGCTCGCCCTTTAATATGAGGGCGCGGCGACCAGCTTGAAGGCAGAGATCGCGAGAGCAGGCGTGCCTACCTCGCCGCCACGCTGCCGCCTATAGCACGCCGGAAGGGTCGGGCAACTGTTGCTTCAGCCACGACTTGAACGCGATCATACCCCTGGTGAACTGGCGTGACTTCAGCCATGTCAGCCAGTAGTCACCCGCTGCAATCGTGATGTCGAAAGGCTGCACCAGACGCCCGCTCTCGAGATAATGCTCGAACATGGTTATCGGCAGAAGGGCTGCACCTGAGCCCCGGGCGGCCGCCTCTGCCAGCGCCAGCGAGGTATCGAAAACCATGCCGCGCAGGATTGGAGGCTGGGCTCCCGCTGCCCGGAACCATTGCGCCCACTCATCGGATCGGTACGAACGCAACAGCTCGATTCTAGCGAGGTCGACCGGTTCCTTCAGCCGAACGGCAATCTGAGGCGAGCAGACTGGCGATAGCGGTGCGGCCGACAGGTGCATTGCGTCCGTGCCATGCCACGACCCGTCGCCGAACCGGATCGCGAAGTCGAGACCGTCGCCGGCCAGATCGACGCGGTTGTTATTGCTCAGGATGCGCAGGTCGAGGTTCGGATGTGCATCATGAAAATCCGGCAACCGCTCCATGAGCCACCCAATTGCAAAAGTGCCGACGACGCCAACGGTCACGACTTCGTGGAAGTTTCCTTCCTCGAAACGGCTTAGGGTCGCGCACATGCGCTTGAATACATCGCTCATTACCGGGGCAAGCGCCGACCCCTCATCGGTGAGGGCAAGGCCCCTGGGCAGCCGGCGGAACAATTTGACGCCAAGCAGATCCTCGAGCGACTTCACTTGATGGCTGATTGCAGTCTGCGAAACCCGTAGCTCCAGTCCCGCACGGGTGAAGCTGCAGTGCCGCGCCGATGCCTCGAAGGCACGCAATGCATTGAGGGGCAGTTTTGGGAGTTCCATGGAATCAGTTTCGGTTAAGGCCAAATCTGATTCATGCCTAGCCGCAAGATTGCTCGTTTGTCGAGTGCTATCGCTTCTGCCATTCTCCCCGCAGTTCAAGGCAACACAAGATCACGATGATCTTAGGCCGGGTCGACCTAAAATCATGAAAGTGATCGATTCCAATAGGTTAGATCGGGCTTCGAGCAGAAAACCGCACACTTTCTTCATCCCGCTCTATGCATTCAATCACGACCTTCGCGGCATCTGCGACGGACGGCGCCTATTCCTTGTGTCAAGTTTTTGTCTGGTCTGAACCATTGGTATCAGCATGAAGCTCATTGGTTATATCTTCGGCATCACCTCGGCTGCATTGCTGGGTATCTTCGGCATCGGCGCCGTTTATCTGTGGGAAGTCGCGAACGACCTGCCGGATCACCGCAAGCTTGCAGAATGGGAGCCGGCGCTCATGACACGGTTTTACGCGTATGACGGAACGCCCATTGCCGAATACGCCAGGGAAAGGCGTCTGTATCTGCCCATCGCCGCGATCCCCGAGCGCGTGAAGGCAGCCTTTCTCTCGGCGGAAGACAAGAGCTTCTACTCCCATTCCGGAATTGATGTCCTGAGTGTCGTCAAGGCTGCCTGGTCCAATGCCGTGAACCTGGGTTCCGGCCAACCGTTGATCGGCGCCTCGACAATCACGCAACAACTTGCCAAGAACTTTCTGCTTTCTTCGGATCGCACCCTTCGACGCAAGATCAAGGAGGCGGCGCTTTCCATCCGCATCGAGCACTCGCTCAGCAAAGACAGAATCCTCGAGCTCTATCTGAACGACATCTACCTGGGGCTCGGGGCCTACGGCATCGCCGCCGGTGCGCTAACCTATTTCGACAAGTCCGTCAACGAGCTGACCGTTGCCGAGGCAGCGTATCTCGCTGCCCTGCCGAAGGGACCCAACAACTACAACCCGCACCGGCATCCCGAACGCGCGGCCAGCCGGCGCAACTGGGTGATTGGCCAGATGCAACGCAACGGCTTCGTTAGCGCCGCGCAGGCAAGCAACATGATGGCGAGACCTCTCGGGGTTAAGCCTCAGGCCAAAAACCCCGTCATGGCAGAGGCAAACTATTTCGTTGAGGAAGTGCGCCGGGAAGTCGCGGGGCAATATGGCGAGGCGGCTCTCTATGATGGCGGGCTTTCCGTGCGCACGACGCTTGACCCGACCCTTCAGGCGGCTGCGCTGATGGCGCTGCGCGCCGGCCTCGTCGACTACGACCAAGCGCGGGGTTTTCGGGGGCCGGTCGCGCATATCGACATTTCCGGAGACTGGGCGACGGCGTTGGCTAAGCACGAGACATTCACGGATGTGAAGGAATGGCAGCTCGCCGTGGTGCTCTCCTGTTCCGATGCAGGTGTGGGCATCGGACTGCGCCGTGCAAAGCTTAGTCCCGAGCACTCGGCGACCAGCCCTGAAACGGGCCTTATCGGCAGAAATACCATGCGTTGGGCATTGAAGCTTGCTGCCGGAGGCAAGATTAGGCAGGTCGACTCCATCGACAAGGTCCTCTCGCCAGGGGACGTCATTTATGTCGAGAAGGCGGGAAACGGTTATCTCCTGCGCCAAATACCGGAAGTACAGGGCGCGATCGTGTCGATGGACCCGAATACAGGGCGCGTGCTGGCGAGCGTTGGCGGTTTTTCCTTTGCACAGTCACGCTTCAATCGTGCGACGCAGGCATCTCGTCAGCCCGGCTCAGCCTTCAAGCCGTTCGTTTACGCGGCCGCACTGGATACCGGCTACACCCCGGCGACGCTGGTCATGGACGCACCCTTTTCGATGCCGGACGGGGCGGGCCGTCTGTGGAAACCGAAGAACTACGATGGAAAATTCGGCGGTCCTTCCACTCTGCGCACAGGGCTTGAGATGAGCCGCAACCTGATGACGGTGCGCCTCGCCCGACATCTTGGCATGGACCTCGTTGCCGAATACGGCCGCGCCTTCGGCCTCTACGATAAGCTCGCTCCCTACCTGCCGATGTCGCTCGGAGCCGGCGAAACGACGCTGACGCGGCTCGTTTCGGCCTATGCGGTCCTCGCCAATGGCGGACACGCCGTGCAGCCCTCGATGATCGACCGCATCCAGGATCGTCACGGTCGTACGATCTTCCGTCACGACGATCGCGCCTGCGATCGATGCAACGCCACAAAGTGGCTGCATCAGGAAGAGCCGGTGCTTCGCGACACCCGCAAGCCGGTGCTCGACCCAATGACGGCCTATCAGGTGACATCGATGCTGCGCGGCGTGGTCGAGCGTGGAACGGCGCACCGAGTGTCGCAGCTCGGCGCCCCCGTCGCCGGCAAGACCGGGACCACCAACGACGAGAAGGATGTCTGGTTCGTCGGCTACACCCCGACGCTCGTGACCGGCATCTTCATGGGCTACGACGCACCGAAGCCGATGGGCTATGGCGAAACGGGCGGCGGACTTGCGGCCCCGATCTTCATTGAGTTCATGAAGGTGGCGATGAGCGGCAGACCTGCCGTGGACTTTCCCGTTCCGCAAGGCTTGACCTTCGCGAGCGTAAACCGCCGCACGGGCAAGCGAGCCGCTTCAGGAGATCCCGGTTCGGCTGTCGAGGTATTCAAACCGGGAACCGGGCCGTGCTTGACGGAATGTCCCGTCATAGACGGGTTCGGAGCGGAGGGAGCCGAATTCCCTGCCGCGCTGCGCGAGCAGCTTCTGACCGCCCCCCACGGCCTCTATTGAGCCAATTGCCTCTTATCTCGTCGAGGGATCGAAATGAGGAAGCACGCCTTCGCCCTGCGGAGCAGGGCACGCAGCAGGCGGTTACGCATCGTCTGCATTATGGCAGCATTTGCGGCCATTTTCGCCGGCGCGTTCATACGACTTGTGCAACTCGGTATGAAGGAAGAGGCAGGCCGCGAAACCCGCCTCCCCTATGACAGGGCTCCAGGTGGACGACCCGCAATCGTCGACAGGAATGGGCAGTTGCTCGCGACCGACATTCCGATCGCGTCACTCTACATCGAGCCGCGATCGATTCCCGATCTGGACGAGGCGGTCGAGAAACTCACGGCGATCTTCCCGGAACTCGACGCGGGCGAACTCCACTCTCGCCTCCGTAGCAAAGATGCCTTCACATGGATCAAGCGGCAGATACCTCCGGACAAGCAGCAGGCGGTCATCGATTCGGGACTGGCGGCGGTCGGCTTTCGGCCAGAAAATCAACGGCTCTATCCGAACGGCTCATTGGCTGCCCATATCCTTGGCGCCGTGGACATCGACAATTTCGGCATCGCCGGCATCGAAAAATGGATCGATGCAAACTGGCTTGCCGACCTACGCGGCGCCGGCCTTGCCCTTAAAGGGCGTGATCTCCAGCCGGTCGAGCTTTCAATCGATCTGCGCGTTCAGTACGCCATGGAGCAGGAACTCGGTAAAGCCGTCACGAAATTCGGAGCTGCTGCGGGTGCCGGGCTCCTCCTCGACGTCACGAATGGCGAAATACTGGCGCTCGCCTCCTATCCGGCCTTTGACCCGAACAATCCCGTGGATGCCTTCAAGCCCGACCGGATAAATCGCGTTACCGCCGGCGTTTTCGAGATGGGATCGACCTTCAAGGCTCTGACGACGGCAATGGCGCTGGAGTCGGGCCGGTTCGATCTCGAATCCGTCGTGGATGCAAGCAGACCTTTGAGCTTTGGCCGGCAACGCATCCATGACTATCGCGGGAAATATAGGCCGCTCACCGTTCCCGAAGCTTTCATTCACTCCTCGAACATCGTCATGGCGAAAATGGCAATGACGCTCGGCCCCGAAGCGTTGCGGACTTTTCTCGGACGTTTCGGCGTTCTGTCTCGGCTTGCGACCGAGCTGCCGGAGAGCGCCGCACCGCTGCGGCCATCCTCTTGGAGCGAGGTGACCACGGCAACGGTTTCCTTCGGCCACGGGATCGCCGTCACGCCACTGCAAGCCAGCATGGCCGTCGCCGCTCTGGCGAACGGCGGAAGGCTGATCAGGCCCACCTTCATAAAAGACAGTCCCGTGTCCGAACGGACCATAGCGGAGAGTCTCTTGTCTGCGAACACCAGTGAGGCGATACGCCACCTCCTACGCCTCAACGCCGCCGTCGGCTCAGCCACGAAGGCCGATGTCCCCGGCTACGTAATCGGCGGCAAGACCGGCACGGCGGAAAAGGTGGTCCAGGGCCGCTATTCCAAGGTTCTCAACGTGACGTCCTTCATGGGCATCGTACCGGCGGACAATCCCAGGTACCTGCTGCTCACCCTCCTGGACGAGCCCCGTGGCCTGGCGGAAACCTATGGCAACCGCACCTCCGGGTGGAATGCCGTGCCGCTCGGCGGCGCCCTCTTGCATCGCATCCTCCCAATGCTCCTCAAGCCCGTTTTTCCATCCCCTTCAAGTGCCGAAGCCGTTCCCGTCGCGACGGGAGAACCGTCCGTAGATGATTCGTCAAGCGACTGACATGTGAATGCTCGCGGGACGGTCGTCGCTTGGATGATCCTCATTCAATTGCGGCTGGGTTTCGTGCCCGCCCTTACTGTTTCGTGTGACGCGCATTTTACCGACGTCCCGTGGATGCTCCCTGGCAGGCTCGGCGCGCTCAGAGCCCATTTCTGCCAGGCACAGGCGCTGAAGAGACTCGAAGCGTCCGTCGTCAAGCTCATCGGCTTCATGCGGGGGGTCGCGGCCCCAGCGTTCAAGCTGCGTTCATGCAAAAGGCGCTATAAACCATTAAAAGACAAGAGGATTGTGGCCGCCTGACACAAGCCGGCAGGCGCTCCGACGATGCCCGGGAACCGGAAAAAACCCGAAGCAAATCAAATTCCGGATGTGGTGGCACCATGCATGCCTCCAGGGAGTTGAAAACATGAAATCCACGCTTTTGAAAATTGTCACGACCGGGCTGCTCGTGCTTGCTCCGGCCATCGCTCAGGCGGCAGAAGGCTTCGCGACGGCGAACGTCAATATGCGCGCGGGCCCAAGCACAGCATATCCGGCGGTCACCGTGATTCCGGCCGGCGAATCCATTGAAATCTACGGCTGTCTTGCCGACGTGCCATGGTGCGACGTGGAGTTCTACGACGGTCGTGGCTGGGTGCATGGAC
This sequence comes from Sinorhizobium meliloti, assembly GCF_017876815.1. Lineage (NCBI taxonomy): Bacteria > Pseudomonadati > Pseudomonadota > Alphaproteobacteria > Hyphomicrobiales > Rhizobiaceae > Ensifer > Ensifer meliloti. The sequence continues at coordinate 1,249,858 of NZ_JAGIOS010000003.1, read as the reverse complement.
GGTATATCCAAGCACTTTATCAACAGCGCCGCATTTCGGTCGGGCCTCGATACTATCGCCCGCTCGGTATTCCCGTCGTTGTCTTCAGCTTCGGCAGCTATTGGGATCGCCACTACCGTGACCGCGATTTTTATCGCGACCGCGACCGCTGGCGCCGCGGACCAGACTTCTATCGCAGCCCGGATCGCCGCGCGGAACCTTACCGGCCGCCCGGCCGCAGACCTGGTTTCGAGCCGCGGCCGGCTCCGCGCCCGGAATTCGACCGGAGATTGGAGCGGAGTCCCGATTTTAGCCGCACCCCTGAAAGACGCCGGGACTTTGACGATCGTCCGGACCGCCTACCCGGTCTCGATCGCGCGCCCAGCCGCAGGCCGAATGTCGACACGCAGCCGGACTCCGACCGTGAACTGCGCAACCGCGGAGATCGCAACCGCCAGAACTTCGAACGTCGGGGTGATAATGGCGATCGCGTCATCCGCCGCGGCGACGACAATCGTAACCGCGGTGGTGACAGTGACCGTCGCAGACCGCAGCGACCAGTCTGCCAACCGGGCGAACCGGGCTGCCCGAACTAATGCGGCCCGGGAGCGGTTGAAATGCCGCCACCGCGCGTCGGCCGCAAGGGGTCGGGTATACCTATCGATCTGAGAGCTTGAGTTCCGAAGTGACCTCCAGCGCACGGTCCTGGCGCGCCTCGACGCCTTCAGGCGGGCGGTGTGCGAGCAAGGCGCGGTCACGCTCGCGGATCAGTTCGGTTATTTGCTGCTCGTAGGCGGTGAAAATTGCCGTCAGCCAACGGTTCACGAGATAAGACGGCCGCGGCATCTGCACGTCGAAGCGCGGCAAAAGAGCGATCGTGCCTTCCGCGCCGAGCCAGTCATCGCCGACCACCACTGGTTCACCGTGAAAAGCCGCAGAAGGCGCCCGTGAGCGTCAACCCCGACGGCCGCGAGATGGTGGATCGGCCCTTGCGGTCCTTGCGGTCGCAAGAAGCAGTGGAAATGGCCGTGTTCTTCCGCCCCCTCTTCAGCCGGGTGGCAGTGATAGAACCACTGCGCGCCGCTCGTCGGGTCGAACACATCGCCGGTCGGGTAGTGGTCCCAGGCCTTGATTTCAGCCGTGTCGCGAAAGGTCTCGCTGAGCACGTTGAGGCCGCCCTTGGCGAGCAAGGTTTCGCAGTAGGCGATCTCGCGGCGCGCGAGTTCTACGGCTTCCTCAGCCATTTCCCTGTACCGGCAAGGGAGCGGGCGGCGGAGGCGGCGGAAGCTTCTTCCCCTCGGTCGGCAGGGGAGCCGGCGGCGGCGGAGGCGCGAGCTTCGGTGCCGCCGCGGCGCAGGGCGCTCCCGCGGCACAAGGCGCGGACGGCATTGGCGCGGGTGGTGGAGGTGGTGCTGCGAGCGGAGCGCCGGCGGCGCACGGCGCGGCAGCGGAGCACGGGGCACCTGC